>JALVTE010000001.1 GCA_027024155.1 Campylobacteraceae bacterium
ACCTCTTTTATCTTCCTCTTTCTACTTTAGCACCCCTTAGTTTAACATGTTTTTTACATTGTCAAACTTTTTATTTCTTTGGGGTTTTGTATTATACGATGACGGCGATGCCATAGTTTTACATCATACCATTTTACCAATATAAAATCCTTAACTTAATGGCAATGGAGGTGCCCTTAACAAAAATAATCCTGAATTATGCATTAAAGATTGTAAATCTCTAATGCATACTTTGGGATAATACTACTATACACACACTAGATGGTAGCTTATATTTTTCGTTAATTTAAGCCATTTACAATTGCTATATAATCTTCATTTTCAGGAGTAATATAGCCATGCCTTACTAGAAAATCTATGATTACCAAGTTGCAATTAGGTTTGAAACTGTTAGTAGTTTTAACAATATTCGCAACCTCTTTTATTGGCATTAGGTAAAACTCTTCTACCTCTCCATCTGTACACTTGGGTTTAAAATTTTCGTTTAATTCTAAGTCGTAGCAGTAGATTATATCCTCTTTCCCGCCCAAGTTGTACTCGTATTTATACGAAACTAAGCCAACACTTTTAGCTCTGTTAGCTAACTCTTTATCTATTCCAGCCTCTTCGTAGCACTCTTTTGCTAAATTATCTTTGGGTGATATATCAAACGGTAAACCACCTGCTACTAAGTGATCCAATTTTCCCGCTTCGTACTCTTTTGTATAAGAGCGACGCCCAATCCACATTTTTAAGCCGTCAGGAGTGTTAACAAATCCATTTAAATGTTGCCCAAAAGATAGCGTACCTAAAAGTGTCGAGATGCTTCTATCTATAAATGCTAGAAAATGATTGTTACTTTTATTTATGACTGGATACTTTTCGTTTTTATAATTTTGAGTAATACCTTTACTAAACATCTCTTTTGCAAACCCATCTAGTGCTTTTTCTCTATCTTCTCTGTTTTGTAGTCTACTGTTCAACTCCAGAATACCGTTTTTCATCTCAAATACTGAACTGTCTAAAAGTAATTTTAAAAAATCATCTCTAACTTGTCCAACTCTTGTACCATCAAAATATAGGGGTATTTTATTACTCTCTATGTAATTGTTGTTCTCTTTAATTCTATCTAAGTATGACATTTTAAGTGCCTCCAAGTGGATGGTATTTGTCGATTGTCTCTTTTAAGTGAGGTTTTTGTATGTGGGTGTATATTTGGGTTGTTAGCAAAGAGCTGTGTCCTAAGAGTTCTTGTACTACTCTTAAGTCGGCACCACCTATTATTAGGCTACTTGCGTATGAATGGCGTAGCACATGTGGCGATACTCCTAAATACTTTTTGGTAATTTTAAATATGCTAATTCTACTAAGAGGCTTTCTTTTGTAATTTACAAATAGGTTTACTTCGTTATCTGCACGCTCTCTTAAGTATAACTCTAAAGCGAATTGAGCCACCTTTGCAATGGGGACTACTCTCTCTTTTTCACCTTTTCCAAAACGAACCTTTAACCAGTTTCCCTCTAAATCTTGACGCTTAGCTTGCACAGCTTCACTAACTCTTACACCCGTTGCATATAGAAATAGAAGTAGGGCTCTATCTCTTAAATCTAGCCAACTTTTTGGTTCAATTTGTTCTACAGCTTTTAAAATATCTTCGTGCTCTAAAAAAGCTGGTAAATTGGCAGGTATTTTTGAACTTGGTAAGTTTATATCTATATTTGCAAATTCTAACTCTTTACAAAAGTTAAAAAAAGCATTAATAGAGGCTAATTTTCTATTTAATGTTCGAGCATTTTTAAATTGAGCTAAAAAGTTGATAACATCACTGCTATCAACTTTTAAAAGTTCTTTTTTCAAAGAAGAATCAAATTGTTCTATATCTGTAATATAGGCAGTTATAGAGTTTTTACTAAGTCCTCTATTTATGCTTAAATATTCTCTGAAAGCTTCTGTTAAATCACTCATAGTTTAGAGCAGATAGGTTTACTTTTCTATCATCTATATATAACCAATTCCCTGAAACAAAGCTAAACTGTTTTGCTTCTCCCACACTATAAACTCTGTTTTTTTGCATATTATCATCCATAACCACAAGTGAGCCACTCTTTGCAAAAGCGTATATTTTACCATCAAGTGCAGCAATAGTTGCATAGTCGGCATAAGCAAATTTTTTACTCTGTATAAGTTGTAAATTTGGGTCAAGCTTAGCAACAGTACCATCTCTTGTAAGTAGATAAATAATACCATTATGTATAGTTAAATCAGCAACTTTTGCATTATAAGTCTGTTTACCTGTACGAGATATTGTAATAATATTTGTAGGAGTTGCTGCTACTATTTTGTCATTTAGAGTCTTTAAGAAAATAATATTTCCATAATTTTTAAGAGTTCCAACTGGCAATACAGATGGTGCTTGGTAGCTATGCAAACTTATAAATACTAATTTCCCATCAAGTGTTGGTATAGCTAAAAAGTTTTGTGTTACAATAGGATTTGCAAGACGATTATCTACAACCGAGCCACCTTTAAACTCTTTTTGATAAATAATTTTGTTTTTGAATGGGTCGTAAATTCCAAAACGGTTACCTTGAAGAAGATAAGCGATACCACCATAATATGTAACTCCACTTACTAAAGGAGCCTCTAGTTTGGTATGTGCTATCTCCTCTCCACTATCTTTTAAGACTATAATATCTCCAACTCTATCAGCTGCTAAAATTCTTCCACCATCTGAGTTTACATAATAGTAGCCTCTTGGTAAATTAATAGGTCCATCACCTTTTGCTGTAATGTAGCTACCATCTGTAAATGTTACACCATCTCTGATGATATTAAATACTTTTTTACCTGTTTTTACGGTATATCTATTAGTGCTAAGTCCTGCACTTGATTTAAAAATATCTGGTACAAATTTTGTGGTATCTAACGAACAGCCAGTGAAGAAAATTATAGCAGTGCTTGCTAAAATGGCTTTGAGTTTCATAATGTTCCTTACTATTAGTAAATGCCCCTATTTTACTATATTAGGCACATATATACTAATTTTATGACAATTATTTAATTGTTAAATGTTCTAGTAGTCTAGCTACAGCAGCAACAGCAGAATTTTTAGGAATAGTAATTAAAATATCTTTAGCTTCACTCTTTTTACCAGCTTTTATAAGTTCGTAAGCTTTTTCTATTTTACTTAAATTTTTATAGTACTCCGAATCTGTTGCCTTATTTCTAGCTACACCTGCATGATAATTAATAACATCTTTTAAGAATTCATCATTTGATTTAATCGCTTCTAAAGCTTTAGCGTCACCACTATTTGCAGCTTTAGAGTAAATATAAAGTGTATATAATTTAGGATTATTCTCTTTTAATTTTTCAAGTGCCACTTTATCTGTAGGGTTTTTATCTAGTGTTAAAAGTGCACTATTTGCTTTTTCTAATTTAGAGTATTGCATATAGTTATAAACTTTGTATCCTATAAATGCACCAATTAATAAAATAGCTGATGCTATAATTATCTTTTTATTCTTTTTGAAAAACTTCTCTAAATGAAATGCTTGCTCTAGTAACTTCTCATCGCCACTTAGCTCTTGTTTAACTGCATTTATATCATCTTTTAAACTCATTTAATTTACCTTATTATTGTAATTGTCATAATTATATTAGTTTTATTCTTAAAAACTGCTCTTATAAGTTATAGCCGGCTTTAAAAAAGCCAAAACAAAACAATCAACCATCAACAATCAACCATTAACCATCAACCATTAACCATCAACTATCAACTATCAACTATCTACCAATCAAACCCTAATCTCTACACCCTCTTTAAGTACATGCACTGTTTTGTACTTATCGTACTCTACATTAGAGCCCTCTTGAATTTTTACAAATTTTCGTTTTGTGTAATCTACTTCATAATTTCCAGGCATATTTGTAGAAAAATCAACACAGAGTTTTGCAGCAGAATTAATTAAGCTTTCTGGCAAATTTTGTTTATCTGTTCTAATAAAAACATGCGAACCAGGGATATTGCGAGTGTGCATCCAAATGTCGTTAGATTTTGCTATTCCTAAAAGCTCCTGATTCTCCTTAGAGCTTCGCCCAACCATAACTTTATACCCCTCTATCCAGAATACTTCTCCAACTTTGTTTTTATCTTTTTTAGCTTTAGAGCGAGCCTGTTTAGGCACTAAAAGCTCTAACTCATAGGGGTCGTTAGAGTTTAAAATTGCATTTTTAATATTACTGTAAAAGTTTAGTTTATCATTTAAGTTATTGTACTCTATGTTTACATTTTTAGCTTTGCTTTTCGCCCTTTTTGCTAAGTTAAAAAAATGCTCACTAATGCGGTTTTTTACTATATTTTTAGGTAGTTTAATAGTTATCTCTCTGCCTTCAAAATCGTATGTTTTTAACTCTTTATCGTATGGTTTTATTTGGTGTAGATTTGCTAAGACAATATTGCCAATATTGCTTAACTCGTCAGCCTCTTTTTCTAGCTCATCTTCATTTGGCAGGGCATCCAAAGCTTTTTGTAGAGTTTTTATCTTTTTATTTATCTGGTTAAGTTTTTGCTCTTTTAATCTCTTTACAAGTGCGGAGTTTATCTTTTGAAAATTTTGCTCTAATAGTGCCTCGACATCTTCTACCTCGCCACTATATTTAGATTTAAATGGCAAAAGTTCCTCTAGCTCAACACCAGGTTTTACTACACGGTAACTTTTGCTAGAATCAATATGATGCAGAGCATCTATTACAATATTATCTTCATCTGTTAATATTAAATTTGTATATTTACCCGTTAGCTCAAATCTAGCAAACACTACCCTATCTTTATATTGGCTTTTTGGTTTTACTTTAAATATAATTACCTTATCGTCATTTGGCACAGATATATCTAAAATTTTAGAGTGAGAAAGTAGAGAGTGCAGCTGTGCATCAAACGGAGCATTAAAACTATTAACCAGCGATTTATTAGCCTTATATATGGTAGAGTTGCCACGAGTTAAATCAAAAAAGATAGACCACTCTTGCCCAAAATTTAACTCTATTACATTATTAGCAACTCTTTTAGCTTTTTTAATAAAGTTAAACTGCTTTAAGTAGTTGGCTATTGCTTTTATTTCGTATAGTTTCAATTTATGACCTTCTGTGATATTTAGCGTAATTATACCAAATATAAAGAATAAATTGTAACTATAGCCACCTTAGAGTAAACTACACTGTTATGTTTAGTTTGCTTTAGGATGGGTGTATCTATATGCTAAGTAAAACAAAAGATAGAATATAAGAGTTTAATTGTTTTTTTAATTTTTTAATCTTATAAAGTGTCTGTTTCATATTTCCCTTTTTTAATGAGTATATTTATATTTTACTACAATATCTACCTGTTGTTAAAATTAATAACAGAGTGAAATTATTTTATAATTATATCCATATAATGGTGCTATTCTAGCAAAAATAGTTTAAACTAAAGTTACTTATTACCATTTTATGAATATAAAGTAGTGTGCAAAACTACTTATTTATACTCTTTTATATTTTAATAGCCTTTATGCGAAGTCGTACATAATCTATTATCCATCCATCTTTTTGGGTGTAGATATGCTCTTTCAAGTATGCTTTGCACTCATCTTTAAAAAGCTTGAATTGCTCTTTGCTTAAATGTGCTGTTACGCCATTAGCAAAAATCTCTAACCATTTGCCTATATCTTCCATAGGGGTAGGGCGTGGGATTAGCTCTATATACTCTACCTTAAAGCCGTTGTTTTCTAACTTTGTTTTATATTCAGCTGGGCTTGGGAAGTACCAAGGGTTTACAAACTCTCCAAACTCTGGATGTTTTTGAAAGGCTAATTCCATCGCTTTAACTAAATGGTGAGCATTGCCTTCGCCTCCAAATTCGGCTACAAATCTGCCGCCACACTTTAGAGCTTTAGCAATATTCTCTATGGCTAAATCGCTCTGCTTAACCCAATGCAACATTGCATTTGAGAAGATGGCATCGAACTCTTCAGTAAAAGGCAAAGCGGTTACACTAGTAACCATTGCTTCTATGCCATTTTCTTTTGCAGCTTGAACCATCTCAACGCTTAAATCTACACCTAAGACATTTGCCCCTCTTCGCTCTATCTCTAAAGCTAAAGTGCCGTCGCCACAGCCTAAATCTAAAACGCTCTCGCCTACTTTTGGGTCTAATAAATCCACCACTGGTAAGGCTAACTCTGATACAAATGAGGTATGTTTTTTATACTCATCTGGGTTCCAATTATTTGTTTCTTGCATAATTATTTCCTTGTAAAATTATAAAAAAAGGATAGTAATATCCACAGTAAATTAATAGCAGGTCATCCAATCAAGGAATCAAAAAATATATGAAATCGCCTAAATTATAGGCTTAGGAGGAAGTTAGTCAGAAGAAGAGTAGAGAATCTTTGAGTTATTTTTGTAGTATTTGAAAATGTTTTCATCTTGCTCTCCTTGTTTTTTATTGAATTATACTCTTTTAATCTTAACACTCGTGTCGTAAACCATTTCATAATAGTGGTTATTGTTATATTCAAATTCACTCAAAACTTTTAAACCTAGCTTACTATGAGCTTTAAAAGAACGTGGATTTATTTTGTTTACAAAGGTAATTAATATAGGGTACCTTTTTGCCATATGTTCCCTTGCGAAGTCGAAAATATTAAAAAGTAAATTAGTTCCACGAAATCGTTTATCTATTGCTATTGGTCCATACTGGTAGCTATTGTTTTTTGTAATTTCTATACCTTTAAAGCTTTTGCCTTCCAAATTTTGTGCCATAAATGCAAACATTGGCCATTTGCTCCAAAACTCCCAAGATGCACTCATAACATATGCTACTACTTCGTCACCATCTTTGGCGATAAAGAGCCCACTCTCTTGCTCTATTAACTCTGTTAGCTCCTCTTTGCTAAATGGGGTTGTAACGAATCCATCTTTTTTATCTTCTGGGTTTATTGTATCTACTTGATACTTTGCGTGCAACTTTAGCGTTGCCTCTATATCACAAAGTTGGGCTATCTTGTACTCTAACATCTATACTCCTTTTGGACTTGTTGTGGTATAAGGATACATCAGAAACTTTACACATTTGTTCATAGTCAAGGCAATACGACGCAGGACTAGCCATAGCTAATTCAAGGAGTATTAACGCAGAATATGGTCAAATGTGTAAAGCCCGAAGGGTAGTCTTTAAAGAAGCAATCTTGCACAAAATTTTTCATCACCATAGCTTTGGCTATGCCTCAAAAAAAGTTTTGCACAATCTTACATCTTTAAAGTCTATTTATGATATACCCTTATACCGCAACAAGTCCATTTGTTTTACTGTCTCTAAATCCTCTTGTGTGCCTCTTTGCTCTAAGTGTTTAATTATCATATTAAAACGCTCATCACTTAACTTTTGTCCAAACTTTAGTTTTAACTTCGCATCAGTTGGTGTTAGTTTAAAAATATTGGTTGCATTAATTGCCTTTTTATAAGCTGGGTCGTTTAAATCTTTGTAGCCACCTTCGCTTTGCAGTTTTTCCATTAATGCATTTAGAACATCAATCTTTTCTTGCAAATTTTCTAAAATCTCTATTTTACCATCTACTATTAATGATTTAAAAAATTGTGTTGCAGGGCAGGCTAAACCATCAATGCTGCTCATGTATGAAGCAATGATACTATAAGCTTTAACGGCACTAAAACTAGCATTAGAGTTAGCTTTTATTGCTTCTACCTTTCGCCCCTTTTTAGAGCCATGAAAGTATATACACCCATTTAGTGTAACAAAATTAATAGGAAGAGAGTATGGAATATTATCTATACTAAGTGCAAGTGTTCCATACTCTAACTTTTCTAAAAAATCTAAATTATCTCGTTTCATCTTGCTCCCTTTAAATAATTTACGCTATTATAGTGGCAATCTGTATATAAGTAAATATACAATTTTTATAAAATTTAGGAGTACAGTTTTGTATATTTTAGATAGTAACTCTAAAGTTCCACTTCATAAGCAACTCTATGAGCAATTAAAACTAGATATAACAAACAATCTAAATGTTGGTGATAAGTTGCCATCGATTCGTAAACTCTCTACAACTTATAACATAAGTAAAACAACGGTGCAAAATGCTTACTCTCAACTCTATGCCGAAGGGTATATCGATAGCAAAGAAAAGAGTGGCTACTATGTTTGCGAGGTACTATTTGATGCAACTGTAAAGCAAAGTGACAAAATAGATGACAAGTGTAGTCAAGAGCTTTACAAGTACGACTTTTTCCCAGCTCAGCTTAATTCAAGCGACTTTCCGCTTAAAATTTGGAAGCGGCTCTTTAACAAAGTTGTAAATCAAGATGTAAACTTTGGTGCCTATCCAGATGCAAAAGGAGAGTTAGCTTTAAGAGAGCAAATTGCTCTATATCTGCAAAATTCTCGTGGGGTAAATGCTGATGCAAATAACATTATTATTACCCATGGGTTTGCCGATAGTATGGAGCTTATAGCAAAGCTTTTAAAGCAAAAGTATAGTAGCTTTGCTATAGAGTCACCGGGGTATCACTTAGCAAGAAGAGTCTTTGCAAATTATAACTATAAAGTTACTGATATAACTGTAAATCAAGATGGTTTAGATATTGACAAATTTTCAATTAGTGACGCTAAAATTGTATATATAACACCTAGCCATCAATATCCAACAGGTGTTGTTATGCCAATATCTAAAAGAGTTAAGTTGCTAGAGTATATTAGTAAAATTGGTGGCGTAATTATAGAAGATGACTATGATAGCGAATTAGCATACTACAACCGTCCAATACCGAGCTTGCAAGGTTTAGATACAAATGATAGAGTAATCTATTTAGGAACATTTGCAAAGGCTCTAAGCCCTGCAATTAGAGTTGGCTATATGGTTGTGCCTAACTGGTTTTTGGACGAGTTTGCCAAGAGTTACGATGCCCATTTTGCAAGAGTAAGTGTTGCGACACAATTAACACTAGCAAAATTTATAAAAGATGGACACTTTGAGAGACAGATACGAAAAGTTAGAACTATAAATAAAAAGAAACATAACCTTATGTTAAGTGCTATAAAAAAGTATTGTAAAAATTATCAAATTGTGGCACAAGGGGCTGGTTTAGCAATACTTATTACTCCAACAAAGCCTTTTGATTATAATAGATTACAAGAATTAGCCAAGTATAATGCTTTAAAAATTTACTTAACACAAAATGTAACAAATAGTGATTTTAAAGCTATAAGATTAGGTTTCGGAGGGTTCTCATTTAATGTAATAGAAGAAGCTATTTTAGAGTTTAGTAAAATTTGGAAACTATCTTTTAAATAGGGGCAACCTTTCACCAGAAGGTTGCTTAGTGTATCAAATCCAAATTTTGTATTAGAGATTAACAACTTTTAGAAAATCATTGTTAATTCTAATGCAATATTTAGGTTAAATGCTTAAGAGCACAAATGCAAGCATAAAAGCTTGTGCTCTCTTAAATATATAAATTATTTTTAAAGCAATATTGTGCATACTCTTACTCCTTTAGTATTTCTTGATACAATAAGCAGTTTAACTATTTTTTATTAGTGCAAAATTGATTTAAATCAATTTTTTAAACTGTTTTAGTTTATCATTCCATTAGATGGTATTAAAATTTATTTCTATTTTTTTATAAATGTTTCAAAATTACCATATTTAGGATACTTTTATAAGTGTCTTTAAATTTGACCTAATGGAATAGACCACTTTTTATAAAAGGCTATAACTCTAACAATTATACCAAGCAGAAAAACAATTAAAAGAGTAAAAAAGTTTATGAAATTTAGTAAATTGAGCAGATATATTAATAGCCCAACAAGCAGAGCTATAGTGCCGTAAAAGCCAGTTTTAAATACAAAGGGTACTTCGTTTATTATAACATCTCTTGTAATGCCTCCACCAACTGCTGTAATGAAACTAAGAGCCATTACTCCTGTTAAATTGTAGTTTACATTTAAGGCTAATAAAGCTCCAGATATAGAGAAAGAGACTAAACCTATAGAGTCACTCAATATAAATAGTACTCTGTTTTCAAGATTTGGTTTTTTATGAATTTTAGAAATTATCATAGCTAACATTAGAACAATAACAAGTATTCCAGGAGCTGTATGTGTAAAGCTATAAGGAGTTCTATTAACTATTACATCACGTATTAAACCACCTCCAAAGGCTGTGAGAAATGTACTAATTAGTATACCTAGTAAGTCTAATTTGTTGCGAACTCCAACTAAAAAGCCACTAATAACAAAAGCGATAATTCCTATATATTCTGCAATTTCAAACATAGTTAAGTTGTATTTTATCTATTTTCATAACTCTTCCTATTTTAATTCTCTACCATATTTATAAAATAGTAGACTCTGAACTACCCCACGGTATAGTAGAAATAGTACAAAGTTTATCCATAATGCATATATAAAATTGTACTCTTTCGTTAAATAAAAGCCTGCAATATAGAGTGCTAGCGATACTAAAACTGTGTTTCTCATAGCTTTTGTGGCTGTCATTCCTATATATATACCATCCCAAATAAATGCCAAAAAGCTAAGCAGTGGTACTGCTACAATGTATGGCATAAAGTTTTTTGTCTGCTCTATTAAATTTACTTGATTTGTAAAAAGCTTTAATATACTTTCGCCTAAAAAATAGTAAAAAATTGTATATATTATACTTAAAACAGATGACCAAACAAGAGAGTACTTAATGGAAAGTTCAAATTTACGCCAATTTTTAGCACCATAATAACTGCCAACTAAACTCTCTGCCGCATTAGCAAAGCCATCTAAACTATAAGCAAACCAAATTATAAATTGTAATAGTAACACCATTATAGCCAATTTGTCTTCTCCCTCTTTTGCTGCTTGAGAATATAGAAAAGCAAAAGCAAAAGTTAAAGCTAAAGTACGGATAAAAATGTCACTATTTACTCTAAACAAGTGCAGGATTTGACTCTTGATTAAAACCTGTTGTAAATTAAAGCTTTTAAAATAGCCTCTGTATTTTAAAAGCATTAAAAAACCAATTAGCAGTGCAATATATTGTGCAATTAATGTTCCAAGTGCAGCACCCTCTATCCCCATATGTTGTATAAAAACTAAGTAGTAACTTAGTACAATATTTAGTAAATTAAGAATAATTGTTATAACGAGTGGATAGATTGCATTTTGTACACCAAAAAACCAACCCATAAGTACATAACCCATAAAGAGGGCAGGGGCTGTATAGATGCGAATATCAAAATATCTTTTACTCTGTATTAAATAAGAGTTTTCTACATTCATTAAATAGACTGAAGTCTCAAAAATGTAACTCTTAAAGAGTATAAGCAAAAGCCCCAAAGTAAAAGCTACAAACATTGCACGATACATTGTGTTACTAATTAACTCACTATTTTTTGCACCATATGCTTGTGCGGATATTCCAGTTGTTCCACTTCTTAAGAAGTTAAAAGTACCATATATAAACATAAAAACCATACTCATAGCCCCTAAGGCTGCTAAGTTTGTACTATTTAAATGCCCCATAAGTGCAGTATCTACACTTGATACAAGAGGGTTAGATATATTGCTAATAATGCTAGGTATAGCTAGTGCTAAAATTTTTCTATTCATAGGCTCAATTTTTTAAAGAATTTTATCATATATAGAGTGTAAACTAAGTTAAAGCATAGATGAGTATATTTGTTACTACATTACACAAATATATATCTAAATCCATAAAATCTACATAATTTTATAACATATTTTATGATATACTCTGCCCCATGAAAAATTTGATTAAAATATTACTAATAATAACATCACTGTTAATGACGATAGAAGCAGCAAACGATAGCAATAGTACTGTCTGGAAAGTTGGTACTAAAATAGCACCTCCATTTGCAATGAAAGGTCCAGATGGTAAATGGAGTGGTATCAGTATAGAGTTATGGGAGCTCATTGCCAAAAAGTTAAATGTTAAGTATGAGTTTCATCAAGAGACTTTAGAGACACTACTTAAAAACGTAGAAAATAGAGATTTAGATGTAGGAATTGCAGCTTTAACAATTACTCCAGATAGAGAGAAAGTATTAGACTTTAGTCATAGCTACTATACCACATGGCTTGGTATTGCAGTACAGAAAAAAGAGACAAATCCTGCAATGATAATTTTTCAAAGTATTTTCTCTAAAAAGATGCTCTTTATTCTTTTAGCATTAACTGGCACACTATTGTGCGTAGGAACATTAATTTGGTTTACAGAGCGTCGTAAACATCCTGAAACATTTGATGCAAGTCCTATTAAAGGTATAGGAAATGCTGCTTGGTGGGCAGCTACAACAATGACAACAGTTGGTAATGTCGAAATGTCACCTAAAAGTGCTAGTAGTAGATTTATTGCCTTTATTTGGATGATAGCTTCGCTTCTTATAGTAGCATCAATTATTGCTACTATATCTTCGGCTTTAACAGTTTCTAAAATAGATGGTCCAATAGTTACACAAAAAGATTTAGCTAGAGGTAAAGTAGCTAGTATAAAAGGTTCAGTAAGTGATGAATTTTTAAGAAGTAGAAGATTATATCCTCTATATTATAAAGATATATTAAGCGGTTTAGAAGCCGTAAAAAATGGCTCAGTTGATGCAATGGTCTATGATGCACCACTTCTACAATACTATATTAATAAGAAATTTAGAAAAACTTTAACCCTAACCGGTGCACAGTTTGAAACGCAAAATTATAGTGTTATGGTTCCACAAGGTAGTAAAAGATTAGAAGAGATTAATCAAGCACTATTAGAGATTGTAAACTCACCAGCTTGGGAAGATATTTTACATAAATATTTAGATTACAGCAAAAGAAGTAAGTAGTTTTAAGGGGTAGTTGCCCTTAATTCTTATGAAGAGTTAGTTCATAAACCCATTGCTGTAAATCGAACATATCTTGATATATTTTGAAGTTTCTATCTATAATTTTTTCTGAGTGAAAAACTGCATCTGGTTTAAAAGTTTGGTATGCATAAACTGCCCCCATTAAGTAGAGGTAAGAGTGTTTATCATCTTTGTTAAAGCCCCTTGGGTAGCGTTTAAATTTTGGTTCTGGAAGGCTGTAGCCTTTGGCTTGCAACTCTTCTAAGATATTGTGTAACTCTTCTCTTTTTGTACTATTTTTTATATAGCTTCTATAGCTAGCTAAAAGTGGTGGTTTAAAATTTCTAATGCCAGTTGCCACGAAGATTTCATCAGGAGAGTAGTGCATATAAAATGAGCTAGACTGCATTCTGTGTCCTGCACCCTGCCACATTATAATACCAATCTTCTCTTTTATAGGTGCATCTAAATGAAACCTAGCATCGCGGTAAATTTTAAATAGAGAGCGGTTAATTTTAGGTTCGGCATTTATAAATGGCACGAGCATTTGCAAAGTCTCGCCCATCTCTTCTACATAAGCACGGTTTGGTTCTAGTATATACTTTTCGTAATCACTCCTATTTTCATCTAGCCACTCTTTACTATTGTTTTTTATAATACTATTTAAAAATTTTAAACCCTCTTTTGGAAAACCACTAAATTGCATACTCTACTCTCGTGTTAATATTTTATAGCCAACTTTTTTAGAGCTAGATATAATATCTCGTTGTAAATGCTTTCTTAATCTATAGATAAGTGCCCTTAAAGAGGCATCGGTTATATTCATATTCTCAATTATAACCTCTTTGGTTAAAGTTCTTTGAGCATTATGACAAAGAATATCTAAAAATTCTGTCTCTTTTGGTGTTATTTTAATGGGTATACCATCTTTAAAAAGCTGCTTATTTTTTAAATTAAAAACAAAGCCATATTTTAATTCAACTATATCTTTTGGTATGTTTTGCTCTTTTGGGTCTTTATAATCTGGTTTTAGTAGAGCAAGTGTAGCTTTAATCTCTTTTGGACGATATGGCTTTAAAAGATAAGCTACAGCTTTTGCATCGGTTGCATACTCAACCATCTCTTCATCACTAAATGCAGTAAGAAAAATTATTTTAATCTTTTCATAAAGTGTATGTATTTTTAGAGCTAACTCTGCCCCACTTAATGAGCCTTTTATCATTATATCCATAAAAATTATTTGAGGCTTTTGCTTTTTAATGCTTGTAAGTGTTTCATCTGCTGAAGCAGTAATGTCAATTACTTTAAAATCGCTATCTTCTTCTATAATACTTTTAAGATATGTTGCAGGAATTCGCTCATCTTCTACAATTAAAACATTTATAATATCCTTGGTAGTTTCTTGCATTATTTATCCTTTGCATTATGCCTCTTCTAACTCTTTGAAATAAATATTGTAGCATAAACCACTATCAACTTTCAAATTCATTTCACCATTAAACTGCTCTACTGTTAATTTTATTAAATTAAATCCAAAACCTTGTTGCAGTTTTTTTAAGTCTATCTTTTTACCATTATCACAATAGCTAAGTCTGTAACCTTCCTCTACTTTCTCAAATTTTAGAGTTATTTTTATTGCTTCATCTTCTGTTTTAACATACTTAATAGAGTTTGTAACCATTTCGTTGAGCATTATACCAAACTGAATCATACTATTCATAGTTAAGGAGATGGAATCTATTTTACAACTCGTTTTAACTTTCTCTTTTGAACTTTCGCAATGTATTATATTTATGATTAATTTATCAAGATACTTTTTAATATTTAAGCTATCTTCACTATTATTTTTATATAGTACTTCGTGTAGTATAGCCATAGCCTCAATACGGCTTCTACTTCCTGCTAATGCCTCTTTTACAATAGGGTTCTTACTACTTTGCTCTTGCAAGCCTAGAATCGATGCCATAAGGTTTAAATTATTTTTTACACGATGATGAATCTCTTTTAAAAGTAGTCTATTTTGTGCATTAGATTTTTCTAATCTATTAAGAGATTCTGTAACTCCTAAATGATATAAAAAACCATAAATTATAATAAAAGTATGTGCCATAAAATAAGCAAACATATATTTAAAATTGTGTAAAAATAGATGGTTAGGATAATGGAAATAAAAGTAAACAAGAAGAGAAACAAGTAGCAAATAGTAGAGTATTAAATTGATTATAATTCTCTTTAAAGGCATAGAAACAAATGCGATAATTGGAATTAAAAGAGCAAAAATTAAATCAAAATCTACTCTGTTTATATATAAAAAGATAAGTTCGGAAAAAGTAGAAAGCCAAAAAAGTATTATTGCACTTTTTTCTATATTTTTTAAGTTAAAGCTATATTTATAAATTATAAAAGTAGATATTGTATAAAATAAATCTATATACACATCACTACTTTTTCTGAGTGCATCAACAAAAGTACCTACAGCACCAAGACATATTATAGAGATAAATGAACCATATATAAATAGCTCTTTATAGTGAAGTTTTCTCAATTTATTAATAAACATAATATACTATACAATAGACAATTTTAAGAAGTCCATTAAAATCCTTTTTTTAATAGTATCATTTAATTGTGATAAATTTATCACAATTAAATGATACTATTAGTTATACCGAATTATGAATTATAGATTAACAATCTTTAAAAAATCATTTGCCTATGAGCATTTACAAAAAATCAATAAGCAAAGCATTTGCTAAATATTTGTCAATTTTAATGCATAATTCTGGGTATAAATATTTTAGAATAGGAGTTTAAATGAACTTTGTTAAACTAATTTTGCCTACATTTATTTTAGCTGGATGTGCTACAAATATGCAACAGTATGCCAATAATTACAAAGATAACTCAATTTATGGGACTTGGAATGAAGCCAATGCAAAAGCTGTTAATGAATTAATTATTCAAAAAGATGGTAAATTTAACTTTACGGCAATTCCTTTTGAAGTATATAAGGATTACTGGGGAACTTATAAAATAGATAAAACAAAACATTTAATTACTTTTACTATTAAGGGTGGTAATAATATACCAAAAGATGCCAAGTTAAAAAATGTAAAATACGCATTCAATAAAAATGGAGATTTAATACTTACAAATTATTATTACGGGACTGTTTATAAAAGTAAGCCAAAAAGTATTTATATATTCAAAGGGCTCTCTTTAAATAGGTGATAGCACTTCTTTGTAGGCTATGATTACGAGAGTTTTTTACGCTCTCTCAAGAGAGTGTAATACTCTATTTGGATTTTGTATTATATTGTCCATCTATTCCATAAAAAGCCAACTACATACCACTTTCCATTAATTTTAGCCATTATAACATCTGCACCTCTCCAACTATATTCTGGGTATTTGCCTCTACCTTTCCAGAAAAATTCATACCCTTTTAATATGTGGTTTTTTATCGGTTTAAAATATTTTAGTTTAGGAAGCTTTGTAACTCTACTGACTCTATTTACTGGCGATTTTAAATGTAGCATCTCTTTTAAACTCATTTTTATAGGGTCTCCTTTAGCATAATCAGAACCCCAGATAAACTCTTTGGAGCTGTTGTAAAATTTTGAAAACTGTTTTCGGTTAAAATAGATAATACCTTTATTTGGAAAATATATATTTCCAGTAATTCCAATGCCATATTTTGGATGTATAAAAGTTTTTATTTTAGATAAGTTTTGGCTCTCTAACGCTTTTAAAAACTCTCTTGCAGTAGATTTTGCAGATAAAAAACTAGAAGTATGCTTTGATAAATAATCATTTATTTTAAAGCTGAGTCGTCCGCAAGGGTAACCCTCTGTTGCATCTTCTGAATCATAATCAAACGAAATATCTATTTCTCCTATACCAGTTAATACACTTCTTGGATAGGTTTTGCTTTTAATTGCAGTAACTTCTCCATTTTTCATTATTACATTGATAACTACACGACATTTTCCATTCTTACAGCCTATTGCATAATTACAAGAGTTCTTTTTACCGTTAATTGCGACATATCCTCTATTTGAAAACTTTAAATACCTAGCATTTACCCAGCCTGGCAATCTATCATTATATTCAAGATACTGACCTATATTGCAATTTACTGCATGCACTTTACACCAGTTAGAGTGCCCCCTTTTAACGCACTCATCAACTCCTACATAAGCATTTGGCGGAAGTTCATTAATTTTTCTTGAACGCCAATTTGCTTTTACTCTAACACTTAGCGTATCATTACTCGAAACACCGCTTACGTAGGCAAATAGGGCATTTGGATAATATTTTGCATTTAAAATAGCAATAAGCATAATAAAAATTAATAACTTTTTCATCATTTACCCATCATCTGTTTCATCATATTTTGCATCTTTTGCAAATCTTTTTGACTTGGCATATTGGCACCGTTTTGGTGTTTGCCACTGCCAAACATTTTGCCTAAATCTTTTAAAGCATCTTGCGGATTTGCTTTAGTGTGTTTTACCAGTTTAAATTTAGAGAGATTCAAAAGAGTGTTTGCCTCTTTTTCTAAATCGTCTGTAACATTATCGGTTGCAGTAAGTTCTAGCATAGCGTTTGGCAATTTTATATCAAGTGTTTTAACCCCCGCCATATCTAAATGAGCCATCTGAAATCGGTGCCCCTGCAATTTACCGCGTTTTAAACCGGTAATGCTTAATCCCCGAACTTTGTAAGTTGCAATCAATCCTTGATTGTGTGGGTCGTTTACCGAAAGGCTTAAATGTATATATCCGTCTCCCTTTTTATAAAGGGCATTTTCGAGATGCATACCCATCATATCTGCACAAGTAGCACTATCTACAAGCTTCCATCCATCAACACTAGGTTTAGTTATAGAAAGAAGCATTTTCGCCTTACCGTGTTTACCAATAATTGCACAAACAGGTGGTTTTTTAATATGAATTATAGGCTTTTTTATCTCTCCTATAGTTGCTATTTTAGCTGTTGTATTTGTAGTAAAAAGTATATTGGGTAATTTTTTTGTATCAAAATTTGTAATTTTAAAGCCATCTCCTGCGACCATTACATAGCCATTTTTAACTTCATACATATTTTCAGTTCCGCTTTTTCCACTTGTCATTTTGCCTATAAATTTAGAAAATCCATCCAAAGCCTTTCTCAAATCTTTATTATCAGTTACAAAAACTTTATCAGTTACAATTTGCCCTCTCTCTTTAAATTTAATAGTCCACTCTCTAGCTTTAAATCCAGCAATATTTTTACTTGCCCCTTTACTTACAACTTCAATTTTGGGCTTTTTAAAACTATCCTCCCCCGCACCCATTTGCGACATTTGCGAAAGCATAGCACTCATATCCATATAACGCTTTTTGCCATTAACATTAGTAACCGTATATAGTTTTCCTTCATTAAAAAGTTGCACTATCTTATGCCCATTTTCATTGCTCTCTAAAAGCATATGAGCATTATCTTTATAGTAAAACTTTTGTTCAACCCCATCCATTTTCATCGTTAAAGTGTAATCTGCTATAGCCAAAACGCTTAAAACAGACATCAGTAGTAATTTTTTCATTATTTCGCTCCTTGAACGCTATTTGCAACACGAATCATCTCTTTCCACCAAACAAGTTTATAGTGTCCGCCATTATTAAAAACAAGCACCATAGATTTTGTTTTAGGAGCATCTAATATATAAATATTTTTTGCACCATTTTTTAAATCTTTAGTAAATGGAGCTTTTGTATCATTATCTTTAAACGATTTTAAAAAGCCCTTTTTAACAGCCCCATAAAGTGGACTCTTGCTTAAGGGTTTAAAGCTATTGCTATGTTTTATAAGCGTATCCAAAGCATTAAGAGAGAAACCATTGTCATCAGACTCTAAAGGGTGTTTATATTTCATTCCCTCAACTATCCATTTATAGTTAAAATCTCCATTTAAGCCGTAAATATTCTTTTTAATAGCACTGTAATTTTTATTAACTGCTTTAGTTTTTATCTCTTTAAGCAAGCCGTTAATTGTACTATCGTTACCAAATATTAAAGCTGTTAAAATCAAACTAAATATTATCTTTTTCATTCTGCATCCTTATTTTTTATTTCCAAACATTTCAAGCATCTTTTGCATATCTTTAAGCTTCTTAATCTGCTTGTCACTTAAACCCTCTATGTTTATAATCTTATCTCCGATTTTAATTGTTTGTGGATTATTTTTATTTGCCTCTTTACTATTTTGACTCTCCTCTTTAGCAACAGTTTTAGTTTCTACTTTTGAATTACTACTTGCATCATCTTTTATAAGTAGTTTGTGTCTATCGTCGTCACTTAAAGGGCGAATATAGCTTCCTCTCCAACTGCTATTAAGAGTTTTGTTACAGTAAGACCATTTGCCTTTAAAACTACACATTTTATCATCAAATTTCCATATGACTTTTCCCCAATAGTAGCGTCCATTTTTAGCAGTAGAGCATTTTTCATTTGAATTATCTTCTATCCAATATCCTTCGAAACGCTTAGGATAAGTCATCTCTCCTATTAATTCACCGTTATCGGTATTGTAGTAACCGTGAACTCTCTTGCCATTAAGAGCAATAGTTGCTCTGCCTTCATTGGTTTTCCAAACCCCCTCAATACCATTTAGTGTATCATCTCCTCCAAAATCAACTGTGGCACTGTTTTGCCCTTTTCCTATATCTATTTTGGTCTTAATTTTTTTATCTGGGAAACTTGATTCTATTGTATATTTACCTTTTAAGGCTATAAACTCGATTCCTTTATAGGCAGGAGAGTCTTTTTCGTAAACTGTTTCTCCATTAGATGAAATTACTTCAAAATGTATCTTTGCACAAGGAGTAATACCCTTTACATTTACATGAAATGGTGCAAACACAACATCAATATGAGCAGTCTCTCCAGCTTTAACCTCAAAAGGAATATCTTTTTTATCAAACTCATTATAAGAGCAGTTAGCCGTATATTTTCCAACAGGAAGCTTCAGAGTGTTACTTTGAGGATTTTTTCTTCTTGAACTTAAATGCCAACTGTCACTCTTATCTTCATTATAAAGTCTGCAATTTGAATAAACTAGTTTTCCGCCTTCAGTTTCTCTTGCTGTTACATAAACTTTTCCGGTTTGCCCAAACACAACATCAAAATGAGCAGTCTCTCCGGCTTTAACCTCAAAAGGAATATCTTTTTTATCAAACTCATTATAAGAGCAGTTAGCCGTATATTTTCCGATAGGAAGCTTCAGAGTATTGCTTTGAGGATTTTTTCTTCTTGAACTTAAATGCCAACTGTCACTCTTATCTTCATTATAAAGTCTGCAATTTGAATAAACTAGCTTTCCGCCTTCTGTTTCTCTTGCGGTTATATAAACTTTGCCATCTTTACTCACAACTACTGGTTTTTTAGGCTTTTCTACCTTTTTTACAACTTTTTTAATAGCCCTATTTAATGCATTCGCATTTTTTGCACTAAAATACTCTCCGCCTGTGGCATTTGCAATGCATTGTAGCTGTTTATCGGTAGCTTTATCAACATTAAAACCAATTACATGAGCTACAAAATCGATTCCCTCTCTCTTAAGCTCTTTTGCTGTGCCACACGGGTCTGGGTCGCAAGTCTCTTTGCCGTCGCTTATTAAAATCACAGTCGCTTTATCTTCTGTATATTTTAACTCATTGGCTGCTTTTTTAATAGAGCGACTAATTGGTGTTTTACCCTTTGGTGAAATTGCCATAACACTTTTAATAATTCGTGCTTTATCAACCGCTCCAACAGGCACAACACTTTGAATATCGTTGCAATCACCTTTGCGTCGATGTCCATAAACTGTTAAACCTAGCTGAACATCAGGGTTCCAATTCTTAACCACCTTTTTTAATGCATCTTTAGCAATTTTAATTTTGGCTATACCATTAATTTGCCCCCACATACTGCCACTTGCATCAAAAATAATAATAGCACGAGGATTATCTTTTGCCATAATATTGCTAAATAGTGTCGATGCCACTATTATAAAACTAAGTAGTAACCTTTTCATACTCTCTCCTTCTTTTGTATGGTAATAAGTACATTATATCAATCGACTGTGACAAATATTGGATAAATGAACTTTTTATATAGTTTTAGATAGAATTTTTTATGAAACATTTTTATATCAAATTTTTTTATACAGTTTTTATCATAGTTTTTAGCTCTCTATCTGCACAAGATATAGATGTTTCTAAAAAACAAGAAGCCTATATTTTAAAAGATAGTTATATATATTTTGATACTAAAGATTTAAATTTAACTCAAATAATTACACAAAATCTCTTTAAACCATATCAAAAAGAGTATATAAATATTGCAATGAAAAATGTTGATATATGGATTCGTTTTAAACTTGTTAATAGAACGAATTATAAAGTAAAAAAAATGCTTATCTTAACCTCTCCACTTTTAGAGAATATTGCACTTTTTAGGCAGAGTAATTTAAATACAGTACTCTATAAAGGTGTTAATCATATTCAAAAAGAGCATCATACGCTAGTGCCTTTTTATAATATAATACTTCCTCCACATAGTTCTGAGATATATTATCTTAAAGTAAATTCAATATGGACACCAATAGATTTTAGATTAAAATTAGATAATCATCAGCATTTTAAACATAACGATAGAGTGCAACAATTTGTAGATATTTTACTAATTGGATTTGTCTTAGCTCTGATGCTCTATAGCTTTTTACTATATTTTTATATAAAAGATAAGAGTTATCTCTTTTATAGCTTGTACCTTATTGCATTAATTTATCAGCAATCTACATATTTAGGATTAACTCAAATATATTTTCCAAAAGAATTTATAGACTTTGATATGCGTATACCAGTACTTAAAGTTAATCTTTTAGTTATAACTGCAGCACTTTTTGCTATGAATTTTTTAAAAACTAAATCTTTAAGAGTAATAGATAAAATATATAAACTTTTTATTATTGTATCTATTGTAGAGATATTATTTTTAAGTAATTCTTACTTTTATAATTTATATATAGTTATATTTACTGGTTTCTTATTTATACTTTTTAACCTCAGCGCAGGCATTATATCTTATAAAAAAGGTAATAAACAAGCTAGACTATTTATTGTGGGTTTTAGTATAGTCTTTTTGTCATACTTTCTAATTATTCTTGATGCTATAGGTTTTACATCTATTATTCAAAAGTATCAAAATATACTTATGTATGGTACAGCATTCGAAGCTCTTATACTCTCTCTTGCTTTTGCAGATAGGTATTTAATTTTACAAAAAGAGAAAAATGATGCAGATAAGCTTATTTTAGAAGAGTCTAAACATAGGACAGAAATAATTAAAAGAGAAGTAATAAAAAAGACTCAAGAGCTTAATAGTGCTTTAGAGGCTAAAGAGTTACTTTTAAAAGAGCTTACTCACCGTGTAAAAAATAATTTACAAATTATACTATCTATAATCCGCTTGCAACAAGATGATATTGCAGATGAGACTATCAATAAAAAATTTATAGATTTAGAAAATAGAATAAATGCAATATCAAAAACCTATAGTATGCTTATTATAAAAGATAATATCGAAGAGATTGATATGCGAGGATATATAGAATCTTTAGTTTTAGATATTAAAGATACAATGCAAAAAGAGAACCAAACAATTAAAATAGAGACAGATATTAATGCAAAAATACCACTTAGAGAGTCTGTTTATATTGGTCTTATTGTTAATGAACTTGTAACAAATGCTTATAAATATGCTTTTGATAGTGATGGTATTATCTCTATATCTCTTAAACAAAATGGAAATAGTTATATATTAAAAATTGAAGATAATGGCAAGGGCTATAACAGTGATGGTACTCAAGATTCATTAGGGCTAAAGCTAATAGATACACTTGTTTTATATCAGTTAAACGGTACTATAGAAAAAGATACAAAAAATCATACACGATATATCATTAGCTTTAGGGTACCTTCAATATATAAAAGGTAGCTCCATTGTTAAAGTCCCATATTAGCTTAACTCAACAACAAATTCAAACAACTCTTTAATCTCCTGTTCGTGAGATATTAAGAATATTTGGCGGTAGTTTTCACTGATTTTGTTAAAACTCTCCATAATTGCGTAGCGTCTCTCTTCGTCTTGGCTTCCGAAGATTTCGTCGAAGGCTAAGAAGCCTATGTTTGTATTGGTGTTTAACTCATTTAGGGTTTTTGAAATAGCAATTCTAAGTATTAGGTTTGCTAAGTCTATTTCGCCACCGCTAAAACGCTCTATTGGGTATTTTTTACCCTCGTCGAAAATGTAAAAGTTAAACTCTTCATCTACTTCGATTAGTTGGTATCTGCCTTGTGTTACTTCATAAAACATATCGCTTGCAATTTTGCTAATTCTAGGTGTTATTTGGCTGTTTATTTTGGTTTTAAAATCTGTTAAAAATAGCTTTAGTTTCTCGTAATCGTCTCTGTCGTTCTCTTTTGCTTTAAGCTTAGTAACTTGCTTTTGGTTTTGCTCTAGTACGCTATTTAAGTTAGCTATCTCTGCATTTAGTTTAGTTTTATCAATTTCACACTGCTTTATTGCATTGTGCAGCTTCTCTTTTGCTTTTAGTGCCTCTTGGTAAGATATTTTAGCTTTTTGCTCTAACTCTTGACTAAATTTATGCTCTTTTAACTCTTGCTCTTTTACTTTTAATTGACTCTTTAAGTTCTCTATCTGATTTTTTAAGATAGTTTCGTTAGATTTTAGCTGAGGTATCTGCTCTAAAAGTTTTTGAGTACTTAGCAGTTTATTGTAGCTTGGCTCTAACTTTGCTTTTTGCTCTATTAAGTTAAGGTGCATTTTTTCATTGTATATTACACCCTCTAGGGTCTCTAACTCTTTTTTGTTTTGCATTCCCTTACTCATTACTTGCTTATACCTATCTTCTCGCCGTTTCAGTTCGCTCTCTTGGCTATTTAGGCTAGCAATTTGGTTACTTAACTCTTGCTGTTTTGCCCTTGCATTTTTAATTTGCAAATTTAAATTACTCTTTTCATTTGCAATCTTTTGCAAAGCAAGTGATACACTCTTAAGTGTTGTATCTGTTATACGGTTTATTGTGCTATATAGAGAGTTTACAACACTATCGTACTCATCTAAGAGGGCTCTTGTGCAAGTTGGGCAGTTAGATTCTCTGCCCAATTTCTCTATTTTATTAAGTTGCCCTTTGGTGTTATCGATTATCGCTTGTGCTTGTGCTTGCTCTTTTAAGTTTGCTCTCTCTTGCATCTCTATTTGGGCTAGAGAGTTTTCTAACTCTTTAATATGCCGCTCTAAATTTGCTTTCTCTCTTTGTAGTGGCTCTTTTAAAGCAAGGTTGGCAGTTAGTTTTTTAACATCTACCTTTAGGGCTTTTAACTCCTCTCTTAAACTTGTCTGCTCTTTTAGTAACCCCTCTTTTTTTAGGTTTAACTCTTTATCTCTTTGGTGCTTTAAAATTTGACTCTCTAACTCTTTATACTCTTTTAAAATATTCTCATTTGCTTTATAAAACTCTTCATCTTTTAGCAGTTTTTTTAAATTTTCTCTATTTTGCTCTAAATTTTTACTGCTGTTAGTAATGTTTAACTTTAACTCTGAAATCGCACTATTTAGCTTGTTAAAACTCTCTTTTAACTTCTGTTGCTCCTCTAATTTTGCTAAAGTGGCTTCTACCTCTTTTTGGCTTAGTGCCTCTTTGTTATTTAACTCTTGTAGCTCTTTTTTGCACTTCTGTAAAAGCTCTTTTGTCTCTGTAATTTTAGCCTCTATTTTTGCTATCTCTTCGCTACTCATTAGCACTTCGTTAAAGCTTTTTATATCTCTTTTTAGCTCTCTTATTTTAAAAACTAACTCTTTTTCGATTTTATCGATTTTCTCTAAACCAAGAAGGCGACGGATTATCTTTTTTCGCTCTTCGCTCTTTAAGCTACTTAGTGCACTTAGTTGCTTTTGCGAAGCATAAACTGTATTGCTAAAGGCATCTTTATTCATACCTATTAACTTAACGATTTCGCTATTAACCTCTTTTACACTTGTAGCAATTAACTCGCCACTCCCATCGTAAAGGTTCGCTTTTGCAGTTAAACTTTTGCCTCTTAACTCCCGCTTTACTAAGTACTCTCTGCCTTGTATATTAAAGTATAAAGCAACCTCTACAGCCTCTTTATCTTCGCACTCTGCATTTTTTATTAACTCTCTATTTGTACTGCTTTCGCCATATAGTGCAAAGATAATCGCTTCAAAAATTGTAGATTTTCCGCTACCATTTTTACCAAGTAAGCCAGTTAATCCGAGATTAAAATTAAACTCTTTTTGGCGGTAGCGTTTAAAATTACTTAGTTCTAATTTTGTTAGTGTCATATATTTGTACCATCACTATCTACATCTACAATACTAAAGAGCTCTTTAGCTTTATTAATTACCCGCTCTTTTTGCTCAATATCTTCTATTTGGCTATCGATATGCTCTAAGAAGTAATCTTGTAGAGTAAGGGCTTCTACATTCTCTATATTTCCACTGCTGCTTTGTATAAGTTCTCGTTTTATCTTTACAAAACTTGCATTTTCAAAGAAGCTCTCTATATAGGAGTTATCAATTTCGATTGATAGATTAATATCTAAATTTCTTAAGGTAACTTCTACAATAGCTCCATCTACTTCGCTTAAGTCTAACTCTTTTAATTGGCTCTCTAGCTTTGTTGCATCTATTTTAAATTGTAAAAACTTACGCAAATTTATCGCTTGATGTTTTACGCTTAATTTGTTCTCTATTTTTAAAGATATGTAGCCTTTGTTTGAGCGAATATCGCTAGAGCTTGTTCGCTCACTTGAGCCAGCATAGTAAACATTGCTAAACTTTTTTAAGCCACTAAAACCGTGCCAATGCCCAAGGGCTACATAATCAAACATCCCAAAAAGATACTCTTTATCTTTAGGGTAAACCCACTCGCCAAACTCATGCATTAGATAGTGTGCCCCTACGGTTGCGTGCATTATTAGAACTCGCTTTTTATCTAAATCTATAGAGTTTTCTATTCTATCTAACTCTTTTAATATCTTCTCTTCGCTGTTTATGTGGGGTAGGGCGTAAAAGTTTATATCTTTAAATTCAAAAATTTCAGCATTTTGATTGTAGGCAACATATACATTTTTAAAGCTATCAAAAATTTTTAAAATTGGGGCTAATGCTTTGCTTTTTGGGGCTTCGTGGTTACCAGCTATTAAAATCAAAGGGATTTTAGCACTATCTAACCTTGCAATTTGGCTAAGAGCAAAAGTTATAGCTCTATTTGTTGGCGAAGCTCTATGAAACAGATCGCCAGAGTGAATTACAAAATCTGGTTTCTCTTTTAAGATGGCATCTATAATGTCGCTAAAAGCTTTGTAAAAGTCCGCCTCTCGCATATTTATGCCATCGCTATTTACTACATCTAAATCGCTAAAACCTAAGTGAGTATCGCTAAAATGTATTATTCGCAAGAGAAGCCTTTTTTAGATATATTATAGTAGAATTTATTTAAAAAAAGTGAGTTACATACTAAAATAGTGTGGTGTAAGTTTTGAGATTCTTATAATCAAAACTGTACTAATAGTTAAAATAGTTATATACTTTACCCAATCAACTTTTTCTAGCTTTCGATAGAATGGTACAAATAGAGCAGAGGTAAAAAATAGTGCTAAAAAAAGATTCCAAACCCTTGGTGTATAGATGTAATCTAAGCCAACTAAAACAGTTGCAACAAGTATGGCAAAAATTGCCTGTTTTAAGCTACTCTCTGGCGTTGTAATAGGGTCGGTTAGCATAAACAGCAGGTAAACTATAAAAGATGTTGTGTAAAATTTTGTTAAGAAGTGGCTAATCTCCCAAGTTGGGTTAGAGTGCCCAATAACTAGCCACTCTAACACTATATAAGATAAAGAGAAAACTATCGGAATTGTTAGCCTATTTACGCGGTAAAGAATAGAGAGTGCTAGCAAAATTGTAACTATTATAGCTGTGTAGCCTTGATGCCCCAACTGTCCAATAATAGGCAGAGCCTTTGGGTAAAAAATTGCGAGTGCTAAAACAACTGCAAAGTTAGAGGGGTTAAATATATGTTTTTTACCAATTAGTAGATACTTTTTTTGTAAAAGTGCCAGGGCAATTAGGATAAGAGGTATATACCACTGTATCCAGCCAATCATAAGTATTATACCAAATGTTGTTATTATGGCTGAGTATGGGATATATAGTTGATAGTTAATAGTTAATGGTTGATGGTTGGTTGATAGGTTTACTATTATTAGCTCGAAAAGTATAGCAAATAGGGCTAAAGCTAATATTAAGAGCCAACTTATTTGTAGCGTGTTGTTATATTGTGCTATTAGTAGTAGTAAAAATAGGTTTATTAATTGTTGAAATTGTATATTTTTTAGAAAATTCATAAAGAATTATATTTAAAAATTTCTTTTAGTAAGATTTAATGAATTTATTTTAAAAAAGTGATATAATTCGGGAAGTTTTTAAATGGTGACCCCTAGGAGATTCGAACTCCTATGGCATGGATGAAAACCATGAATCCTAACCATTAGATGAAGGGGCCATTTAAAAAGTTTTTGTTACTTCGTTTGAAGTGGTGGAATTATAAGGTAAAATACCTTAAAATAAACTTAAACTAAATAAAAAAGGCAAAAAAAGTGAGAAAAAAAATAAATATTATAGCGAGTGGGGTGTTAGCATTGGCATTAAGTGGCTGTGTAGGAGCAATGCCAGAGTATAATAAGAGCGAAGGCAGTATGATTATTTTTAAAACCCCAACAGTAAGATATGCAGATCAAGGTTTTGTAAGTAGTGCAAGTAGCGAAGTTAAGGTAGAGATTTACGGAAGCGGACAGGCACTTATGAGATTAAGAGTAACGCCAACCCAAACTTGTATGAGTTCTATGGCGTGTATGAGCAACGAAGAGTTTAACAAAAAAGTACTACAAGCTAACTATCCAGCAGATACACTAGAGCATATATTTAAAGGTGAGCAGATATTTGGAGGCAAAGGCTTACACAAAACAGCAGATGGCTTTGTTCAACATATTGGAACTATTACATATAGAGTTAGTAGCGGAAACATTAGTTTTAAAGATAGCTCGAACGGGGTTAAAATTGCTGTACGTAACTAGTTGATGGTTCTTGGTGCGTAGGGTCGGTTTACCGACCATAATATTGTTGATTGTTGATGGTTGATGGTTGATGGTTGTTCGTTTATGGTTTATTGGCTATAATTCCAAAAAATAGCAAGGAATTATAATGGCAAAATATGTTGGTGCACATGTTAGTGCGAGTGGTGGGGTAGAGAATGCTCCAATAAATGCACAAAAGCTTGGGGCAAAAGCTTTTGCACTGTTTACTAAAAATCAGAGGCAATGGGTTGCAAAACCGCTTACTATGCAGAGTATTGATGAGTTTAAAATCAATTTAAAAGAGGCTGGTATTTTGCCAGAGTATGTATTGCCACACGATAGTTACTTAATAAATTTAGGGCACCCAGAAGAGGAGAAACTAGAGAAGTCAAGAGCTGCATTTATTGATGAGTTAGAGCGTTGCGAGCAGTTGGGGCTTAAACTTTTAAATTTTCACCCAGGAAGCCACTTACAAAAAATTGCAAAACGCGACCCAAATTATGAAGAGTTGCTAGAGAAAGCGGAGTATGAGTGCTTAGATGTAATAGCAGAATCTATGAATTTAGCAATCGAAGCAACAAAGGGTAGCGATGTTGTACTTGTAATAGAAAATACAGCAGGGCAGGGCAGTAACCTTGGCTACAAATTTGAGCATTTAGGCTATATAATAGATAAAATAGAAGATAAAAGCCGTGTAGGAGTATGCTTAGATACTTGCCATACATTTACAGGTGGTTACGATTTAAGAACTCGCGAAGCTTACGATAAAACAATGGATGATTTTGAAAAAATAGTAGGCTTTGAGTACTTAAAAGGGATGCACATTAACGACTCTAAAGTTAAATTTGCATCAAGAGTAGATAGGCATCAAAGTATAGGCAAGGGTGAAATTGGTTTAGATGCTTTTAAATTTATTATGAACGATGATAGAATGGATAATATGCCATTGATTTTAGAGACAATAGACGAAAGCATTTGGAAAGAGGAGATAGAGTTACTATATAGTTTAAACCCTGAAAGTCGCCCAAGTTAAATTATGTTATAATTGGTGCAAAAAACGGATTTAAATGAGGAACTTATCTTTATATTTTAGTGTAATTGTACTTTTTGTACTTGTTGGTTGTGGTGGTGGAAAAGATTTTAACTCTAGTAATGAATCTTTAGTTGGTGGTAAAGAGATAGCTAATTATTCAGCAAAAGAGGTTACAAATTATGCAAAAGAGAAAGGCTATATATCTAGCACAAAAGAGTTGTATGGTTTTAAAGCGTATAAAATTCCTTACACTACAACTGATGGCAAAGGTAATATTGTACATGCTAGCGGTGTAATGGTTGTACCTACAATAGATGATGCATCTTCTGAATTAAAAGATAAATATAATAAATTACAAAGCAGTGGTTTCGCTTTTGTGCTAGATTGTCACGGAACAATTTTTGCAAATAAAGAGGCACCAAGTGAATTAATAGCTCAAAGTAAAAATCCAGAAGGTACAGGTTTATTATTTAGCTCTTTGGGTGGATTTATAACACTGCAACCAGATTATATAGGTTTTGGCGATAGTAAAGAGCACTATCACCCATATCTTTTAGAGAAGCCATCTGCAAACAGTGTTAAAGATTTTTTGCAAGCTTCTATAGAGTTTGCCCAAAATAATGGTATAAAATTAAAGCCAAAACAAGATACATACCTTACAGGATATAGCGAAGGCGGATATGTAGCATTAGCTGCATTAGAGGCTTTAGAAGATGATTTCTACAATATAAAAATAGCTGCTCCAATGGATGGACCATATATATTAGAGCCATTTGGTGATGCTATAATGGGTATGGATAGCATAGATGCACCATCTTTTGTTGCTAATTTTCTATACTCTTATGCCAAATATTATGGTAAAAGTATAAAGAGTATTATTCAAGAACCATATGCAGATAATTTAAATGAACTTTTAAGTGGCAAGTATACAAGAGAACAGATAGATGCTATTCTTCCTTCTAAACTTAATGGTAGTAATGGACTTATTAAAGATAGTTTTATAAAATCTTACTCTACATCTTGGTTAAGAGTTAAGTTACTAAAAAATAGTGCGATAGATTTAGATTTTACTGCTCCGCGTAGTAAAATTAGATTAATTCATTGTCGTGGAGATAATGTTATACCATACAAAATTGCAACAGAATCAAAAAAATATTTTAAAGCGGTAGGTGCCAATGTAGAGTTAATTACAGTTGAAGATAGAATAAATAGTTCTCCTTTGAAACATATAGAGTGTGCTTTGCCTGCTTATAAAATTGCTTTAGATATTTTTACTAAAGATAGAGATAAGTAAGTGCTATATGGCAATTAAAAGTTATTTTTTACTGTTCTTCTTTATTTACCATCTCTCTTAATGCTTTTTTCATTACTTTCCCACTTGCATTTCTAGGTAAAGTATCTATTATAATAAACTTTTTTGGTATTTTAGCTTTTGCTAGGAAACCTTCTAAATATTTACGTAAATTATCTATATTTATAGATGCATCCTCCTCTTTAGCAATAAATGCAACTGGAATTTCATTACTTATTTTGTCTTTCTTTGCTACAACTGCAGCCTCTTTTACTCCATCGTAAGATTCAATAATTGGCTCTACTTCGCTTGGATATATATGTATAAAATTATATATAATCAAATCTTTTTTTCTATCTGTTATATAGAGGTAGCCATCTTCATCTAAATAACCTAAATCTCCAGTATATAGCCACTCATTATTTATACTACAGGGGTTATCTATAGAGCTATTAAGATAACTTTTCATAATATTATCACCCTTCACAACTATCTCTCCAATAACTCTACTTGGTAATTCTAATTCGTAACTATCTATAATTTTAACTTTATAATCTAAAAGAGGAACTCCAACAGAGCCAATTTTTACCTTATCCACAGGGTTTGCAGTGATTACAGTACAAGATTCTACTAAGCCATATGCTTCGAGAAATGTAGCTCTTTTAAATTTACTCTGTATCTTTTCTGCAATGTTTTTATTTATTGTTGAACCTCCGGATATTATATATCTAATTCTATTAAAAATATCTACCAATAAGTTATCTGGTGAATCTATTAGCAATGCAAAAATAGTAGGGGTTGCAAACAGTATTGTTACTCTTTTAAGTGCAAAAGTTTTAAGTAAATTTTGAGCAGATATAAAGCGAGTTAATACAACAGCTGAGCCATAACATATAGGAGTAATTACCAAAGGTATAAGATTGAATGATAAATGCATTGGAAGGTATAGGGCAATTCTATCACTTTTACGTAATTTTATATGCTCGATAATTGCTTTATATGTTGTTATAATATTTTTATTACTTAAAATAGCACCTTTAGGTACACCAGTTGTACCAGATGTATAAAATATTGTAGCATTATCTTCTAATTGTGCATTATAAGGAGTAAATGATATATCTTTCTCTAAAATTTTAGCAAAATCTCTTCTTTTATTTTCATTTCCAACCCAAATAATCGTCTTACACTGATGAATTGCTATTGATTTTGAGGCAATGTCTTTTAATGTATCACTACAAAACATACACTCTATATTTGCATCATTTAAAATATAACTTAATTCTTTAGATTTAAAAGCTGCGTTAATTGGTACAAATGTGGCACCTACAGCAGAAATAGCATATGTAGCTACTATATATTGCCAACTATTTTCCATAAATATACCAATATTATCACCAGCCTTAACATGTAATTGTAAATAAGATGCTATTTTATTAGTATATTTTAATAATGTTTCATAGTTTAACTTACCTTTTTCAGTAAAAATAGCAACTTTTTTAGGGTGTAATAGTGCTGTATGTTTTAACAAATTGTAAATAGATGTTTCATTATTTGCCATTTATAAGCAACCCCTTTTATTAGATTTTTTAAAACTATAAAACGCATAGTTTTGCAATAAATATATTGTATTTAATTTATTTTTTAATATATATTTTATCAGTTAAACTTAACTATTGCGTATTATACATAAATAATATTAAAATTTGTAATCAAATCCACTTGTAATTAAAATAGCTCCACCCTTAGTAAATTTTCCTTTAAGTCCATTTGCATTATTATCTACACTGCGCTTTGTTTTGTAATCATATAAAACAGCAATACCCCATGATAAATTTTTATTTTGTTGATATTTAAAGCCTGCACTAAATATATGTGCATTACTATCTGGTAATTCATAGCTTAAATATTTTTGAGGTATAGGTGATTGGTCATAACTATAACCAGCCATTAGTGTTAATTTTTTATTGTATCTATATTGTGCACCAACTCTAAAAGTATTTGTATCTTTCCAATTTTTATCTATTGGAGTATCAAAACTTTGTAATGTTGCAGGTAGATTTTCTTTATAATTAAAATCTAATGTTTTATAGCTACTCCAGAATGTTCTTTCATATACAAATTCTAAAGTCCAATTTTTTATATCTTTAGAGACAGCGAGTGTTAAAGCTGCCGGAATATAAATATTTACACTAGCATCATATTTTTTTCCAACACCTCCAAAGTATAAATTGGCTTTACCCTCTTCACTTAATTTAACTTTAGAACGGTAAGTTGCAGCTAATTTTAAACCATTATCTAAATGCCAAGATGCGGCTAAATTGTAACCATAATCTATAGAGTCTCCCTCCATCTCTCTTTTTAATGGTATTCCAACATCTTTACCATCACTATAAACTTTACCTTCACTATATACAATATTTGCTCCTAGTGCTAAAGAGAGATTGCTATTTATTTTATAAGCAACCGAAGGATTAATCATGATAGTTTTTAGCGTAAACTCTTGTGCATAAAGTTTTTCTACAGGGCTATTCCATCTTTTAGATAAACCTGCAGGTACTGTTAGATTTATAGAGTATCTTAAATTGCCATAAGCTTTAGATACATAATGTAAGTAAGGAATTGCAACATCTTCAGTTAATGTTTTAGCTGTTGCATCTACACTACCCGAAATTAATCTTTGCTCACCCTTATAAGATACTTTTGGTAAATGTATAAAAGTTAGCCCACCCTCAAAATATTGACTATTAGCATCTAAAAAAGAGATATTTGCAGGGTTGTAATAAGCACAATCTGCACCATTACAACTTGCAACATTTGCTGCACTTAATGCAGTGCCTTTTAGAGATTGTTCTGGCAACTTATAAGCTGCTCCACTTGCAATAGAGATTGCTGTAATCGAAGATATTAATATATTTTTCATCTTTAATCCTTAGTATCCTAATGGCGTAGTTTTACGCATAGTAGCAAACATAAATGCCGCAACTTTATATGAAGGTAGGGCACATGCTATATGTCCTAATCTTAATTTGGTTTGTGGGTCTTTTGTAATTGCTACTTCTACAGGAGTCAAATGAACATAATTCGCAGCTAATTTATTAACAAAAGTATCTTGAGTAGCTTGAGATATGCGGTAATCTATAACATCATCGCCCAGGCAGTGTAACATTTCAACAGGTGCTTTTGGTGTAAAATCTACAACACTATTGGCTTGTAACTCTTTTTGAAACCAAGAATTTTGATAATTTGTAGCTATAGAGTCTGTAAAGAGACCTCCAGTACCTTTTATTTTTTTCGTTAGCTCTTTATCAATTTCTGGTCTTGTTAAAGAGCCATTATATAGTTTAGGGAGTTTACTTGCAAATGGTTCTTGAATTAACTCATTAACATTATGATTGTAAGTTAATGCATAAGAGTATGCTACAGCTGCCATAAAAGATGGAACATTTATAGTATCGCTACTTAAAACCTTTTGAGCGATAGGGTTCAAAAGATATGGACCAGACATAGGTGTTGTCATAATTATATGATACTGCTCTGCTTCAAATTTTTTTAATGCAGCAAGCGCAACATATCCACCTTGACTATAACCAGTTAAATAGATATCTTTTGTTGCAACTAGAGGAATATTGTTTGCTTTAGCAAATGCAATCGCTGCTTTTGTAAAATCTACAACTGAATTAGCAGATGATTTTTTTAATAGATATGCTTGATAGTGCTCTTTAGAGTCTCCAAAACCTATATAATCAGGTTGTAGTGTAATAAATCCAGACATAGAGCTAAATATAACACCAGCTCCTTTAGCAGAAATACTATTTTCTATAGAGACACTAGGTGCTTCATCGTTAGAGAAGATAGTTCCATGGCAATCTACCACTAAAGCTAAACCTTTAGCTTTCATATACTCAAGCTTTTGAATAGTTTGACCATCTGCATTCTCTGAAGTTGGAACTACCATAACACCACTAGCTTGTACCTCTTTGCCATTATCATCAGTTGTAGTATAAGGTATTTTATATGCCTTAAAACCAAATACTGTTGTATTCTTATCAGCTGAACCCTTTTTTATCAATTCGCTTTTAAGAATATTAGAAGGTACATTGGCAATTAATTTACCACCTTTTACTGCCTCTGTTTTCAAAGCTCCTGGGTCGCTACCTCCACATCCAATAGTTATAAATATAGTAATAGATACTATCAATAATTTAAAAACACTCTTCATTCAATTCCTCCTTTTAATAAAGTTACAAACTTAAATTGTTAATTTTATAGTATATAGAATAGTTATTTAAGCAATAGCCTAAATTAAAAAGATATTAAAAATTAATTTCTAATGTGTTAATAGTTGTAGCATACTTTAAAATAGTTTTTTAAAAAATAGAGCTGGTAATTAAAGTAAAAAAGATAAATTTACAAAAAAAATTAATTTTTTTTAAAAAACTATTGACATTTAAAGTTTATTTACCTATAATTGCACTCCATAAATTGACGGAGTGTAGCGCAGTCTGGTAGCGCACCTGGTTTGGGACCAGGGGGTCGAAGGTTCGAGTCCTTTCACTCCGACCACTTTTAGATATTTCACATAAAACTGAAGTCACGCACTATATGCATTATTTAATAGCACAAGAGGGCGTTTAATGTAAAGAGTTTTTAATTAAAGCTAGCCAAAGCTAACTTGCGTTAAAAACTCTTTATATTAAGTGCTCTATTGTGCTACCCGTAGGGCAAAACAAATTTGTTTTGTTAAATATTGTGTATAGTGCGTAACTTCAGTTATAATAATTTGATAAGTTATACAGTATATTAGGGACACATTATACAATGGTAGGCGTAGTTCAGTTGGTAGAGCGCCAGTTTGTGGCACTGGTTGTCGTGGGTTCGAGTCCCATCGCCTACCCCATTTGGTGATAAATGAACCCAATGCTATAGGTTGCGCCAGTGGCTCAACTGGATAGAGCATCTGACTTCGGATCAGAGGGTTAGGGGTTCAAGTCCTCTCTGGCGTACCATATCAAATTTTAATTAATGCACTCGTAGCTCAGCTGGATAGAGCACCCGCCTTCTAAGCGGGCGGTCTCAGGTTCGAATCCTGACGGGTGTACCACCTTTATTGATTTTTAAGCTATTTTAGCTAAAATTTCAATCCACATGCGGATGTGGTGGAACTGGCAGACACGCTAGACTTAGGATCTAGTGCCGCAAGGCGTGGAGGTTCGACTCCTCTCATCCGCACCACTTTATCTTCTTTTTTAAAATATTTACAGATTTTTTTATTTTATTTAACTTCAGTTGTTTAAGTAGTCTTTAGTTTATAAAGTTTTAATTTTATTATGCTTTAAGTTATTTATTGGATAAAAAGATTTATCCTAATATTTTAATGAAGTTGTTTATAATTTGAAGGATAATCTTTTTTATGAAATAGTAAGTTTTTATTTAGTTTACTCTATATTGCATATTTTTTATAATGTTAGTTTGTAAACTTACTGCATTTTTTGTCTTTTTATAAAGTGTAGGTAGTGAAGAGTTTGCTATTTTAACAATTTTATTATTTTCTGTTTTAGAGTATTCTTGTAAAAAAATAGCAAATTCTGCTACACTTGTGCATCCTGAATTTATAGCTTTTCTAAGTAGTATTAAGTTTTTCACACTTTCTCCTTTTAATATTATCACCATTATATGGTAATAATAGTTACAAAATACTTAATCTATAACATTAAAGTAACATTTTTTTAATATTTATCATTTTTTTTATATTATGCTATACTAATTGCTTTAGAAAGGTTGCTTATGAAAAAAATACTTATTAGCTTTTTTTTGCCCATAGTTATATTTGCTAACAGCTGTACTCTGCCTTCTGATATTAAAAGTTTAATTGTGAAAAGCGGATTAATTAGTCTGAAAAATTATTCTGATATTAAGAGAAACTATCGCTCTTTAAAAGGGCTATGTGTAGATTTAATTAGTTTTAAAGAAGGACGATTTAATTGGAAAATGTTGCTTATTTTTAATCCTAAAGCTCCAAGAGGTGCATTTTGGTTTTTGCCACATGATAATGAAAACTCTGCATTTAATTCAGCAGTTTATGCTACACGTAAATATGGCGGAGGTTTTTTATCTGTAGTTGCTGGTGGTAATAGATATTTTAAAGGGCAAGACCCAAATAGAAATTTCTCTGATTCTAGTGTAAGAGTTTGTTCTGGGCAGTTGGCACCATCACCAATATATACAAGTATAGTTTTTTCTATTATAAATAATTTTAGAGGTGTCAATATGCCATATTTAGCACTACATAACAATACAAATAGGGGTGGAATTACGATTTTAAAAAGCAGTAAATATGCAAAATCTTTTTTAGCATATAGTGTAGCAGAAGTTAAAAAAGGTATAGGTTTGGCAGATGAAGATAGTTTAGTCTATATTGCTGGCAGTAGCTTTAATCCTCCTATTCAAAAGATTTCGACTTTAATACATTTAGGTTTAAATGTTAAATACGAAATTGTCAATCGTAATAGTAACGACTGCTCAATGTCTAATTATGTAGTAATTGGAAGAGGAAGTAATAATTACTATAATATAGAAGCACAACATGGAAAGAGTGTTACACAAAAGAGAATGATAGATTTATTAATGAGGTTAATTCGATAATATGTCACAATTATATGTTATACTAAATCTAAATTAAAAGGTATACTTATAAATTTGATTTGATATTAAAAAAGGAGGATATAATGAAAAAATTGTTTTTGGCAGGAGTGCTGTTAGCGGTATCTAGTTTAAGTGCAGATTACTTAGAGGTTAAAACGGGTGAAGGAAAGGCAGGGGTTTTAATTACATCTACTCCTAAATTATATGTTTGCTATACAAAAAGAGTAAAACTTGTTACAAACGATGCAATATATCTAAGGTATGATGGTTGTGCTAGATATGTACATAGTTGTAAAAGTAATGCTAAAGCACGCTTTGGGAAATATCCAAATATAAATGCAGCAAAAAATGCTTTATATAGATGTAAAACTGCTCAACCTAAGTTTGTAGATTAAATTTTAGGGGTGCCTTTTATTACCAACACTACTAAAAATTAGATGGTGTTGGTGTATTTATTAAGTTAAAAAATTCATTTCTTGTTCTTAAATCGCTTTTAAATAGTCCTCGAAGTGCAGAACTTATAGTTGTGGAGTTTATCTTTTCTACTCCTCGCATCTCCATACACATATGACGAGCGTGAACAACTACAGCTACACCTTTTGGATTAATAGCATCATTAATTGCATCTGCAATTTGTTCAGTTAATTGCTCTTGTATCTGTAATCGTCTTGCAAAAACTTCTACAACTCTTGGAATTTTACTAAGCCCTACAACTTTGCCATCTGGAATATACGCAACATGAACTCTACCAATAATTGGAAGGAGGTGATGTTCACACATAGAGTAAAATTCTATATCTCTTACGAGAACCATTTCGTCGTTGGTTGTAGTAAAGAGAGCTTTGTTTAATATCTCTTTTGGGTCTTGATTGTAACCTTTTGTTAAAAACTCAAAACTCTTTGCTACTCTGTGTGGAGTCTTTAGTAAACCCTCCCGTTTAGGGTCTTCGCCAATGTTTATTAGGATCTCTTCTACTGCTTTTTCTAATTTTTCTCTACTCATTTTGAACTCTTTTTTGCAAATTGTAACATAAGTAGCAAAAAAATATAGATATTTTAGGTAGAATTCGTAAAATTTGATATAATGCAATACCTATAATGGTTCAAAAGGAGAAATAATGGCTTTATATGATAGAGATTATACAGTAGATAGAGGAGTTGGCACAACACTTAGTGCCAGCAGAGTAGATTTTTTAAAGAAGACATATCAACTTTTGGCATTAAGTATGGTAATGGCAGCACTTGGTGCTTACCTTACAATGCCATTTGTTGAGCAAGTTGTTCAATTTAGATGGGTTATTTTTGGAGCGGAACTTTTAGTTCTATTTTTTGGTTTAGGTATGTCAAGAGGTAAACCTGGATTAAATATGATGATGCTTTTCTTGTTTACATTTTTAACAGGTGTATCGTTAGTTCCACTATTTGCAATGTATATTAGTGCAGGAAAAGCAGCGGTAATTGGAAATGCGTTTCTTTCTACTTCTATTTTGTTTGGTGCGTTAAGTATTTTTGCAATTAACTCTAAAACAGATTTTAGCAGTTGGGGTAAACCACTTTTTATTACATTAATAGTTATACTTGTAATATCTGTAATTAATATATTTTTAGGTAATGGAATGTTAGCTGTAATTATAAATGCAGCAGTACTTTTACTATTTGGTTTATTTACAATTTATGATACACAAAATATTGCTAACGGTGCTTACGATTCACCAGTAGATGCAGCTGTGAGTCTATATATAGATTTCTTAAATATGTTTACAGTTATTTTACAATTCCTTGGATTGTCGAGTGACGACTAATGTAAAAATAGAGCGATTGATAGATGCAAATTTAAATCGCTTACGAGAGGCTCTTCGCCTCTTAGAAGATGTGCAACGTTACATTTTTGATAACAGAGAGTTAAGCTACACATTTAAAGAACTTCGACACAAACTAACACCACTTTTCGATACAAAACGCTTAGAATTTAGAGATATAGAGGGCGATGTAGCCAAAACTTCTACAGCTTCAGAGTTAGAGAGAGGCTCTTTAAAAGATATGATAGATGCTAACTTTTCAAGAGCATTAGAGTCGGCAAGAGTGTTAGAAGAGGCATTTAAACTAACAGAGCCGAAAAATTCAGCAGTTGCAAAAGAGATTCGCTATAAGCTTTATGGCTTACATAAAGAGGCATTGGCTGGGTTGGTTGATTGTGTGTAGGTGCGACCGTGTCGCACAAAAAATAGCTTTTTGCTATAAGCTTTAAGCTTTTCGCTTTTACAATAAAAGGTTTAAAATATGGGTATAATTTTTGGTCCAATAAATTCTCGTCGCTTTGGAAAATCGTTAGGGGTTGATTTAAGCCCAAATCTTAAACAGTGCAATTTTGATTGTCTATATTGCGAATTAAAGGGTGCAAAAGTTGTAGATAATCAAAGTAGTACTGTTAGTGTATCTGAAATATTAGCTGAAATTAAAAAAGCATTAGCAACTCATAAAGATATAGATGTCTTAACCCTTACAGCAAATGGTGAGCCGACTCTATACCCATATTTAAATGAGTTAATAGATGGCATAAACAATATTAAAGGGAGTGTTAAAACACTAATTTTAACTAACTCTAGCACAATTAATAATGCAGAGATACAAAAGGCTTTGGCAAAATTAGATAGTGTTAAACTATCATTAGATTGTGCTACTGCCAAATGTTTTAAAAAGTTGGATAGAGCTAGTAAAAGTATAGATTTAGAGAGTATAAAAAGAGGTATGCTTGAGTTTAAAAAGCAATTTAAGGGAGATTTATTAATAGAGATTCTGTTTGTAAAGGGCATTAACGACAATAGTGAAGAGGTATCTAAATTAAATGAATTTTTATTAAAATTAAAACCTACAAGAGTAGATATAGGTACAATCGACCGCCCGCCAGCATACGATATTAAGCCAATAAGTTACGATAGATTGTATGAATTGAGTTTAGAGTTTGATAAAAGTTTAAATGTTGCAATAGCTACAAAACAGCCAAACCAAAGGGCAAAATTCGATTACTCTAATGAAGAGATTTTAAAAACTCTGAGCCTTAGACCACTTACAAAAGAGGATATAGAGACACTGTTTAACGAAGCTTCGATAAAACGATTAAAAGAGTTAGAGGCAGAGGGTAAAATTAATCACGAGTTAAGAGGTGGAGTAGAGTTTTATATCGTAAAGGAGATATAAAAATGAGTAGAGAGATTGCAGTTTTACAGTTAAAGAATAATCCTAATTATGCTAAAAATTTAGAAAAAATTAAAAATTATATTAATACGCTACCAAAAGATGCCATCATACTGGCACCCGAAGTCTGTTTAACAGATTACGATTATGAAAATTTAGATAAAGCTTGTGAATTTAGTGAAGTAGCTTTAAAAGAGTTATTAAGTTTAGTAGAAAATCAAATAGTAGCTTTAACACTTTTGCGTAAAATTGATGGTAAATTCGTAAATCAAGCAGTTGTTTTACATAAAGGTAAGCTTGTTCATACTCAAAATAAACATAAGCTTTTTAAATTAGGAGATGAACATCTGTTCTTGGAAGCTGGAGATGGCAAAGAGATAAAAATTTTTGAAATTGATGGTGTAAAGTTTGGATTATTGATATGCTTTGAACTCCGTTTTAAAGAGCTTTGGCAAAAACTAGATGGTGCTGATATTATTTTAGTGCCAAGTCAGTGGGGAATATCAAGAAAGCGTCATTTAGAGTTATTGGGTAACTCGTTGGCAGTTGTAAATCAGTGTTATGTAGCTGTTGCAAACTCTAGCAAAGTCGATATGGCAAGCTCTAGTGCAATATATGCTCCAATGGGTGGTGTAACTATTGATGATGCGAGTGAGTGCATTAAAGGTGTTTTAGATTTTAAGCAGATTAAATTTATGCGTAGATATTTGAAGCTTAGTTAGAGATTAGTTAATGGTTGATTGTTGATTGTTTTGCAGTGAGTTTAATGTAGAGGACGCTTTTGCCTTCACGGCTTCACTTTGTTCCGACCGCTCCGGTTTCGAAGCTCTTGTGGCAGCTATGCTGACACTCTCTTTGAGAAAATCGTGAAACTCTTCACGATTTCTTAACGCTTTTGCCTTCACGGCTTCACTTTGTTCCGACCGCTCCGGTTTCGAAGCTAAAATCGTGAAACTCTTCACGATTTCTTAACGCTTCTCATTTGTCGTTCTGTTAGTTTATTGTACTGTATAAGAGTATAGGTTTTTATTTTAAACAATTACTATAAAGTGTAAACTACTGTAAAGTTAAAATTATCGAAAATTAGGTATCTTTTATAGATATTGTAAACTAAATTCTATTAAATTTGTAAATTTTTTACTAATTAATATTAAATTTAATCTCTGTTTAATTAAATATTATATAATATAAAAAGAATTAACCAGATATTTAGTCGAATATGTGGTGATTATAACTTTAGTGTATTAGCTATTTTTAGATGTGCTCTTTAGTTATATTGTAATTACAAAAGTAATTGAGGTTGATGTTATGATGACAAAAAGTAGGTTTATGGAAAATTTAGCAAAACAAGAGAAGATGCACCATTTAGAGAGTATGGTAGCTAATATAGAGAGAGAGTTTCCTTTGCAAAGCATAGTTAAAGATGCTATGTTAAGTGTAGATAGAGAACTTTTTGTTCCTCAGATTTTTAGGCATTTATCATATAGTTTAGATGCATTACCTATGCAAGAGGAACAGTGGATTAGCTCACCTTTAACAGTTGCTAAAATGACACAATATTTAGAGCCAACAGGAAGTGGTAGGGTTTTAGAGATTGGTTGTGGTAGTGGATATCAAGCAGCCATTTTATCAAAAGTTTTTGATAGGGTTTTTACAATAGAGAGGATTGAATCACTTCTATCAGAGGCAAGAACTAGATTTAGAGAGCTTCGTATTATGAATATTAATAGTAAGCTTGATGATGGCAATAGAGGTTGGGATGCTTTTGCACCATTTGATAGAATTTTATACTCTGCCTCTCCGGAAACTATTCCAGAGACTATTTTTGAACAGTTAGCAGATGGTGGAATTTTGGTTGCACCTGTAAATAGTCAAGGTTTACAAATGATTACGAGATTTTATAAGCACAAGGGTAAGGTAACCCAAGAGATGATTGAGCAGTGCGAGTTTGTTCCTGTTATAGAGGGTACATTAGTTAAGTGATTGGAGGGGATTATGAGTAAATTGATTAAGCCATCAGAGTATGCAAGGCAGAGTGGTATATCGCGTCAAGCAGTTTATGCAAAAATAAAAAAAGGATTATTAAAAGCTAAAAAAGTTGATGGTCAAATCTTTATAGAGCTTGATAAATCTGTAAATATACAATCTAAAGATACTTTAGAGACAGTAACAAATAAGCAAGCACATAAAGATATTATATCTGCAAAAGATGAAACTATAAAAGTTTTAAAAGAGACAATAGATGATTTAAAAGAGACAAATAGGTTAATTGTGGGAACTCTAAAAAGTGAAGTAGATTTATTAAAAGAGGCATTTGGTGAGATGCAACAACTCTATAGAACGCAAATTGAACATTTGCAAATAAAAGTGCCAACTCAGATAGAGCATAAAAAGAGTCCAATAGATGAAAATAGTTTTATTGATATTAAAGAGCTTTCTAAAGTTTTAGGTCTCGGAAAAGATGAGAGAAAAAAGTTTAAGAAAGCTGCTATTGCAATGCAAAGAAGTGGAGATTTTAGATTTGTAGAGGTAGAAAAAGAGATTTTTGCTCTTAAAGATGCAGACTATAGTGATTTTTTAGAAGCAATAAGTAGTTTAAAATGACAATACTTTATATTCACGGTTTTGCTAGCTCAGGATTAGGTAGCAAAGCTAAAATTTTCAGAGAATATTTTGAAAACTTGGGTATAAATTTTATTGCCCCAACACTTAGTTATATACCAGATTTAGCTATTTTAACACTAGAAGATATTATTAAAAACTGTAATGATGTAAAACTTATTGGTTCCTCTTTGGGAGGCTTTTACTCTATCTATTTGGCTGATAAATATAATTTAAAAGCTACGCTAATCAACCCTGCAATTAATCCTGATATTACACTACAAAAAGCTATACCGAGAGCTCTTAATTATTATGATTTAAGCTATTTTGATTGGAATGAAAATTATTTAAAGATGCTAAAGAAGTATAAAATAACTCCTAAAAATCAAGATAAATATTTACTAATGTTACAAAAAGGTGATGAGACATTAGATTATAAAGAGTCACTAAATTTACTACCTAATGCAAAAATAATAATAGAAGATGGTGGTAATCACTCTTTCGAGGGAATTGAAAGACATTTAGAAAAGATTAAAGATTTTTTAAAATAAATTTTAAATTGACAATATATGAAATAAGTAATCTATATTAAGGTATTATTTATTAGATAAATTAACTAAAGGAAGTTTATGAAAATTTTATTATCATTTTTAATGCTGTTTATTTTTGGCTTTTCAAATGAGTTGAGTAAATCGACTTCTCCATATCTTCTGCAACATCAAGATAATCCTGTTGATTGGATGGAGTGGAGTGATAGAGCTTTTAAAAAGGCTAAAGATGAGAATAAACTTATATTTTTATCTATTGGATATAGTACTTGCCACTGGTGTCATGAGATGGCTAGGCAGAGTTTTTCTCAAAAAGATGTTGCTGATATTTTAAACAAATATTTCGTAAGTATTAAAGTTGATAAAGAGAGGCTAAGTTATATAGATAATTATTATCAAGAAGGCTTTAGAATTGTAAATAATAGAGCTGGTGGCTGGCCTTTGACAGTAATTTTATTGCCAAATAAAAAGCCTATCTATTTTGGTACATATATGCCTAAAGATGCACTTATAGCATTGTTAAAAAAAGTAGTATCAATTAAGCGTGATAAGCTAGAGAGTATTGCTAACGATATACAAAAAGCTATAAACTTATATAAAAATTCTAAAGCAAAAGAGGTAAAATTAAGTAAAAACTTACTAGATAAAGCTTTTGCTGGTTATAAGAAAATGTATGATTTTAAAAATAAAGGCTTTAGTAAAGCTCCAAAATTTCCACAAGCTAACTCTATTAATGCCCTCCTAAATATATATTTAATTGAGGATAATAAAGAAGCTCTTAAGATGGCTACTGATATGTTAGATGCTATGGCTAAGGGTGGTATTTATGACCAAATAGATGGTGGATTTTTTAGATATAGTGTAGACTCTAAGTGGACTATACCACACTTTGAAAAGATGTTATATACTAATGCCGAACTCATATCAGTTTACTCAAAAGCTTATAAAATTACTAAGAAAAAGCTCTATGCTAAGGTTGTAAAAGAGAGTATAAAAGAGATGGATAGACGCTTCTTCCATCAAGGTCTTTATTATAGTGCTAGTAATGCCGATAGTAAAGATGAAAATGGTAATGAAAGAGAGGGGTACTATTTTGTTTTTGATTATAATGAAGCGTTAGATTATTTAACAAAACATGGTATTTCAAAACTTCGTGCAGAAGAATTTTTAAAACATTATGGTATCAGTGATATGGGGAATTTTGAGGGCGGAGAATATAGTAATCCAACAATTAAAAAATTTGATACTAAATATGAGAGAGAACGACACTTACTAAGTGAACTTAGAGCTAAAAGAGAGTACCCATTTATAGACAAAAAAATAAATACAGCTTGGAATGCTCTATATATAAAAGCTAAAATAGATGCAGGTGTAGTAGATAGTTCATTTACAAAAGAAGCAATTAGCTCTTTAAATAAACTTTTAGAAGTAATGCAGAGAAAAAATGGTGAGCTTTATCATCAAACATTATTACCACATAAACCTACGCAAAAAGGATTATTAGAAGATTACGCATTTGTTGCAAATGCTCTTTTTAGTGCTTACGAAGCAACTCTTGATGATGCTTATTTAAATAATTTTGAAAGAGTTGTAACTTTAAGTATAAAAGAGTTTTATAAAGATGGAAAATGGCTACAATCGACAGATAAAGAGTTTAAAGTTAAAGCTACAATAGATGATGGAAGTTACAAGAGCCCATTAGCTACAAATTTAGAAAATATTTTAAAATTAGTTCTCTTTGGCGGAGATTATAAATTGTTAAATATTGTAGATGAAAGTTTAAAAAATTACTCTATGGCTATTAATAGTTATCCACAATATTATCCGAGTGCTTTAAATGTAGTAACAATGATAAATAGAGGTTTATATATTATAAAAGGTCCAAAAATTGGTTTGATAAAAGAGAAACTAGATGATATTAAATACCCATTTGTCTATAAAAAAGCCCTAGACTCAAAAAGTTCAAAAGAGTACCAGTTATGTGGATTAAAAAGTTGTTATGCTACAGATATTAGTATAGAGAAAGTTAAAGGTAAATTAAAAGAGTTAGTCAATAAATAAGATTAGAAGTACCCCTAAGTTAAGGGTTAAACTCAAGATTTTTGCAAGCACTCATAAATAATATTAAATATTTGTTGATTTAAATGCATAATTTGGGTTTATAAGACTAGAGTAAATATAAATATTATATACTCTAGTCTCTCTTATCTATCTATTATGAACAGTGACCACCACCACAACATCCACTTTTTACTCTCTCGTCTACTGCTATTAAGATGTTGTTGTTATCCTCTTTTACAGTAAACTCATGTTTTTGGCAGAAGTCTTGGTTCATTTTTTTAGTTAGGTTTAGTGCTTCTACTAGTGCGTCGTCTTTGCTTTCGAATGATTTATTGTTTTCTATTCCGCTTTTTCTGAAACATCCGCACTCTTTTTCTACTATTACTTTAAACATATTGTTTCTCCATTTATTATATTTTGTATTTGCAATATAGCAGATTAAAGCTTAAATAGGAGTAAAATTATCCGATTAAATTTGTTTAAAAAAATCAATTAAATAATATACTCTTTTTGATATAGTTTTTCTGCTTGAGCTCTCTTGCTCGTTCAAGTAGATATACTCTTGATTCTATACAGTTTTTTGGATTTTTTAAAAGTTCTTGAACTTCTTGTAAAAGAGTTGCCGGCATCATAAATATCTCAACACCATCCAATAGAGCTTTAATATAATTACAAGTATATTTTTTTGGATTATGCTCAACTAATATTTCATACATTTTAAGTACTTCTCTAAAATATTTTTTACCTAAAGACCTACTTTTTGGACTTCGGGCATAGTATTTAGCAATATTTTCTAGTCTATCTATAACTTTGGGCATATCCTCTATTTTAGTAATTTTGTGTATGCTACTTGTTGAATGAGATAATTCAAACATTCTACTATGTTTACCCCAACTTAAAACACGATTAGAGCGTTGAACGAACTCTTTATACTCTAAGAGTGTATCTGGAGTTTTGTCATATTTAATAGCCTCTTTAAATGCTGTTGAAGCATCTTCGAACTCTTCTAGTAATTCATATATATAAGCTTTATAGATATATATTTCATTTAACTTTTTTGCACTTAAATTAGTAGGTATCCGTTTTAAGTAATCTAATGCTTCATATGCACTATCATCAACTTCATCTCTTAGGATATCATAAGCTCTTTTAATATATTTATTTGTACTAGATAGAGCTTTTTGTTTAAGCCTTAAATAAGTTATTATTTTTGAAATCTCTTTTTTAGCTAAAATGTCATCTTTCTCTTCTAAATTTTTTTCTTGTCTTTTAATTTCTAAATTTAAAACATGAAGTGGAGAAATTTGTTGGTTATTGCTCTCTTCCGCTTTACTTTTACTGCTAAATAGTTTTGTAAAATCTACTCTAACAGATTCTAAAAACTGGTCATAGTTTTTAAAAATATATCGCAGCATAAGGCACCTTTTTTATCTAAATTTATAATTATAGTGCCATTTTACCGTACTTTTTACAATTTTATGCTGAAATTGTAATGGTAATAACAGATGTTATATATTATTGTATTTCTATATTATTTACTATTCTTATCTGTTTTAAAAGTTACCTTTGCTTGAAAGGTAACCATATAACTATGCTTTTGCTATATTTTAGGCATATTAAATTCGAACCGTTTACCGGTATTTAAAATATGAAAATATTTTTTAATAGCACTATACAAAATAAAGAATAACATAAAAAAAGAGATTAAAAGAGAAATAGAGCCAATTTGCCAGAAAATAGTTATAAAATTAGCTAAAATTAATAATATGAAGGAGGTAATAAAAAAGTATAAATTAACTCTTGCATACTTAGGGTGAGCAATTTCATGCATCATAGGTACTTCGAAGTAACCTTTTGCATTAAGGTGAAACCACACTAAAAATGGGACTATCTTATAACTCATAGCAAATACAATACTTAATGCAAAGTAGGCAAACAGAGTAACAACAATAGTTGTAGGAATTGTTATAAATTGGCTTAGTGTATAGAAAAAGGCAAAGAGTATATAAGAGCTCATTCCAAATGCCCAAAATAGAATTGTAGCATCTGTTACAGCACGCTTTTTCTGTTTTAGTTTTATAAGGGTTAGTCCAGCATGTAGGGCAACTAATAAAATTATAATATACTCTACTATATTTAATATAGCAGGTGCAAAAATAGCTGAGAATAGGTTAATAAATAGTAAAGTAATAATAATTTGAGGCAGATAGTTAGCATACCTCTTATTATATGGCGGGGTAACATAAAACATCTCTATAACCTGAAAAGATACCGAAATTATCAAAAGGGCAATCCAGCCAAAAAGCCCAAAGCTAAAGTGTGCACTCTTTAGGGCTAAGTAGTCAATGTTTATATTAAATCCGCCCCTTAAACTTAAAAGTAAAAGCCCTAAAATTGCAACAAAAACCAAAGAGATAAGGCTAAGTAGCATTCCCCTAGATGAGCTACTGTGCGAAATTGTTTTTAACTTTTTTATCATAACATAAGAGCTTGTAAATAGTGCATAAGCGAGTGATAAAGCAGCTAAGATGTAGAGTATTAAATTTGCTGTAAAAAATGAGATAGATAGAAAAATTGTACCTAAAATAAGAGCGTAATTTACTCTAAGTGCTAGAGTTTCAGGCTCTTTAATTGCCACACCACATAGAACTGGCAACATTTGATAGAGTGCTCCAAACATAAAAGATGCCATAACTCCAAGTGTTAAAGTATGTGTTAGGGCAAGTGCTTGAGCAGAAGAGAAATTAGTAACACTTTTGCCATAAAAGAATAGCATAAAACTAGCAACAATACCAAAAATTGAGCCAGTTAAAAAGAAACGAAGAACTACGACTATTGGAGGAGCTTGATCCATAGATAGACCACTATTTTCAAACATATTACTCCTTTATAAACTCTTCTAACTTTATATCTTGGTTTCGCGAAATTAAAATATGCCAATTCTCATCTGCTGTTTGCTGGCTTATAAAATTTAAATTATGCTCACCAGCAAGAGCGAGTAAAGGGATTGGCTCTTTACGATGAAGCATATAGAAGTAGCTATTTTCATCTAAGTCTTTAAGTGCCTCTATAGCCTGCTCTAATGGTTCAGGGTGCTCTAACTCTCGTGCATCTAAAAAGAGTTCTCTCAAAGTGCAACCTCTTTCATTTTCTCTATTAATTCAGCTTTGCCATTTGGCTGTAGCACTCTATCTGCCATAGCATATAGCATCTGCTCCTCTTTCATATTGTGCTGTTGTAGAAGAATCATCATAGATTCTGCCAGTGAAAGATATGCATCTTTATCTTCATTTTCTATAGCTTCTGCCATTTTACCCATTAAACCACGCACTTGCTCGTGCTCATGCTTCATAACCATTGTTGGTCCATCGCTTGAACCTGTAAGCTCTTCGAATTTAGGAAAAAACTCATCTTCCTCTTTTTTAAAGTGCAGTAGAGTTTCGTCTGCAAATTTTAAAAATTCATCTTTTGTTAAAGCAAAGTCACCTTTAGCAGCTGCTGCCTCTGCTCTTGCAAAAAGATTATCACACTCTCTGTGGTCTGTTATTAAATATTGTGAAATTTCCATTTTATTCTCCTATTTTAGATTAAGCTAAGAGCTCAGTGCTTAGAGCTTAGAGCCTAATATTGTAGCTTCGCTATTTTTTATTTGTGCGGTGAGGCACTGCACCCTACCCACTAAAAACTAACCCCTAACCCCTAAATTCCTGCAATCTCTTCCCAAAGTTCAGGTTTAAGTAGCATATACTCAACTCTTGCTTGCCAAAGTTTGGCAAACTCTTCTGCCTCCTCTTTGCTAGCTTGCCCCATTAATGTTTTTTGCATTAATGGTTGCATATTTGGGTCACCTGGTACTATAGAAGTATTTAGATTTAGTGTAATTGACTCATTATTGTCAATTCTTGTAAACCTAACCATACCATTAATATCGCTATTGCCGTAACTTAGCAGATTTTTACGGTTAAATTTACCACCAATTCCAGCAAAACCGCCACTGTCGTTACTACCCAAAATAAAGCTTAAAACCGAGCCAATAACACCAGTTACTTGATGCTCTTTTGCATCTTTAAACTCAATTTTAACTTGGCTTCTTTTTGGCATCTCTTCGCCATAAAGCTTGCTTAATGCCACTTTTGCCAATATGTAACTGCCTGCTACAGTTGGGCAAGAGTGCCCTGCTAGCTTAACGCAATCTATATAATCAATTTGAATCTCGCCATCTTTGGTAGCACCTAAAAATGCCGCTAAATCATCTTGTAGAATAAATGGTTCTACGCTGTCATAAAATTTTGGATATTCCATACTAAACTCTTTTTTAGGCAATTCTACCCAAACAAGGTATTAATTTCTATGATTTATGTCAAAAACTTATAGATTATAGTTAAAATTGAGTAATATATCATCAAAGATTATGGGGTATTGGATGAAAAGAGCAATTTTACTACTAAATATGGGTGGTCCAAGCGATATTAGCGAAGTCGAAATCTTTTTGCGAAATATGTTTGCCGATAGGTATATTTTACAAACCAACCCACTAATGCGTAAATTAATCGGAAATATAATAGTAACAAAACGCTTAAACGAAGCCCAAGAGAATTATCGCGAAATTGGTGGAAAATCGCCTCTACTAGATATTACTAACTCTCTAGCAAGTAAAATTAGTGAAAAATTGGGAGTACCTGCCTACCCAGTAATGCGATATGTACCACCATTCGCAAAAGATGTTTTGCCAGAGTTAAAAGAGCAAGGCATTGAAGAGTTGCTACTATTTTCAATGTATCCACACTACTCAAGTACAACTACAAAATCTTCGATTGAAGATGTAGAAGATACACTAAAAGAGTTAAATTGGCAACCTAATATAAAAACAGTAGATAGATACTATAACGATTTGGAGTATGTAAAAATACAAGCCAATTTAATAGAGCAAGCCTTAAATGGCGAGAGCTCTGAAGATAAAAAATTAATAATTTCAGCCCACGGCTTACCGCTAGATATTATAAAAAAAGGCGACCTTTACGAAAAAGAGATAACAGTAAATTTCGAGCTAATAAAAGCAGAATTAGCACACAGAGGCGTAAACTTTAAAGAGATAGAGTTAGCTTACCAATCCAAAGTAGGCAACGGTACATGGCTAGAGCCAAACTTAAGCGATGTTTTAAGAAACCCAACAAATTTAAATGTATTAATATTTCCAATAGCATTTACAATAGACAACTCTGAGACAATTTTCGAGCTAGATATTGAACATAGAGAGATAGCCCAAAAGATAGGCTACAACTACTATAAAGTAGCAAAGTGCCCAAATGATAGCGAAGAGTTTGTAAATTTTATTAAGAGCAAATTAAGAGTTTTGATATAATAGCAAAATGACTTATGAGTATTTAAAAAATTTAAAGAAACACAACCGCACGCTAAAGCTTTTAAATAGTGATAATTTTGCTATGAGTATGGCGTTTTTTTATTTTGTTTTTGTAGAGAAAAAATATATTACTATAACAGATAGAGAAATTTTAACTCTATTAGATGACTTCTTATATAATTTAAACCAAATTTATGGAAATATCTATCCTAAAACTCCAAAAGAGTATCTGGATGATTTTGCAAATGATAAAAGTGCTTACTTAAAAAAGTATTACGGAAGTGGTGGAGAACTTTTGTATGAATTAACACCATATACGCAAAAGGCACTAGAGATTGTAGAGTCGCTTGAGCGAAAAGAGTTTGTGGGTAGTCGTAGCAAATTTAATGCTATTTTTGAACTCTTAGAAGAGTTGATTTTCGAGACAAACTATAGCGATAAAGAGCGAGTTGCCAAACTAAAAGAGCAAAAGGCTAAAATAGATAAGCAGATAGAAGCTATAGAGGCAAAAGAGGATATTCGTTTCGACAGTAGCCGTGTAAAAGAGCACTTTATGTTAATAGAGGAGCAGAGTCGAAAGTTAAAGTACGATTTTGCACAAATAGAGTATAACTTTCGAGATTTAAATGCGTCGGCAATGGAGCAAATAGCTACAACAAACGAGAGTAAAGATGGGGTTTTAAGCTCTATCTTTGATATAGAAGATAGCATTCGTCAAAGTGACCAGGGTAAAAGCTTTTTTGCATTTTGGCAATTACTTAGCGATGCTCAAAAGAGTGAGCAATTATCACAAATGCTAGAGCAGTTATACAATTTAAAAGAGGTGCAAGAGGTCGATAAAGATGGCTCTTTAAAGCACTTAAAATATGACTTACTAAATAATGCTAACAAAATAGCTAAAGTAACTGCTAGGTTAATGGAGCAGTTGCGTCGCTTTATTGATGACAAAGTGTGGGTAGAGAACCGAAAAATTTTAGAGTTGTGTAAAGAGATAGAGCAAAGAGCTATAGAGATAAAGAGCAATCCACCCAAAGAGCGAAACTTTATTGCGATAGATGGGGTTAAAGTGCCAATAGATTCGGTTTTTGAAAAGAGTCTATATACACCAAAAGAGAGAGTAGAGTTTAAAGCTGAGGTAAAAGAGGAGGAGTTAAGCTTAGATTTAGATAGCTTTTATGATATATTTTATGTAGATGAAGAGGCTCTAAAGCAAGCAATTAATACCCTTTTGCAGATAAAACCGCAATGTAGCCTTAAAGAGGTTGTAGAGAGATTTCCGGTAAAGAAAGGAGTAGCAGAGTTGGTATCTTACCTCTCTATTGCTAAAAACTCCAATAACGCTGTTTTGCTAGAGGATGAGAAAGAGAGATTGCATATAAAAGATAGCGATGGAGAAGAGAAGCTTGTGTTGGTGCCAAAAGTAGTTTGGATTAAGGAGTCGTATGAATAGAGATGCAAGAGTGGCGATAATTTTGCTGATGAAAGGGATTTTTTACAAAAGTGATAACGAGAGAGCCTTTTTTGAATTGGTTGGCAACAGTTATGGAGCAATTATCGACTATTTTAAAACAATCGGTTTAGAGGTTTTGGTTGATGAAAACGATGGCTATGCTTATTTGAAAAACAGAGTTTACGAAGATGAGAGCGAAGCTTTACCAAAGCTTATTGCAAGTCGCGAGCTTAGTTACAAAGTCTCTCTACTTTGTATTATTTTACGCAAAAAAATAGCACAATTTGATATGCAAAATGAGAATGAAAAAGCAATAATTAGTGGCGAAGAGATTCTTAGCAATATGTCATTGTATATGGATATACAATTTAACGAAGTAAAAGCCAAACGGGAAATCGAAGCAACAATAAAAAAGGTAGAAGAGTTAGGCTTTTTTAAAAAGATACGAAACAGCGAAGATATTTACGAAATTAAAAGTGCAATAAAATCGTTTGTAAATGTTGAGTTTTTAGATAGTCTTAAAGAGAAAGTAGGGGTTAGGATGTAGGGTCGATTTATCGACCAATAATTGAGATAGATGCCTGTTTTATGGTCGGTAAACCGACCCTACCAGCTAGATATTTAAATTTTGAAAGGAACTTTATGGAGCTACGGTTTGATTTTGCTACTGATGATACCACTACCGGTTTTCGATTGGGGTATTTTGAGTTTTATAATTGGGGAACATTTAATAAAAAGATAGTTCGACTTAGCTTAAATCGAGAAAATGGGCTCTTAACTGGTGATATTGGTAGTGGTAAATCGACTATTGTAGATGCCCTTACTACACTTTTGGTTCCTCATCAAAAGATTATTTACAATAAAGCTGCGGGTGCAAATACTAAAGAGAGAACGCTATACTCCTATATTGTTGGTGAGTACAAGACAACACAAGATGACAACTTTGGGCAATCTAAAGCAGTTGCTCTTAGAGATGAGAGCTCTTTTAGCGTAATTTTGGGGCATTTTGAAAATATTGGATATGAAGAGAGCATAACTCTGGCTCAATTTTTCTGGATACAAAATAGAAAAGTGCATAAATTTTTTGTAGCTTCAAAAGGTGAATTATCTATAAAAAAGGATTTTTTACCTAAATTTAAAGATATTAAGAGTTTAAAAAAGAGACTTCGTCAGATAAATCATACGCAAGTTTTCGATACATTTAGCGACTATTTTAAATATTTTGGGCGAGAGATGGGAATTAGAAACGAGCAAGCTCTGAATCTGTTTTATCAAACTGTTTCGCTCAAAGCTATTGGTAATTTAACGCAATTTATTAGAATGCATATGCTAGAAAATAGCAATTTGGATAGTAAGGTAGATGAACTCTGTGCAAACTTTGCAACGCTTAATCATACCCATAATTTAGTGTTAGAAGCAACAGAGCAAATTAAAATGCTTAAACCAATTAAGAGTGAATTTTTAAAGTATAATACTGCCTCTAATAGCCACACATTTTATCTAAGGATGAGAGATGCCCTAAGCCTATACTTTAGCCATTTTCAAATAGAGTTATTAAGCGAAGAGTTAAAAGCATTGCAAATTAAGTTAAGCAAAGCCAACTCTACTAAAAATATTGTTGCCCAAGAGTTGGAAAAAGTCAATAACGATATTTTGGATATTCGCTTAGAGCTTCAAAAAAATGGTGCAGATAGAATTGGTAGTATAGAGAGTGAAATTAAGCATTTAAGTGCAGTTTTGCAAAGAGTAAAATCGGCAAATTTACGTTTTAATGATTTGATTAAAGAGTTGGGGTATAGAGCACTCTCTAATGAGCATTCGTTCTTGACTTTAAGAGATGAAATTGCTAAATCATATGAGGGAATTGAGCAAGAAAAAACCAAGCTTCAAAACCAAATGACTACAGAATCGGCAGTAAAGTATCGCTACGAAGAAGAGCGTGAAAAGTTAAAAACCGAGATAATATATTTGCAAAATAATCGCTCCAATATTCCACAAAGGGTTTCTAAAATACGCGATACAATGGCTAAAGAGTTGGGTTTAAGTGTTGAGAAGTTACCATTTATTGGAGAGTTAATAGAGGTTAAAGATAAAAAGTGGCACGGAGCAATAGAGAGGGTAATGCACAATACGGCACTATCTGTTTTGGTCGATAGCGACTTTTATGATGAAGTGAGTGCATATGTAGAGAGAACTAATTTAAAAGGTAGGCTTGTTTATTTAAAGGTTGATACAAAAGTAGCTAGTAGTTTAAATGAGATAAATACACCAAAATCGCTTTTGCATAAAATAGAGCTTAAGGCTAATACACCATATTATGGAGTGTTGCAATCTATTTTGTATAAAAAGTTTGATATTCCCTGTGTAGATGATATGGCTTCTTTTAGAAAATTTAAGAGAGCTTTGAGTATAAACGGACAATACAAAGCAAATTTTAGTCGGCACGAAAAAGATGATAGATTCGATATAAATGATAAATCTCGATGGGTTTTAGGTTGGGATAATATCGCAAAACTAAAAGAGTTTGAACAGCAACTAGAAGAGTTAGAGAGAAAATTAGAAATTATTGCAGAGCATATTAAAAAGGCAAAAGAGAGTTTAAAGCATATAGAGAAACGGCGAGATATTTTGAGAGATATTTTGCAAGTGGAGAGTTTTGAAGAGATTAATTGGTATAGATATGCAAAAGAGATAGAGCAGTTAAAGCGTGAAAAAGAGGAGCTAGAGAAGAGTAACGATATTATAAAGACGCTTCAAAAAAGGCTTGATGAACAGATGTTAAATTACCAAGCAAAACAGAGAGAGCAAGAGAGCATTTTAAGTAAAATCGGGCAGATAAATGAGCAGATAGAGCAGAGGCAAGAGGAGTACAACAGGGCGAAACTTGTTTGCGATAATGGAGAGTTAGAGGCTGAAGTAAAGGCAGAATTAAATGCTATTAAAGATAAGTTGGAGTTAAAAATTATACTAAACTCTTTAAATACTTCGCAAAGAAAAATGCGTGAATATTTGCAATCCGAAATTGATAAATTCTCTAGAATTATGCAGAGTAGCTCTTCTAGGATTGTTACAATGCAAGTAGATTTTATTAGCAAATATCCGGTAATTTCCAAAGAGTTTGGACGAGGTGTTGAGTATTGCGATGAGTTTATCAAAAAGTTAGAAGAGTTACAAAAAGATAATTTACCAAAGTGGCGTAAAAAGTTTAAACAGTTGTTAAAAGAGAATACAATTCGTGATATTGTGATGCTTCAGAGTGTGTTAGAGAAGAGTGCTAGTGATATTATAGATAAGATTGAAACTATTAATAAATCTCTACGGGATATTGAGTATAGCGATGGCACATATATCGAACTTGTGGCACAAAAATCTAATAATATTGATATTAAAGAGTTTCGCCAAAACTTAAAACAAATTATTACAGGTGCGATTGATGAGAATAACGAGTATGATGAGCAAAAATTCTTGCAAATTAAAGAGATGATAGAGAGATTTAATGGACGAGAAGGTTATATTGATGTAGATAAAAAGTGGCGTAAAAGCGTTATAGATGTGAGAAATTGGTTCGATTTTAGTGCAAGAGAGAATTATATTAGTGATGGTACTCTAAAAGAGTTTTATGCCCATAGTGGCGGTAAATCTGGTGGGCAAAAAGAGAAGTTAGCATATACCGTTTTAGCCTCTTCGCTAGCGTACCAATTTGGCTTAGAGTACGATAAAATTCAGAGTCGCTCTTTTAGATATGTGATGATAGATGAAGCCTTTGGTAGAGGGAGTGATGAGAGTACAAGATACGCTTTAAGGCTGTTTAAAAAGTTAAGATTGCAACTGTTGGTTATTACTCCAAAGCAAAAAATTAATGTAATAGAGCCATTTGTTAAGTCGGTGCATTTTGTATATAATAAAGATGGAATGGACTCTAGCTTAATTTCGATGACAATCGAAGAGTATGCAAAAAATAGGAAGAGTTGATGCAAAGTGTAGTTGCAAAGTTAGAGAAAATATATTCGCGTGGAGATATTTTTAAAAGCTATATTAAAAATATCGATATATTGCCTATTGTTGTTAAGTTAAAGAGAATAACACAAAAAGATATTGTGCAAAATTTTGCTTCTTTGCAAAAAGAGATTCAAAAGTTAAAAGCTCTAAATTTGCCTTTGGTGTATAGAGAGTTTAATTTTAAATCTATTGGGGTGCAGAGTTTGCCTGTAGAGGTGAACTTTGAGAGTTTAGAAGAGTATTTAGATTTTTTAGGAAAACGAGATGAGTATAGAGAGTTTGTCTCTGTTTATGATGGAATAATTGAAAAATACCCTAAATTAAAGGGATTGTTTTTAAAAAAGCCTTTTTGGATTTTAGAGTACAGTGCGGTTTGGGATAGAGTTTTTAAAGTGGTAGATTTTTTGATTGCTAAAAAAGAGCCAAATTGCTATATTAGGGAGCTCTCTCTTAATGGAGTCGATACAAAATTTATAGAGAAGTATAAAAAACTTATAGATATTGTGCTTAGCAAAATTTATGATTTCGAGCCTCTGGCTAGTTTAAGTAATTTTGCATTTGAAAAGCGTTATGGGTTCAAGCACCCACTGCCACAAATTCGTTTTAGAATATTAGATAAGAAGCTTTTTATCCAAGGCTTAAGTGATTTAGAATTGAGTATAAGAGAGTTTGAAAATTTAAAAATTAATTGCAAAAAAGTCTTTATAATCGAAAATAAAATTACCTTTTTATCTTTTTTTGAAATAGAAGATTCAATAGTGATTTTTGGGAGTGGTTATAGAGTTTCTATCTTAAAAAATGCCAAGTGGATAAGAGATAAAGAGATATACTACTGGGGCGATATAGATTTAGATGGCTTTGCCATACTATCGCAACTTAGAGGCTACTTTCCAAATGTAAAATCGTTTTTAATGGATGAGGAGACAATTAATAGCTTGAAAAATTTAAGTGTGGAGTATGAAGCTACTAACATTGACAGAGAATTGGGTAATTTAACTAAAGAAGAGAAACAAGTTTATACACGCTTGCAAAACGATTTTTATGGTAAAAATTTTAGACTAGAGCAAGAGAGAATACCGTTTGACTTTGTTAGAAGGATAGTAGTATTATTATAATTCTTTTGGTATAATTAATTCAATTTTAATTTAGTAGGTAATTTAATGCAAAATATTTTTAGAGAGTATGATATTCGTGGAGTTTATGAAAAAGAGTTAAATGAGCAGAGTGTTAAGTTAATTGGCTATTTTTTAGGTAAAGAGTTTTTGAAAAATGGAGCAAAGAGTGTTGCAATAGGCTACGATGCAAGAGAGCATTCGCCAATTTTAAGAGATTATCTAATTTCGGGCTTAAACTTTGCGGGGTGTGAAGTTTATGACATGGGCTTAGTGCCAACACCGGTAAACTACTTTGCAAATTACACTCCTCAAAAAACAATTAACCATCAACCATCAACTATCAACCAAATAGATGCATCAATTATGATAACAGGTTCGCATAACCCAAAAGAGTATAACGGCTTTAAAATTACTTTAAATAAGTTACCATTTTTTGGCGAGCAGATTTATGCATTAGGTAGAGAGATAGAGCAAAATTTAGATATGCAAATTCCTATAAATACCCAAAAAGTTGATATAGATACAAAAAATGACTATATAAATTTTATGCTAAAAGAGTTTGCCTCTTTAAAAGGCTTAAATAAAAAAATTATTGCAGATTGTGGGAATGGCGTTGCAGGTGTAGTTTTGCAAGATATATTTAATGGCTTAGAGTTAGATTATACGGGGCTTTACTGTGAGCCAGATGGTACATTTCCTAACCATCACCCAGACCCATCTGTAGAGGAGAATTTAGCAGATTTAAAAGAGGCTCTGCAAAGTAATGGCGATTTGGGTTTTGCTTACGATGGAGATGCAGATAGAATTGCAGTATTAACTAAAAAGTACAATATTAAAGGTGATGAGTTAGCTCTAATTTTAAGCAGAGGAATAGAGAATCCAACAGTAATTGGCGAAGTTAAATGCTCGCAAGTTATGTATGATGAGCTAGAGCGTCGTGGAGCAAAAGCTATAATGTATAAAACAGGACACTCTAACTTAAAAGTAAAAATGCGAGAGACAAATGCCCACTTAGCTTGCGAAGTTAGCGGACATATTTTCTTTAAACACCGATATTTTGGATATGACGATGCAATTTATGCAACTTTGCGGGTGTTAGAGCTTGTAAAAGATGGAGTAAATTTAGACAGAGAGATAGATGAGTTGCCTAGAGTATTCTCTACCGATGAATTAAAGGTAGAAACGACAGATAGTCAAAAGTTTAAACTTATTGAAGAGATTGCAAATATACTTAAAAACCCACCTGCCAGTTTTCCAGAAATTAAAGATATAATTACAATAGATGGACTTAGAATAAACTTTGCAAACGGTTGGGCATTGGTTAGGGCTAGCAATACTACACCGATATTAGTTACTCGTTTTGAAGCTGATAATCAAGAGGATTTAGAGCTTTATAAGGCTGAGGTGCAAAAGCTTGTAAGTGGGGCGCAAAATAATATGATATAATAATCAATAGTAAAGTTTTTTAAAGGGGGAAGGGTGCTGACAATAAAAATTAATAATCCTGAAATAGAGCATAAATTCAAAGAGTATGCAAAAGAACAGAAACAGACAGTAGAAGATATTGCAAATGAAGCAATGAAATTTTTTTTAGAGAGTAAAAAAAATAAAAAATTGAAAGTTAAAAAGTTGAATCCTAAAGAGCATATTGTAAGTTTAGAGTATAAAGATGACAATGAAGATTTAAGCGATGTAAAACTTTATGAGAATATAAAGGATAGTGCTCAATATATTCATAATTTAAGACGAAAAAGAGCAGAATGAAATTTTTAGATACTTGTATTTTAATAGATTACTCGAAAGGTAAAATATCTTTAGATTTTTCACAAGATTACTACATAAGTAGCATTGTAAAATTAGAATTTAAAGTTGGTGCTTTAAATAAAAGAGAGTTAAAAAAAATAAATAGAATTTTATCTAAATTTTATCTTTTAGAGACTAATCAAGTTATATTAAATTTGGCAGATGAATTAATAGAGAAATATGCACTATCTAGTAATATAAGTATATACGATGCTATTATTGGAGCCACCTGTTTAGTTTATGATTTGCCACTATGGACGCATAATAAGAGAGATTTTAGATTTATAGAAAACTTAGAGATAGTTTAGGAGTAGAAATTGGAAAATAATTTACATTTTGAAGTAAAAGAGTCTTTGCAAAGATATAAAGATGAGCTTTTTAAGTCAATATGTGCGGAAAGAGATACTATCGGTTATTATGATTTACCATTTCAAGATATAAAGCCATTTATAGAGTTTGAAAAAGGCTTTAGTAGCGAGATTGAAAATATAGTTGTAATTGGTATTGGTGGTAGTTCTTTAGGTCCAAAGGCGGTTTATAACTTTTTAAAACCTGTTAAAAAGTTTAAGAGAAAATTGTATTTTTTTGAAACAACAGACCCCTTAAATATTGCTCAGTTAGAGCGTAAGATAGATTTAGAGAAGTCGCACTTCTTAATTGTTAGTAAGTCGGGTTCTACGCTAGAGACTATAGCACTATTTAAATACTTTTTAAACAAGTGTAAAAAAGAGCAGTTTAGTTTTATTACAGAGTTAGACTCTCCTTTAGCAAAACTAGCCAATAGTCTTAACGCTAAAATTTTTGAAATACCTAAAAATGTTGGTGGTAGGTTTTCTGTTTTAAGTGGTGTTGGGCTTGTACCTTTAGTGTTGGCTGGGGTTAATATAGCATCTTTGCTTAATGGTGCTAAAAAGGTTTATAACAGCTTCTTTGAAGATGGGTATTTAAAAGATACTCTATTAAAGAAGGCACTATTTTTTGCAAAGAATCACCAAGAGTATAACATTAATCTACTTTTTGCATATAGCGAGAGTTTTAAATATTTTGTGCAGTGGTATATTCAGTTATGGGGCGAAAGCTTAGGCAAAAAGCAGAAAGATTCTATATTAAATGTGGGGGTTACCCCTATTGGACTTATTGGACCGCAAGATCAACACTCATTTTTGCAACTAATTGTAGAGGGGACTAGAAATAAAACAGTAAGTTTTTTAA
>JALVTE010000002.1 GCA_027024155.1 Campylobacteraceae bacterium
CAGATGCAGGAGCTGGGTCAGTTAAGTCATCCGCTGGTACATATACTGCTTGAACAGAAGTAATAGAACCAGTTTTTGTAGATGTAATTCTCTCTTGTAATCTACCCATCTCACTTGCAAGTGTAGGCTGATATCCAACAGCTGAAGGAATACGACCAAGAAGTGCAGACATCTCAGCACCAGATTGTGCAAATCTAAAGATATTATCGATAAACATCAATACATCAAGACCCTTCTCATCACGGAAGTACTCAGCCATTGTAAGACCAGTTAATGCGATTCTATTTCTTGCCCCTGGAGGTTCACTCATCTGACCATAGCACAGTGCAACTTTATCAAGTACGTTAGACTCTTTCATCTCGTGATAAAGGTCGTTACCCTCTCTTGTTCTCTCACCAACACCTGCAAATACAGAGAAACCACTGTGTTTCATTGCAACGTTGTTAATAAGCTCCATAATAATAACTGTTTTACCAACACCAGCACCACCGAATAGTCCAACTTTACCACCTTTTGCATATGGTGCTAAAAGGTCTACAACTTTAATACCAGTTTCAAAAATCTCAGTTTTTGTACTTTGTTCATCTAGTGGTGGTGGAGTTCTATGAATTGACCACTTCTCTTTTGCTTCTAATGGTGCACCATTATCAATAGTTTCACCAATTACGTTAAAGATTCTACCAAGAACCTCTTCACCAACTGGTACTTCAATAGGATGACCAGTAGCTTTAACTTCTTGTCCTCTTACTAAACCTTCACTCATATCCATAGCAATAGTTCTTACACGGCTATCGCCTAACTGAATCGCAACTTCTAATACAAGTCTTTTATCTTCTCCATCAACACTAATAGTAGTCTCTAGTGCTTCATTTAATTCTGGAAGGTAGTCGTCAAATTCTACATCAACTACTGGTCCCATTACTTGAATAACTTTACCTATCATTATCTCTCCCTTTCTTATTTCATCGACTCAACGCCGCTGATAATTTCAATTAACTCTGTTGTAATCGCCTCTTGTCTTGCTTTGTTATATGCAACAGTTAAACTCTTAACCATCTCTTTAGCATTATTTGTTGCTGCATCCATAGCTTGCATTCTAGCTCCATGTTCAGCTGCTAAAGAGTCAATAAGTGCATAATACATAGTGTACTCTAAATATCTATTAATCAATGCTTCTAATAAAGAGTCGTCATCAGGCTCCATCTCTAACTCAGAAGTAGATACGCTATCGCTCTTAAAATTATCTGGATCTAATGGTAAAATATTATCTACTCTAACCTCTTGAGTAATCATATTTACATAACCATTATGAACAATAATAACTTTATCAGTTTCACCATTTAAGTAAGACTCTGTAACTTCTTTAATAAAGTCTGCTGCTTTATCGTAACTAGGTGCAGAACTTAAATCATCAATTTGGTTCTCCATCTCTCTTTGTTGAAACTTATAGTAAGCTACTGCTTTTTTACCAATAACTCTAAGTCTAACTTTAGCACCTTTGCTCTCATACTCAGAGATAATATTTCCAACCTCTTTAAGAGTCTGTGAATTAAATCCTCCACAAAGACCCTTATCAGATGTTACAGCAACAATATCTACAACTTTTGGCGACTTAACACTCTTAAAATATGGATGTTCCAACTCTTCATTAGATTTAGCAATATTTGCCGAAATCTCTTCTATCATCTCAGTAATTTTAAGAGCATATGCTTTAGAAGCTTTTGCTACCTGCTCAGCTCTTTTAAGCTTTGCAGAAGAAACCAACTTCATAGCACGGGTAGTCTTTTCAGTACCCTTAACGCTCTTAATTTTTCTTTGTATATCTTTTAAGCTAGCCATTTTTCAGCCTTTATGCAACAAATTGAGACTTGAAATCCTCAATCGCTGCTTTTAATTCCTCTTCTGTTTCACTCTCTAATTTTTGAGTTTTTCTTATAGATTCAGGTATTTGTGGATATTTAGCATCAATAAATGTTAAGAATTCTCTTTCAAATTTAGTTACAGCTTCAACAGGAATATCATCAAGATAACCTTTTACACCAGCGTAAATACCAATTACTTGTTTTTCGATTGGTAAAGGAGAATAAGGTGGTTGCTTAAGAAGTTCAACCATTCTTTGTCCTCTTTCTAATTGGTTTCTACTAGACTCATCTAAGTCACTTGCAAACTGTGCAAACGCTTGAAGCTCTCTAAATGATGCAAGGTCAAGTCTTAAAGTACCAGCAACTTGCTTAATAGCTTTAATCTGTGCAGCACCACCAACACGAGAAACTGATAAACCAACGTTAATTGCAGGTCTAATACCTGAGTTAAACAAGTCAGTCTCTAGGAAGATTTGACCATCAGTAATAGAGATAACGTTAGTTGGGATATATGCAGATACATCTCCAGCTTGTGTCTCAATAATTGGGAATGCAGTAATTGAACCAGCACCTAACTCATCACTTAACTTTGCAGCTCTCTCAAGTAGTCTTGAGTGTAGGTAGAATACGTCACCTGGGTAAGCTTCACGACCTGGAGGTCTTCTTAAAATTAGTGACATCTCTCTATATGCAACTGCGTGCTTAGATAAGTCATCATAGAAGATAACCGCATGCTTAGAGTTATCTCTAAAGTATTCAGCCATTGTAACACCAGCATATGGAGCCAAGAATTGTAAAGCAGATGGGTCAGATGCACCGGCATTAACAACAATAGTATACTCCATTGCACCAGCTTCTTCTAATTTTTGAACTAAACTAGCTACAGTAGATTGTTTTTGACCAATAGCAACATAGATACAAGTTACACCATTACCTTTTTGGTTAATAATAGTATCGATAGCTAAAGTTGTTTTACCAGTTTGTCTATCTCCAATAATAAGCTCTCTTTGCCCTCTACCAACTGGAACAAGTGCATCAATAGCTTTAATACCAGTTTGTAGTGGCTCATGAACAGATTTTCTATCCATAATTCCAGGAGCTTTCTCTTCAACAAATCTAGTCTCAGAAGATTCGATTGGACCTTTACCATCTAACGGCTCACCAAGAGGGTTAACGATACGACCTACCATACCTTCGCCTACAGGGATTTTAAGTAGTTCGCCAAGTCTCTTAACGCTCATACCCTCACGGATAGTTTCGTATTGACCAAGAACAACGATACCAACACTTGCCTCTTCAAGGTTAAGAACCATTCCCTTAACGCCATTATCGAACTCTACCATCTCACCAGCCATAACATTACTTAAGCCATATGCTCTTGCAATACCATCACCAATAGAGATAACTTTACCAACCTCATTAATATCTACTTGAATCTCAAAATTCTCAATTCTCTCTTTTATCAAAGAGCTAATTTCGTCTGCTTGCAGTTTTGTTGCCACAAATTCTCCTTTCTGTAATCTAACTTATAGTGCTTTTTGAATATGCTCTAGTAGCGCATTCTTAACACTTTGCTTCGAAAAGTTTAGCTCTAAACCTAAGTCGCTAACTTCCACCTTGATACCATCTAAATCGCTTTTATGACTCTCTAACTTAATTTTAGCACCACTGTAACTTGCAAGTTTCTTCTCCAATTTTTCAACCAAAGTTTTATCTAACTCTTCATTACTCTCAATAGTACCTGTAAAGTTATTATTTTTAATCATAATCTCTTTAGATAACAACTCTGTTAATTCTGGAATTAAAGAGAGTCTATCTTTTTGAGCCATTAACTCTAAAAGTGCAGATACTCTTTTATCTAATTTATCAGCAATAGGAGCAATTAAAGCTTCATACTTTTTATTACTTTTAACTATAGGAGAGTTTAAAAACTCTTCTACTTCACTATTGCTAGTAATAGTTTGAGATATAGCACTAAGCTGTGCTAAAGTATCTTCTAAAGAAATGTCTTTTAATTCCAAAAGAGCCTTAGCATATTTTTTAGCAATTAAACTATTCATTACGCCACCTCTTTTGTCACGATATTTACAATTTTACTTGCATCTAAAGGGATATCACTAGTATCAATATTCTTATCTAAAATATTAATTGTAGTCTCTCTAACAACTTTTCTCTGCTCAATTTCACACTTATCATTAAATACTTTTTCTAATGCTTCCACTTCTGCTTCAGCATGCTTTTTGATATTCTCTTTTATTAAAGAGAGCTCTTTTTTCGCATCATCAAGAATTTCATTAGCTTTTAATTTAGCAGCTTCTAAAGATTCTAATGCTTTAGCCTTTTCATCTTTTGCTGCTTGTCTCTTTGCCTCAATCTCTGCTAACTGTTTAGCGATAGATTCTGTTCTATCTTGTAGGAACTTTTTTAATGGTTCTTTTAAAAGATAAACAAGAAGAACTACTAAAAGTATAAAGTTAAAAAGTCTAGGTACAAAATCTGTATGACGACCAGTTAATTCAAAATACTTTTGAGCAAGTTCATTCTCTCCACCACCAGCAAGTAGTAAAGCAGGGATTGTCAATAACATAAACACTTTTGCATATCTATTCATTCACACATCCTTATAGCTGAGAAAATTTAGCTTTTAGAGCTTCTTTAAGTAGAGGTATTTCAGAAAGAATAGTAGATTTTACCTCTTCTTTCTGACTCTCTAACTTCTCTAAAAACTCATTGTAAGCTTTTTCTAGCTCGGCCTCTTTACTACTTATTAATGCAGTAGCTTGACTGTTAGCTTCTTCCATTGCACTCTGTTTAAGTGATAAAGCCTCTTGCTTTGCTCTGTTTAAAATCTCTTCAGCCTCTTGCTTTAGTGAACTAGCATCGCCAGTTAACGCTGCAGATTCATTAAGATCTTTAGCGATTGTTGCATCGCGTTGATCCATAAAGCTTATGAGCGGCTGATAGAGTGCTTTGTTTAAATAGACAATTAAGCCTAAAAACAGAAGCAAAACAATCAGCATCAACGACGGTATCAGTGTTAGCATTCGCCCTCCTGTAAAAATATGCGTAATATTAGCATTTTGCTTTTTAAAAGGTGGTTAATTTATTGCTGTTTTTTAAGGAAGGTTATAAATTCTATTAGTTTTTCTTCTGAAGGTAGTAAAATCTCCACACTTCCCTTTTTTACTTTAGTTTCAAAAGGTAACAGTGCAAGAATTTCCGTAGCTCTCTCTTTAGATATTTTAAAGCTACTCTCTTTTATACTTTTAGATATATCAGCATTTTCATCTTTGGATTTAATCTTTTTAACTAAATTTTCACTCTCTCTAACGCTAAGTTTTTGCCCAATTATAGTATCTACAATAACTTTCTGTTTCTCTTTAGGTACATTTACCAAAATTTTGGCATGCCCTTGAGATATTTTACCATCAATTAATGCATCTTGAATATATGTATCTAAATTTAGCAATCTAAGAGTATTTGTGATTTGCGATCTACTCTTATGTACAATATTAGATAACTCATCATGTGTAATATTATGTACATCAATCAACTCTTTATAAGAGTTTGCAAGCTCTATAGGATTTAAGTTCTCTCTTTGAATATTCTCTATCAGAGCTAACTCTCTAAGTCTTAACTCATCCAACTCTACTTGTGCAATAATAGCTTTGATAGTATCTAATTTTGCTAGTTTAGAAGCCCTAAGTCTTCGCTCTCCAGCAATTAGTATATATCTATTTTCATGATGAATAACAACTATTGGTTGCAATAACCCATGTCTTTTAATTGAGTCAGACAACTCTTGTAGTTTTTCAGCATCAAAATGTTTTCTTGGCTGATAAGGGTTTGGTTCTATATTATCTATATCAATTTCGGCAATTACATCTTTAAGTTCACCTTCATCAACTGCTTCTGTATATTGGCTCTCATAAGTTGAGCCAATTTCATCTAATATATCGCCTAATCCTCTACCCAATCCACTTTTTTTAGCCATTATCTACTCTTTAATATTGCTGCTGCTAATGCTTTATAAGCTATTGAGCCTTTTGACGAATTTGCATATGTTACAACAGGTTCACCAAAACTTGGACTCTCTGCAATTTTTACATTTCTTGGAACTACTATATACTCTTTTTTAGCTTTAAAGAGTTTATCTTTAAAGTGATACTCTAAATCTGCCAAAACTTGTTTAGATAAGTTATTTTGTCCAGAGTACATTGTTGGTAAAAAGCCCTTAATTTTTAACTTAGGATTTAGAGACTTTTTAATTAATCCGATAGTATTAAGCAGTTGTGCAAGCCCCTCTAGCGCAAAAAATTCACACTGTATAGGAACTATTACAGAATCAGATGCACTCAATGCATTTATTGTAATTGGTCCTAATGCTGGTGGTGAATCTATAATTACATAATTATAGTCATCTTTTATTTTTGCAAGTTTCTCTTTTAAAATAAGCTCTCTTTTTTTATTATTTTTATCATAAAACTCTCTTTCAATGCCAACTAAGCTAATATTAGATGGTGCTAAATCCAAATTTTTAATTGAGCTATTAATTATAATATCTTCCAACTCCTTATGACCCATCAGAACATGATATATATTAAACTCATAATCATTTCTTTTAAGTCCTAAATTTGTAGTTGCATTAGATTGAGGATCTGCATCTATTAGTAGAACTTTTTTACCTTTTCTAGCTAAAGAAGCGGCTAAATTCACAGCTGTTGTTGTTTTTCCTACGCCACCTTTTTGGTTGGCTATACTTATTACTTCACTCATCTTAAGCTGTATATCCTTTCATTATCTATTATTAATGCACCGTCACTGGTTAAGGTCGCACATTTTATGGCTATCTTTCTACCTTTTATGGTAGTTAAAAACTCATTATTATTTTTAAATTCTATCCTATATTTACTAAAAACTTCCTGCCATTTGACTCTTTTTTTTAATAGCATAAAATATGAATTTAACACTTCTTTAACACTTTTTTTAATACTACAAAAAGCAAAATCGTTTTCTCTTTCGACTAAATTTATACCTAAGCCAACAATATACCGCCCTTTTATCAACTGAGTTATAACTCCACCACATTTTTTGTTTTTTATATAGATATCATTTGGCCATTTTAGCCAACAATCTTGAGAATAATTATTTAGTATCTCTTTCATTAAAAATGCAAAATATATAGATGCTGAACTTATAGGTAAATCTTCTGGTAAATCCTCTTTTTTTATAGCAAAAGAGCAGAGCAAATCCCCCTCTTTAGCTTCCCAACTATTGTTTCGGCTACCTACTCCTGCTGTCTGTTTTTTTGTTACTATTGCGGTATTGGAATTGATTTTTCCTTCTCTTACTAATTCTACTAATTTTTTTTGTGTAGAATCTAAACACTCATAGTAAATTATCTCCAACTTTTAACCTTTTACCCATAATATATGCTTTTGCACTCATTTTTGCTTTAGATGGGGGCTGTAAACCTTCTACTTTTATACTACCAACCTTACAAGCAATAATTACAGTTTCATCTTCTATAGCCAAAATTTTACCCGCACTATTTTGACTACTACTATCCAATAGCTCAACACCATGTAGTTTCATACCTCCCTCTACAAAAATACCAGGCCACCCAAAATACCCACAATATTTTCTATAAAGCTCTAGTGCTGAGTCAAAATTTACTAAACCATCCTGCTTTTTTATTTTTTTACACTTACTGCTTAGTGCATTTAACTGAGGAATAGGAGCTAAATTTTCAAACTCTTTAACAACATCTATTGTTAAATCTGCTGCCAATTCACTAAGTTTTTGCATCATTAAATCAAGCGTTGGAGCTTCGGATGTTTTTATATATTTAAATCCTAGCATATCACCAGTATCTAGTCCAACATCCATAAGCATTGCAGTAACTCCGCTATACTCATCACCATTTAAAATAGCTTGCTGAATTGGTGACGCACCTCTATACTTCGGTAGTATCGATGCATGTAAATTAATACATGGAGCAATATCTAGCACACTTTTAGGTAATAGTTGCCCATATGCTGCTACTATAATTAAATCGGCTCCTACTGCTTTTATACTATTTATAAGCTCTTCATCTTTTAAACTCTCTGGCTGAAGAACCTCTATACCACTCTCTTGTGCAGTAACTTTAACAGGAGGTGGAGTCAAAACCTTTTTTCTACCAACAGGTCTATCGGGCTGAGTTAAAACCAAAACAACTTCTACACTCTTATCTTCTATTAATCTCTTTAAAATAACATCCGCATAAGCAGGCGTCCCCATAAATATAACTTTTTTCATAAAACCCCCATTTTAAAAAGCAATAAGCGTAAAGCCAAAAGCATAAAGCTTATTGCTTGCAATATTTTTATCAAAATCATTCTGTCGGCTTTTGGCTTTACACTTTGAGCTTTATGCTTTTAAATCTCTTTTAAAAATAGTCCCACCAACATGCTTGCCATCTATAAGGTAAGAGTAAGCATCTTTTAAATCAAATCCACTAGCTAAAAACATCTCTCTACCACGCTCTATTAAAAAGTTAGCAGCTTGTAGCTTCGTTACAATACCACCCGTTGCAAACTCACTGTTTGGTGTTGCACAATCTTGCAATTCGCTTTGAGTTAAACTATTTACAACTGCTCTAACCTTTGCATCATTATTTAGATGAGGGTCACATGTATAGTAAGCATCTATATCAGATAATATTGCCAAAACATCGGCATCAAAATAGAACGCCACATGAGCAGATAATCTATCGTTATCACCAAACAGAAGCTCTTCGGTAGCCGTAACATCATTTTCGTTTACAATAGGTACAACTTTTTGTTTCAATAGCGTATCAATCGCTCTTTTTGCATGGCGTGTAACTCTACGAGAATCAAAATCATCAGCAGTCAAAAGTACTTGTGCTGTTAAAATATTAAACTTAGCAAAAGCATTTTGGTACTCTTTTAAAAGATAAGGTTGCCCAATAGCAGCTAATGCCTGCTTCTGCTCTACACTATTTCTATCTAATTTAATCTGTGTATATCCAGCTGCAACAGCACCAGAGCTTACAAGTATAACCTCTTTTTCACTCTCGTGCAATTTTGCTATAAATTCTACTAAGGCTTCCAATCTATCTGTAGCAATCTCTCCATCTTCCGTTAAGACATGTGAGCCAACTTTTATAACAACTCTCTTTATACTCAAGCCTAACTCTCCTCTTTCTCTTGCGAACTCTTAATTAAATTAAATAATAAATACTTAAGCGGGTCTAAATTTATCCTAGCCACAGATGAAATTGGCAACACAAATACAGGTTTAGCAAAATCCAACTCTTCCCAATCCTCTTTTTGTTGAACAAACGAGTGGATATTCTCATCTGCACCAAACTTTTTAGCTTCGCCATTTGCTTTTAAAGAGATTGCCTCTAAAAACTCATCTATTTTACTATTTAACTCATCGGTAGGTAAGGCATCTATCTTTGTAATTGCAATAGCAAAGGCTCTTTGGCTCAGTTTTTGGGAGTATTTTAAAATCTCCTCTTTCAAAGCCTCTAACTGATAAACCATCTCTCTATAATTTGTTGCATCTATCATAAATAGCAATGTTTTGGTTCGCTCAATATGGCGTAAAAAATCTAATCCCAAACCTTTACCATCACTAGCACCCTCTATAATTCCAGGAATATCTGCCATCATAAATGATTCATACTCATTTATCTGCACAACTCCAAGCTTTGGTGTAAGTGTTGTAAATTCATAATTTGCAATCTCTGGTCTAGCATTTGAAAGTGATGATATAAGAGTAGATTTACCAACATTAGGAAACCCAACTAAACCAACATCTGCAATAGATTTAAGCTCTAGCCTAATAGCCACACTCTCGCCAGGCAATCCAGGTTGAGCATAAGTTGGTCGCTGATTAGTAGGACCTTTAAAATGTGTATTACCTAAACCGCCTTTACCACCTTTTAAAAACTCTACCACTGCTCCATTCTCTGTTAAATCAAGCAAAACCTCGCCACTCTCTACATCTATAACTTGCGTTCCAGGAGGCACAGTTAAAGTTAGACTCTCGCCACTCTTTCCGCTACGCTTTCTACCCTCTCCGGGGCGTCCATTTTGGGCTTTCATTATTCGTTTTCCACGATAAAAAGATAGTGTATCGGTATTGGCATCTACTTTAAAAAATACAGAGCCACCACGACCACCATCACCTCCATCTGGTCCACCCTTGGTAACAAACTTTTCGGTATGAAACGAAACACAACCCGCTCCACCTTTTCCTGAGCTAACAGTAAGCTCGACTTTATCAATAAACATTTTTATAATACCTTTTAACTTAAACTTACGATAAAATATACCATAAATTCAAGCCTTTAAAATTAGTTACGAAATTATACCTAATATTTGATTTACTCTCGTATTAAACTATAAATTTCATATAGTTATTTTTTTATAAAATCCACTCTTTCATTGCTATAATAATAAGTAAAAATGTAGAAAAACCAAATTTTATTAGGAATAATTAATGAATAACATAGACAATACAATCGAAAATATCGGACATAAAATAAAGTATTATAGAAATTTAAATAAAGTATCTCTATCTAAGCTAGCAAAAGAGGCTAATATATCAAAATCTACCCTCTTTGGCTTAGAAGAGGGGCGTTCAAACCCCACAATATCTACTTTAATTAACATTTCTAAAACGTTAAATATTAAACTAACAGAGTTAATAGGAAACTACAGTGAAAAATCAAACTCTGTCGCACTATCACCCATTACAGATGCTTCTAATAAGCAGATATATAAGCTCTCTCTTTTAGCAAACCAACTCTTTAGTTTAGATGAAGATATCTACAATGACATTACAATAACTGTTTTAGATGGCAAATTACTACATATAAATGGGAAAAAAAGAATTTTAAACAATCACTCTGTCACCTTAAATAATAATGCCAAATTAAAAGCTGGAAAAGATGGTGCAGTAGCAATTATAACTATTAGTAAAAACAGTATCCCTAACTATATTGAAGAGGATATATTTATAGACAAAGCTACAACAGAAAATATAGAAACATTAAGTTATATGGCACAATCCAAACAAGTAATAAGAGCAATTTGCAGCTCAATTTATCCTGTAGAGCATCCAAAAAAAATAAACAATGTTCAAATACTAGAGATACAAGAGAGAAAAGAGTTACACTATTACTTTATATCAACTTTTTTAGGCTTAGTAGGTGGTATAAATAGTATCTTAAATCAATTAAAGTTAAAACCAACAAAACAGTTAGTTAATACTTTAAACTTTATTAAAAAAGCTAACTCTCAAGAGATACTATCATGTAACGACTTTAAAAACATAACTAAAAATCCCACAACACTATTAATAAATGAGTTAATAAACTTAATAAAAGCAAACTATAAAAATTGTAAAATCTTAACAGATGCTCATAAGTTAAATACTATAGAGTATAAAAGTGGAACATATATACTTATAATAGATGAATTAATAAACACTATTGAGCAAATCCAAAATTTAATAAACACTACACTATTAATAAATCTATATAGAGCAATAGAGCTACTAATACCACTTAAAGAGCAAGAGCTAACAAACGAAGAGTTAGAATTTTACTTAAAAACAAGAGAAAGATTAAGCAAAGCCTTCTATTACGCCAAAAACAATTATAAAACATTGGCAAAAAAACAGATAAATAAAGCGATTAATACAACAGATATAACTACAGAACATACACAAATACAACTATACTTAGAGGCATTAAATATAGTACAACTAAGCATAAATAGTGAAGAAAATCTAAAAATTTACAGTACCAAAACGGCACTAGAGCAAAAAATATCTGATTTAAATTTAGAGATAGTAGCCAAACAAAACATACACCCAAGTATTGATAAGAGTGGGAAATACCTATATCTTTTAAAGTGTAATTAAAGAATTTATCTCTCTCCTGTAAAAAAGGAGAAGATAAAAAACTTTATTAGATTTCAGTCTCATTTATTAAACTACTATTAATTATACAACTAAAGTACTATTTGATAAAATGGTATAAAATTAAAATATAAGTAAAAAACATGTTACTTTTTAGCTTATATATAGAGAGTAGAAGATTCGTTAATAAACTTTTAATATACTTAGTATAAAATTGCATTATAATTGCTTCTACAATTATTGTTAATAATATTAATTGAATCTATTGATATACATCTATATTAATCAAAGAGGTCAATTATAGATTGCTATAAAAGATAAGTTTTCCAAAATAATTTAAACTACCAAAGGGTTAAACAATGTTTAAGAGAATACTACCGTTAAACTTAATTATATCATTAAGAATGTTTGGACTTTTTATAGTCCTTCCTGTGCTATCTGTATATGCTTTGGATATGCCTCACTCTAGCCATACTATGGTTGGTATTATTATTGGTGGCTATGCAATAACGCAAATGCTTTTTCAAGTTCCGTTTGGTACGGTTAGCGATAAAATAGGTCGAAAAAAGACCATTATAGTAGGCTTAATTATTTTTGCTCTTGGCTCACTAATCGCAGGTTTGGCAACAGATGTTTACACGCTTCTGATTGGTCGTTTGCTTCAAGGTGCGGGTGCTATTGGTTCAGTAATTACTGCAACTATTAGCGATGTTGTAAAAGAGGAAGAACGCGGAAAAGCTATGGCTATTATGGGTGGAAGTATTGGTTTGGCTTTTGCTCTCTCTATGGTTGCTGGTCCTACTATCGCTGCCTATTGTGGAGGCGTTCCAACACTATTTTATATAGTTACATTTTTAGCACTTTTATCTATATTTATTCTTATTAAATATGTCCCAAATCCTCCTGTTATCAAGCACACTTATTTAGAGAGTGACAAGTTTAAAATGTTTGAAAACAAGAACCTTATGAAGATGAATATAACAAATATGCTCGTAAAAGGTTTTATGACTTTTGCTTTTATGATTATTCCTATTGTACTTGTTAAAACATATGGTTGGCACGAATCTGAGCTTTATAAAATCTACCTTCCATCTATGATTGTTGGTATTTTAGCAATGGGACCTGCAGCTATGATTGCAGAGAAAAAGGGTAAATATAAATTAATTTTACTTCTTGGCGTACTTTTCTTAGCTATTTCATATTTGATTATTGGATTGAGCCATACCTATATGGCATTTGTAGTTGGTGTTATTATCTTCTTTATCGGCTTTAACTTACAAGAGCCTATTTTACAATCACTAGCTTCTAAATATGCAAAAGTGCACCAAAGAGGTCGAGTATTAGGTATTTTTAACAGTTTCGGTTATTTCGGAACATTTATTGGTGGTTTTATTGGTGGTATGTTGCTAGATCATACATCATTAAGCGTTGTATCTTTTGGAATAATCGCTCTATGTATTGCTTGGGCAATTATGCTATTTACACTTGATAATCCAGCTAAGAATAAGATAGCTTATATACATTTAGACGATACAGACCACGCTAAACATCAAGATTTACACCAATTAAAAGGTGTTATAGAGTGGTACATAAACGATACAGAAAAGGTAGTTGTAGTTAAATACGATGAAACACTTACTAACGAAGAGACAATCAGAGAAGCATTAAAAAAAGATAACGCATAAATTAGCTCCAATGCCATTAAGGTAAGCTCAAAGTAACTATAAAATGGGCACTAAGCTAAAAGCTTGAAGCAATGAACATATTTGCCATTGCCACCATTCCCACAAAAGTGGGAATCCAAAATTTTAACTGCCAACAGATTTAAGGGCACCAGCATTGTCATTAAGTTAAGGATTTTACTTCCATAAATTGTAGTAAATTTAAAGCTTACAATCGCCGTCATTCCAAACGAATGTGAAGAATCTAGTTTAAACGGCTGTAAAGCTAATACTTTATTTCGGCTTTTTAAGTTAGATTCTTTGCATCAGCTCAGATGACGGCGATTACATAGTCTTATAATATACCTTTAAGGGCACCTTCATTGACATTAAATTAAAAACTCTCAGCCCTCTTTCTCCAAATAAATAGCGAAATTATAAAAAGTACAAATATCACTAATGGTTGTCCTAAATCTGCTGGTATAGTACCATTTATACTTAACATATTTACACTATAAAGTAGTGTCCATATTACTAATGTTGATCCCATTGTTAATAGTAAATATTTTGCTCTACTTATAAAACGCCTATGTATTGGAAGCATAGCAAATATTATAATTATCAATATTGGTGCAAATAGAGGCATTACTATTTTGGTATATAGTGCCGATTTTACTTTTGAGTTGTCGATTCCCTGCTCTTTTAACAGTTTTAAAGCTCTTATCGCATCTTCTATACTCATTCTTTTACCTTCGTAAAGTAGCCTTACAACTTTTGGATAGTAACCTTTTAGTATTGTCTCTTTTTTTATATGTTTAACTTTATATCCTTCTGGTTTGCCATTGCTATATTGTATAATTTTTTTCTCTATATCTGTTGCTATCCACTTTTTATTTTTAAATTTTGCTTTTTTAAAGTGAGAAAGTTCTACAAGACGATTATCTTTAGATTTATAAAGAGTAACACCACTAAACTCTTTTTTGACAACATCCATCTTTTTAGCAAATACAAAATCGTTGTTGTATTTAAAGAAGATATTATCTAGTGATTTAAAAAGTTGCCTATTCTCTATCAACGCTCTGGCACTATCACCATAATAAGCAAATTTTGTAAAACTAAGAGCAATTATAACTATATACACAAGTGCAAAAACTGCAAAAAAAGGTTTTATAAGTCTACTTTTAGTATATCCAAAAGATAAAAAAGCAACCAAATGATTACGCCAAAGTAAATTAAAAAAGGTAATAATTGCTCCAAAAATTAAAGCTATCGGATAGATAAAAATTAAATAATCACAATATATATAATAAAAATACAAAAATTTTCTATTAGCACCTTGTAAATGCCCAATATGTTCTATAAAATCTATTAAAGTAGCCGCAAAAGTTAGACCCAGAGCTACTATTAAAAAGTTTTTAAAATACTGTTTTGCTATATATAAAAACTCTGTGCTCATACAGTATTCCTTTTATTATATTTTTAGAGGTGCCCATCAATGCCATTAAGTTAAGGGTTTTATCTCCATAAAAATGCAATAAGCTTAAAGCACAAAGCTAAAAGCCTACCACTACCGTCATTCCCGTGAAAACGGGAATCCACGGTTTAAATTACCCAAATTATACTTTTAAATTTTTAGGCAGTTAAAATCGTGGACTCCCACTTCCGTGGGAGTGACGCAGTGGCTAATTTTAAAATTCAAACTTACAACTCTTAATTCTTAACTCTTAACTCAAATAACTCCCATCTTTCTTAGAGTATTTAGATTTAAGCTCCTCTAGCGGTGTATCAAGCCATGCTTTTGCTACATCTGCTCCATACTCTAAAAAGGCATCCATTACTTTTTGCTCGTCGCTGTTAAAATCACTCAGAACATGGCTTACTACCATCTCTTTTCTCTCCGGCTTGCCAACACCTAGTCTTAGCCTATTATACTCTTTTGTAATTAAACTATCTATAGACTTTAAGCCATTGTGCCCACCGTGTCCACCACCTTTTTTTACACGAACTGCCCCAAATGGTAAATCTATCTCGTCGTGAATTACTAAAATATCTTCTGGTTTTATCTTGTAAAAATTTGCCACTGCTTGCACACTTTTACCAGATAAATTCATAAATGTATTTGGTTTCAGTAGTATTAAATCGCCAGATTTATAAACTTCGCCTAAAAATTTTTTGTTTGATTGATTTGTATAGTTAAGATTTTGCAGTAGCTTATCGATTGTTAAAAAACCGATATTGTGTCGATTGTTTTGGTATGTCGGGCCGGGGTTGCCCAATCCGACTATAAGCTTCATTATCTAGCTTTGATTACACCACAGATAGAAACGTGTGGTCTATCCATTAATTTACAGTTAGCTGGAGCTTCAATATCTCTAACTAAGATTGACTCATCTCTATCTAATCCTGAAACATCTAAAGTAAATTTAGCAGGAATATCTTCGATAGTACCTCTAACTTTAATTCTTCTTTTAGTAATAACTAAAACACCTTTATTTTTAATACCCTTTGGAACACCTACAGTCTCAACAGGTACTAAGTAGTTACTTACTGAATTAGGAATAGCAACTCTTAAATCAACATGCACAATCATACCAGTAATTGGGTGTAGTTGATACTCTTGAACAACAACATTAAACTCTTTATCACCAACTTTTACTGGAAACGCAAGAGAGTCTTTATTTCTTACAGTTCTTACAAACTCTCCGTGTTTAAACGCACAGTGAACATTCTCTACGCCATTTGCGTAAATGTTCGCTATTAGATAACCATCTCGGCGTAACTTTTTAGCATTGTTTTTACCGATACTATCTCTAACAATTCCTTCTAACATCTTAATTCCTTAATTTTTTTTGAGATGAAATTATACCTAAACTATCTTAAAATATCATAGGTAGCTGTCCCATCTCCATTAGCATATATAGATAGAGTTGCATCTCTCATTATATAGTGTGCTTCACCGTCGGTAATTGTTCCATTATCATAAACAAGTGGTGTATTTTTCATATTATAACTACTATCCCACTTAACATACTCTTGTAGATTATTTATATAAATATTGCCAGAGCTTTGATACATAGTACCACTACTTGTCTCTTTATCAAAATTTAGAATAAATACTACATTTTCAAAACCACTACTCTTTCCATTCTCAGTTGTAATTAAATTCAATCTAATTCTAAAATCTCCGCTAGATAGTTTTTCTAATGAAATACTAGAATCCTTTTTAACAACTATTGTATCATCACTATTTAAATCCTGAACAGTAAAATCTGTTATATAATTAACATCTAATTTATTATTGTATATATGCTTTCTAACTGTACCATTAAAGTTAAAATCACCTTGTGTACAGTTATTATATCTATACTCTACAGCTCCATTGCTCAATGTATCTTTATATAAACTACCACTATCGCAATACTCACTTTCATCGGTCAATCTACTATGTTTTGAGAGATCACTATTTTTGTTAAACTCTTTTACATTATTTAAAAGTAAATTTAATATTGTAAATTTTTTACTATCTGAGACTTTTCTCGCATTTGCTGGCACTATTCTATCTGTATTATAACCAAATAATAAATCAGCCACCTCTTGTGCATTACTATCTGTAGGTGATGCCAAACGGCTATTACTTGGGAAAAGTCTATCTTGGCTTATACCACCTGTGCCACCACCTCCACAACCAACAACAAATAGTGCAGTTGCTACAATCAAAAAACTCTTTATAATAGTTTTCATCATTAACTCCTTTTTAAATTTATAACTAAATTATAAAATTAAATTGTGCATAAATTGTAAATTCGTGATATAATTAATTATGACAAATAAAGAGATAGCAAAAATTTTTGAAGAGTTGGCAAAACTGTTAGAGATTAAAGGCGAAAACCCCTTTAAAATTAGAGCATACTTAAATGCCTCACGAGAGATAAACTCTCTACCCTACTCTTTAGAATCTATGGTACAAGAGGGAAAAGATTTAACAAAGCTTCCAAATATTGGAGAACAAATCGCAAAGAAAATTCAAGAAATTGTTAATACTGGCAAATTAGAAAAGCTAGAAAAGCTAAAAAAAGAGTTTCCGCCAGCACTTCTAAACCTGCTTGCAATCGAAGGGTTAGGTGCAAAACATATAAAAACCCTTTATGAGAATTTACACTTTAATACAGTAGAAGAGTTGCAAGAGTTGGCTAAAGAGCATAAAATACAAACGCTTAAAGGTTTTGGTCCAAAACTTGAAGAGAAAATTGCCAAAGGTTTAAAACTTTTAAAGCAAGAGGGCATACGCTTTTTGTATGCACAAGCTGAGCCATACGCAAACGAACTTTATAAGTATCTACAAAATGCTCCAACAATTATTAGGCTCGAAATTGCCGGAAGCTTCAGACGCAAAAAAGAGACAGTAGGCGATTTAGATATAGTTGCATCTGCAAGCAATCCACAAAAAGTTATAGAGTTTTTTACAAAATTTCCAAAAGTTTCACAAATTGTAAGTGCTGGTGACACCCGCTCTACAATAGTGCTAGATAACTCTCTACAGGTAGATTTTAGAGTAGTAAAAGATGAACATTTCGGCTCTGCACTGCACTACTTTACAGGTTCAAAAGCCCATGTCCTAGAGATTCGTAGAATGGCTCAAGATTTAAATTTAAAAATAAACGAATATGGCTTATTCTCTAACGATAAAAACTTAGCATCCAAAGAAGAGGCAGACATTTACAGAGCTTTTGGAATGGAATACATAGAACCAGAACTTAGAGAAAACCGCGGAGAGTTAGAAGTTGCCAAAAATAGAACTCTGCCAAAGTTAATAGAGTTAAACGATATTAAAGCCGATATGCACATATACAGTAACTTTAGCCTTGGCAAAAACAGTATAGAAGAGATAGCAAATTATGCACAAAAAATAGGCTACAGATATATCGCTATTACCGACCACTTTGGCTCTATAGAAAGCAATAAAATCGAGCAATATTTAAAAGAGATAGAGAGATTAAACTCCAAATATAAAGATTTTAAAATCATAAAAGGTGTAGAGTGCGATATATTAGAAGATGGCTCACTAACTCTAAACAGCGATACTCTAAGCAGATTCGATATAGTTTATGGCGTAATTAACAGCAATTTTAAATTGCCAAAAGATATACAGAGTGCAAGATTAATAAAAGCCATCCAAAACCCATATTTAAGTGCAATTTCACACATAAGCAATAGAGTGATTCAACAAGATGAAGGAATCGAATTAAATTATAAAGAGATTTTCAATGCATTAAAATCCAACAATAAATTGCTAGAGATAAACTCCCAACCAAATCGCTTAGACATAAACGACATACTAGCCAAAGAGGCAAAAAAATATGGCATAAAATTCTTAATAAACAGCTCCGCTAAAAGCTTAGAAGAGTTACACTATATAAAATACGGAGTAAACCAAGCAAGACGCGGATGGCTTGAGAAAGGCGATGTGTTAAACTGTTTAATGGAGTTTAAACAGATATTATAGAGTAGCTTCATTAGTAAAAATAAAAAACTAGCCACTTCGTCACTCCCGTGAAAACGGGAGTCTACAGCTTATACTGCCAAAAACTTTAAATGTAACTTTTTCTGCAATAGAAACCGTAGATTCCCAATCAAGTTGGGAATGACGCGATGGCAAACTTTCAACCCTAAAGATTCAAAGAATTTAAATACTTAGCAACCGCATCTTCATCATTAGTATATGGCAATACAATATCTGCTTTTGCTTTTAACTCATCTATCGCATTAGCAACTGCGATTTTTGTACCAGCTGAGCTAAATAGCCCTAAATCGTTGTGGCTATCGCCAAATACTGTGGTCTTGTCTATAGAGATATTCTCTATCTCTTCTAACTTTTTAAGTGCGTGGGCTTTATCTCCTAGTGGGTTTAGCACAGTTATAAAGTAGCAGTCAAAGTATGGGTCGTCTGAGCGTTTTATCTCTATAGTATCACCAAAATTATCTTTTAAAACTTGCTCTAAAATTTCGCTATCCTCTTTGCCAGCTTGATATACTATTTTTAAATTATGCTCTTTTGCTCTAAGCTCACCCTCGCTAAATATGCGTCTTCGCATCTCCATAGTTTTTACTATCTCTTCTTGGTGCTTGTTTAGCTTTTTTGGATAGTAAAAGTGTTCTACTGCTCCATCTTGTGCAACAATTAAAGGCTCTATATCTAGCTCTTTTTTACCAAGCTCTATTATCTCATCGCCAAGCTCTCTATCTATAGAAGCCATATGCAAAATCTCACCATTAGGCTTAGCAATTACAGTACCATCTAACAAAATCAAAGGCTCTCTTAAATCTAAACCTTTTAACAGCTCTGCAACACCTGTGTAACTTCTAGCAGTAGCAACAGAGAGTTTAACCTTACTAGCAGTTCTATTCCAAACCTCTTTAGTAAAATCACTAACAGTAGTATCACTTCTAAGAAGCGTAAAATCCAAATCGCTTAAAAATAGCATGTATCTCCTTATCAGTCGAAGCTTAGAGCAGAGAGCCAAGAGCAGAGAGCTAAATTTGTGGCTTCGCCTTTTATTTAAAAAGAAGCAAAGCTACCTTGTTAGCTCTATGCTCTATGCTCTAAGCCCTCAGCTCTCAGCTCCATTTATGTCATCGCGTTTCCAGCGACTTGCATCTAAAAATGTATCTTCGTGAATATGTTTAAACGAAGCTTTTAGTGTTCTAAATAGGTTTTCGTGTTTGCCCTCTAACTCTCTTAGCCACTCTTTTGTATTGGCTCTTGCGTATGGCATTTTGGTTGCTATTTTCATTGCAGGGCACGCTTCGTCGCCTATTGTTAAAAAGCCATTCACCTCGGCAAAATTTCGTAGTTGCTCTTCGCGAGCTTCGATTAGTGGGCGGATAACATGCAAGCCGCGGTCTGCTTTATAAATTGCAGGCATTGAACGGAGAGAACCATTGTATAACATATTCATAAAAAAGCTCTCTACTGCATCATCTAAATGGTGCCCTAAAGCTACTTTGTTAAAGCCATGCTCTATTGCATAAGTATACAGTGCCCCACGACGCATACGAGAAAAGTAACTACAATACGAACTACCATCTCGCATACTATCTTGTGCAATATCGAAAATATCTGTTTTGTAAACTTCGTAAGGAATATTATACTCTTTGCAGTGCTCTTCTAAAAAGCCATAATCTTCTCCATCCATTCCATAACTGATAGTACAAGCTTGGTACTCAAACTTAAAAGGTGCATGCTGTTGCATATTTGCAATTAAGTGCAGTAAAGAGAGTGAATCCTTACCACCACTAAGTGCTACTAATACTCTGTCGCCTTCGCCAATAAGTCTATAATTGGCATTAGTCTTACCAAATGCACGAAGTAACTTTTTACTAATCTTTGCCCGTTTTTGTTTCAAATATTTTCCTTTTTTTAGAAGTGTGGGTGTGAGTGTGGAGTGTGAGTCAAAAGGTGCGGTGAGGGCACCGCACCCTACCCTCTAACCCCTAACTTCTCAACCATCTCCAGCACAAAATCTGCACTTACTTTTGCTGATTTCTCCAAGAATGCATCGAAATCGAAACTTGCATCCATATCGGCACTATCGCTTATAGCTCTTAGTATAAAAAATGGTACATTTAAAGCATCGCAAACTAAAGCTACGCTGTAGCCTTCCATCTCAATAGCATCTGCGTTAAAGGTCTCTTTTATCTGCTCTTTTTTCTCTTGCGAACTAATAAATTGGTCACCCGTAGCAACTACACCCTCTTTTAACTCTATACCTTTAGAGTTAGCAACACTCTTTGCAACTTCTACTAAATTACTGTCTGGGTATATAAATACCTTACCCTCTGGCACAAAACCTGCCGGATGTCCAAATGCTGTAATATCTAAATCGTGTTTACATAGTTTACTTGCATATATTAAATCGCCAATTTTAAAATCTTCGTTAATTGCACCTGCAACTCCACTAAATAGTAGAGTATCACAGCCAAAATGCTCTATTAAAATAGTTGCCGTAAGTGTTGAGAATGCACACCCTATTTTAGAGTAAGCAACTACAACATCAACACCTTTGTATTTTGCTCTGTAGTATCTATTATCTGCATAATCTACTCTTGATATATCTTCTAACTTCTCTAAAAGTGGCTCCACCTCTTCTGGCATTGCCCCTAGTATTGCAATTTTCATTTTCTTCCTTTTTGAGCACTCTTCACGCTATAATTTATAATGTGAATAAATGGGATTAAATATATAAATTTCTCAATCTTTTATTAAGAAACTGCTAGTTTCTCTCTATTTGATATTAAACAAAGTCTCCATAAAATGGTAAATCTATTTAGTTCCTTTTTATGGAGTAATTTTATTCACACCAGTGATTCTAATGTGAATATATGGCACTATCAGTTATTTAACTCTTTAAGTGCTACAATCGTTTTTTCCAAACTAGCCATATCGCTAATATTAAAGTGTGGCTTTTTTGTTAATTTTTTGTTTAAACCCTTTAGCACATTACCATGACCAAACTCAATATAGCAATCTACCTCATCATCTATTGCTAAAATCGACTGCTTATAGAGTACTGGCATTGTAAGTTGTTTTGGTAGTAACTCTAAAGCTTCAGCTTTGCTAGAGTAACCTTTAGCCGTAACATTTGATACAACTGGTGCTATAAATTCATCTTTTATAACTTTCTCTAACTCTGCTTTAAATGGCTCTACTGCACTTTGTAGCAGTGGGCAGTGGCTAGCTACACTCATATTTAAAAGCATTGCTCTTCTTGCACCTGCCTCTTTTAACTTTGGCTCCAACTCTACCAAATCTGCTTTGATACCTGCAATTACAATCTGCCCATCGCTATTATAATTTACTGCCCAAACTTGCTTACCAGCATCTCTCTCGCTTGCACATACAGCCTCTACATCTTCATCGCTAAGTCCTAAACTTACCAACATTCCAACTTCTGCATCTTTACAAGCATTTGCCATCAACTGCCCTCTTTTATTTACAAGAGTTACAGCATCGCTAATATCTAACGCCCCAACAGATGCCAATGCACTTAGCTCGCCCAAAGAGTGACCCAAAGCGTATGCTGGCTTAATTGCCATTTCGCTCTCAAAAAGCTTATAAGCCATCATACTAACAAGCAAAATTGCCGGTTGCGTAAACTCTGTTTTAGCCAAATTCTCATTTTCACTAAACAGAAGCTCTTTAAAATCTATACCACTTTTAGCACTAGCCTCATCTAAAATAGACTTTGCCAACTCATTACTATTATAAAAATCCTCTCCCATACCAAGAGCCTGAGAGCCTTGCCCTGGGAATAAAAATGCACACTTCATTGTATATCCTTTCTTAACCTGAATTTAGTGGAATACTATGTTCTCAAAAGCTTAAAAATAGATAAGATTTTTCAAATCAAATTTGCAGGACTAGCTTAAGCTAATTCAAAAATTTTATTTGGTAAAGATTGTCTATTTTTAAACTTCCCTTCGGGTTTTACGAGGTTTCCCATATACTTAGACATATTTTTTCGAATTAGCACAGCTAGTCCTTCAAAAATATGTCGTTGTCTATGAAAAACCTCGTGAAATTGAGAACATAATATTCCACTAAACTCAGGTTATTAAGCTTAAAGCTAAAAGCATAAAGCCAAAAGCTGATTGTGTGGCTTCTCCACTTTTAATAAAAGCAAAGCTACATTGTTAGCTTTTGGCTTTGTGCTTTGAGCTTTCAGCTTCTAAAATCGCTCCATCAACACCAGCTAGTGCTACCTCTTCTATCTCATCTTCAGAACTAATTTTAGCCAAAACTTTAGTATCCCAAAGATAGTTATCTGCAATTTTTTGCAACTCTTTAGCTAGCTCGAAATTGCAAATTATAAAACTAGCCCCTAAATTAGATGCAAAAACAGCCTCTTTAATATTAGCAATATCTACAGCATAAGCAACTTCATTAGCTTGGCAATATTTTGCTAACTCGTAAGGTGAATTAAAGCTATCCAATAAGACTATATCTTTTGGACTACTCTTTTTAATATCTTCTACAGACTCGACACTAAAAAAGTTAGGCGTTGGTAAATCTTTAGCACCAAATATCAACATTTAAGCACACTCATCACAGTAATATTTTCCGGCTTTAAATATAGCCTCTTTTTTTGTTATAAATACACCACATTTGCTACACTCTACTAATGTATCACCATCTTCTTTATCAACTTTTTTCTGAGGCAACTTAAACTCGCCACCAAAAGCTTTATATAAAAAGTAGATAACCGCACCCAAAAGTATTATTTTTAAAATCATATCTGTTTAATCCATAAGTATTTTCGTTTATCTTTCTGAACTATATCATATTTAAGCTGACTATTTAGCTCTTTTATCTCGTCGTAAACTCTACTACCCTTATAAAAAAGAAATTCTGTTTCATTGCTACAAACTCTATCTGTAAGTTCAAGCAAGAGTTTTGTATTTGTAACTGCTCTTGAAGTAACTAGAGAAAACGGCTCGTGTTCTAAATTCTCTACCTTGTTTTTAAAGATAGTTAAATTTTTCAACTCCAACTCCTGGCTCATTAAACGCAAAAAAGTAGCCCGCTTATTTATAGGTTCAGCCAAAACGCAATCGGCACTATCCCAAACCACAGCCAAAATAAGCCCCGGAAATCCAGCCCCAGTACCAACATCTAAAAAGCTCTTAGGCTCAGACATAAAAGTAGTAGGCAAAATAGAGTCGATAATATTATCCACAATAGCCTCTTTGCTCTTAGCCCCAGTAATATTATGCACCCTATTATACCACTCTAGCTTATCAATAAACTTCTCTAACTTAGCTATTTTAGAAGCCTCTAACTCAACACCAGCTTCTAATAACACTTTTTCCAATTCCAACTCAACCCCTAACTTTTCACTTTTCACTTACAAAAGGTGTCCCATCTGCTCTTTCTTAACTTGCAAATAATCTCTATTGCACTCATTTGCTTCAATTACTATTGGTACTCTCTGCACAATTTCAAAACCCTCTAAAGCGTCTAACTTCTTAGGGTTATTTGTTAATAGTCTTAATTTTTTTATGCCAAAATACGAAAGTATATCTCGAACAATATCGTAAGTTCGCTCATCGGCTTTAAAGCCTAACTGATGGTTTGCTTCTATTGTATTTAAGCCCTTATCTTGCAAGGCGTAAGCGTTTACTTTATTAAATAGCCCAATATTTCGACCCTCTTGGCGATGGTATATTACCATTCCACCACTCTTTGCTATCTGCTTTAAACTAGCCTCTAACTGCTCGCCACAATCACACTTTAAAGAGCCCAATACATCGCCAGTTAAACACTCAGAGTGCACTCGCACAAGTGGTACTTCGGGTAAATTTTCGGTAAATATTACTAAATGCTCTCTATCACCCTCTTTAAAAGATTGAATTTTGAAATTTCCATACTTTGTTGGCAAATTGGCAATGTTCGAGATTTTACTACTTTTCACGAGCTAGCTACCTTTTTTTAAAAACTTTGGCAAATTATACTAATTTTTTTACTTCTTTTAGGTAAAATCTAATAAAAAAAAGCCAAAAGCTTAAAGCTTAAAGCTTAAAGCCAAATTTGTGGCTTCGCCTTTTATCAAAAAAGAAGCGAAGCTACTTTGTTAGCTTTGAGCTTTCTGCTTTGAGCTTTTAGCTTCCCAAAGGGAAATTCTTGGCACAAGTTCCATGCACCCACTGCAAATTAGAGTTTGATGAATCTGTTATGATTAAAGAAGAGGAGAATGGCAAAACTCTATACTTCTGTTGTAAAGGTTGTGAAGGGGTTTACCACCTTTTAAATGCCAAAGATTTAGATGGATTTTATGAACAACTTGGTAATAACAAATTAGAGCCTGTAAAATTGGATGCAAATGATGATTTAGAGCGTTTTGATTTAGAGGGTTTTAAAAAGAAATTTGTAAAAACAACAAAAGATGGCTTTAGCGAAATAAATTTAATAATCGAAGGTATCCACTGCTCTGCTTGTGTCTGGCTAAACGAAAAGGTGCTTCACCAAACAGATGGCGTTATAGAAGCGACAATCAACTACTCTAACAATAAAGCCAAAGTTATCTGGGATGAAGATGAGATAAAACTATCCAAAATTATCGAGACAATTAGAGCTATTGGCTACAACGCTTACCCATACGACCCCGCAATTCAAGAAGAGAAAGCTGTAAAACTTAGAAACGAATACTACTCTCGAATTTTAGTAGCCGTATTTGCAACAATGAACATTATGTGGATTGCTATTGCTCTATATGCTGGTTACTTTACAGGTATGGATGAGAGCAAGAAAAACATTCTACATATTGCAGAGTTTATACTAGCAACTCCAACACTTTTTTATAGTGGTTCTATATTTTTCAGAGGTGCATATTATGGACTTAAAAACAAATTTATTAATATGGATTTACTCGTAAGTGCGGGGGCTAGTTTAGCATATATTTATTCAGTTTATGCAATGATTACAAAACAAGGAGAAGTCTATTTTGATTCGGTAACTATGATTATTACCTTTGTTTTAGTTGGTAAATATTTAGAGATTTTAAGCAAGAAAAAAGCAGCCGATACACTCGATAAAATTGCAAGTTCTAGCCCAACAGAAGCATTGGTAGTAGAGGGTAATAATAAAGTATTAAAATCTATAGAAGTTATAGACGAAGGCGAAATTATTGAGTTAAAACCTGGAGAAAAAGTAGCAATAGATGGCATTTTAACAAAAGGCAAAGCATCTTTTGATTTAAGTATTTTAACAGGCGAGAGCGAGCCAATTTTAAAAACAGTTGGCGATGAGATAGTTAGTGGTTCTATGGTAATAGATAGTGTTGTAGAGTACAAAACAACAAAACGGGCTAATAACTCACTTTTACACAATATTACAGAACTATTAAGCGACGCAATTACTAAAAAGCCACATATAGAACAACTTGCCAATCAAGTTAGTGGATACTTTAGTGTAACTATACTGCTAATTGCAATAGCTACATTTCTTGGTTGGTATTTCTTAGTTGGTGCCGGCTTCGAGAGAGCTTTGATTGTATCAATTTCTGTAATTGTAATCGCTTGCCCATGTGCTTTGGGTTTAGCAACACCAATGGCAACGCTTATTGGTATCTCAAAAGCCGCTAAAGAGGGTATACTTTTTAAAGAGGCAAGCAAAATAGAGACTATGGCAAAAACAACTCTATTAGCATTAGATAAAACAGGCACAATTACCGTTGGCAAGCCGATTGTGGTAAATTATAAAGAGTATAAAGATTATGATAAAAACTTGCTATACTCTTTAGTTAAATCTTCAAATCACCCAATCAGCAAAGGGGTAAAGAGTTATCTATTAGAACATTATAATTTAAAAGAGTTACCATTAGAAGAGCACAAAGAGTTACAGGCAAAAGGGGTAAAAGCAAGTTACGAAAATAGTGATTTACTTGGTGGAAATTTAGAACTATTAAAGCATAATAAGATAAACTTTGAATACAGTTGTGATAACTCGTTATATATTTTTGCAATAGATGGCGAAGTGGTAGCAGCTTTTGAACTTAGCGATATTGTCAAACCTAAGGCAAAAGAGTTTGTAGAAAATATTAAAAAGTTAGGTATAAAAGTGGTAATGCTTACAGGTGACAGAGCCGAAGTTGCAGCTAAAATAGCTAAAGAAGTAGGCATAGAGCAAGTAGAGGCAAACTTATTACCACAAGATAAAGCTGCTTTAATTGACACTTACCATGAAAAAGGCGAAATTGTGGTAATGGTTGGAGATGGAATCAATGACTCTATAGCTTTGGCAAAAAGCGACATTGCTATAGCTATGGGAAGCGGAGCTGACATTGCAGTAGAAGTTAGCGATGTTGTGCTTTTAAATAATTCGCTAGAGAGTTTAAATAGTGCTTTTATTATCTCTAAAAATGTATTTAAGAGTATAAAACAGAATTTATCTTTAAGTTTATTGTATAATGTCATAGCAATTCCACTTGCAGTTATGGGATATGTTACTCCTCTTATTGCAGCACTTGCTATGAGTTTAAGCTCGCTTACTGTTGTAGCCAACTCCTTTAGAATTAAAGGTAAATAAATAAGGAATAAAAATGAGTGATAACATAATTATTTTAATGCTAACTATATCTACATTTTTAGGAGCCCTTGGGCTTTGGGCTCTGCTTTGGGGCTTAAAAAGTGGACAATTTAATGACCAATCTAAATTTTTAGATACAGCTAGATTTGATAGCGAAGAGGATTATAGAGATGCTGTAATGATGGAACAGAAGAAAAAAGATGCAATTAAAAGAAAAAAAGAAAAAGAAAAAGAAAAAAACTATATGCCTAATGACTAAACTTATTACAAAACATATAGGCAATAGAGAGATATTATGGATTTATTCGATTTTGACTTTAGTGAAAATAGCGATGGTGAAAAGAGTAAAATTATACTTTTCGATACCGAAACAACAGGCACAAACAGCGACGACCAAATTGTAGAGATTGGTGCGATTATAGAGGATTTAGATGAAGCCTACGAGCAACACTATGAACTTTGTGCAACAACAAACAACAAACTAATAGATATAAATGCAATGGCAGTTCACGGCATTAGAAACGAAGATATAGCAGATAAAGAGCCATTTGAGCAGAGCGACTTTTATAAAAGAGTACAAGAGTTAAATACGCCAACAAACTATTTAGTTGCTCACAACTTGCCATTCGATTTAGCAAGATTAGAGTATTACGGTTTTAGTGCAAAATGCAAACTAATAGACACCTTGCAGTGTGCAAAACATCTATTTGAACTTGGCGAAGTTTTAGGAGAATGGGAGTATGCACTGCCTAACTACAAGCTTCAGACATTTAGATATATTCTATTTAACAAAGAGCAAGAGGATAACATTGCTAAAAAGTATGGTGTAGATATTAAAGCACACAATGCAATAGGCGATGTTGTAATACTAAAAATGTTTTTCGATGTAATAATAGAGCGAGTTCAAAAACTAAACCCAAATTTTGATAAACAAGATGCACTAAATGAGTTGGTAGAGTTAAGCTCTAAGCCAGTATTAGTTAAAACATTTAACTTTGGAAAATACAAAGGTAAACTTTTAAAAGCTGTACTAGAGATAGATAGAGGCTACCTAGAGTGGCTATATAGAGATATTAAAAAAAGAAAAAATAGTGGTGAAGAGATAGATGAAAATATGTACCACACACTAAAAACACTATTGGAGCAAAAATGATAGCAATAGTAAACTACAATATGGGAAATTTAGGCTCGGTTCTAAATGCTTTTGAAAAAGTAGGAGCAAAAGCCTTCATAGAGAGCGACCCAGAAAAACTAAAAGAGTACGATAAGTTAATTCTACCAGGAGTAGGAGCATTTGGCGATGCAATGGAGCACTTAAACAGCACAGGTTTAAGCGACGCAATAAAAGAGTATGCAAAAAGTGGCAAGTACATAATGGGTACATGCTTAGGAATGCAACTACTCTTTAACAGTAGTGAAGAGTTCGGAGCCAACGAGGGACTAGGCTTAATAGATGGCAAAGTAGTAGCTTTTAAAAAGAATAAATTTGATAACCAAAACCTAAAAGTACCCCACATGGGCTGGAACGAACTATTTACCCAAAGAGAAGATAAAATTTTTACCAACTTACCAAAAGAGTTCTACCTATACTTCGTACACTCATACCACGCAATATGTGATGACAAATACGCAATAGGTAAAACAAAATATGGATACGAATTCGTAAGTGCCGTAAACAAAGAGAACATCTACGGCTTCCAACCCCACCCAGAAAAAAGCCACAATCAAGGCTTACAAATTATAGAAAATTTCGCTAAAATATAAATTGTAGTGTGCAGTGCCCTCACTGCACAAAAAACTGAGAAAACTAGATTTTTTTGGAACTGAGACTTAAGTCTCACCAGTAAGGAGACAAAATGAGCCAAGAACATTTTATAAAAAACATAGAGATAAAAAACTTTAAACTATTCAAAGACTTCAAAGCCGAAGGCTTCGGGCGTGTTAATCTTATTGGTGGAAAGAATAATGTAGGCAAAACTGCTTTTATGGAGGCTTGTTTTATTATAGATAATTTTAATAGTTTTTATCTGAATAATCATAAAGAAATAGATGGTATGAGAGAAAGGCTATATTTTGAAATTATTAAAAGTTTAATAGTTATACAGATGAATAGATTTGGAAATAATTTTATATTACAGTGGGTACTTAACAATTATAATTTGCATACTTTTTCTAATTTTGAAATAGAAATAGAAAAAAATATAAAATTAGTAGCTGAAGATTATTTTATTCGCCCAGAGGTTTTTTTAATAAAATCTTGGTGGAATTATGGAGGTTTTAATTTGTTGGGGCATAGGAAAAATAAATACTTTAATATTATCAAAGAAGAAAACAGTTTGCCAAAAATTGATATATTTAATTTTGTATCTATGTGCAATAACAACCAAATAACATTAAGAAAGCTTTTAAGTAAAATAAAAAAAGAGAATAAAAATGATTTGATTAATAATTATCTTGAAGAGTTGTTTGATATTGAAAGAATAGATATGACAGAAGATGAAATAATACTCTTTAAAGATGAAGAAACTATTAATATTTCAGAGTATGGAGATGGCATTAAAAATTTTATTAATATAGTAATGACAATACTTTATTATAAAAATTCGGTTATTTTTATTGATGAAATAGAAAATGGTATTCATTACAGTAATTATGATAGACTATGGAAAATAATCTTAACAATTTCAAAAGAGCAAAATGTGCAAGTATTTGCCACAACTCACTCTAAAGAGTGTATCGAATCTTACGCAAGAGTTGCAAAAGAGTTAGAAGATAAAGATATTACTTTTTTCAAATTAGGTAGAAATCAACAGAATGAATTAAAAGGAATGGTTTATCCTTACGATTGGTTTATAGACTCAATCGAGCAAGAAGAAGAGGTTAGAGGATGGTAAGAATATTTGTTGAAGGAGTAGATGATGAAAAATTTATCATTAAACTCTTAAATGATTTAAAAAACTCTTCGGATATAAGAGTTCCTAGCAATTATAACTTTGGAAGTGTTATTAACAGACTTGGTGGCAAAAAAAAACTTTTAGACTCTAATCACACAAAGTATAAACAAGTTTCAAAACTAATAGAAATTGGGGAAATTAAAAGAGCCCTATTTATCTTTGATTGCGATTTTGAAAAAGATGATAATAGTTGCAATGGAATGGAAAACTCTAAAAAATGTTTTGATAAATTAATTCAAGAGTTAGATTGGAATATTGAAGCAGATGTCTATATTTTTAATAAGAATTTAGACTATTTTTTGCTAGAGACTATTAACACAAAAGAGTGCTATAGACATTTTAATAATTTAGTAGAGTGTTTGGAGGTAGAAACTCTAAAACCCAATAAAAAACCCATAGCTAATTTATATAGAGATTTATACCCTTACCCTCAATTTGATTTTAAAGATGAGAAATTTCAAGAATTAAAAACAAAACTAAAAAACTTATTTGAAGGAATAGAATAGATGACAATACTACCAGCAATAGATTTAAAAGATGGAAAAGCTGTAAGACTTAGCAAAGGGTTAATGGATTCGGCTAAAATTTATAGTGATGAGCCTTGGCAAGTGGCTAAGAGGTTTGAAGAGTTAGGGAGCGAGTGGGTTCACTTAGTCGATTTAAATGGGGCATTTGCAGGTAAGCCTGAGAATTTAGAGCAGATTAAAAAGATTCGCCAAAATTGTAACTTAAAGTTAGAGCTTGGTGGTGGTATTCGCGATGAAGAGACTATTAAGATGTATTTAGATTTAGGGATAGACAGACTAATTCTAGGCTCTATAGCGGTAAAAGATGCACAATTTGTAAAAGATATGGCAGCTAAATATCCTATTGTTGTAGGAATTGATGCAATAGATGGTATGGTAGCTGTAGAGGGTTGGGCAGAGACTTCAGATATGAAAGCAACAGATTTAGCTCGTGCTTTTGCAGATTGTGGCGTAGAGGCGATTATCTGTACAGATGTTGGGCGAGATGGTATGATGACAGGCTTAAATATAGAGTTTACAAAGTCTATACAAGAGGCAAGTGGCTTAGAGACAATAGCAAGTGGCGGACTTAAAGACATAAACGACATCCACGCACTTATAGAAGCCGGCATAGATGGCACTATTGTAGGTAAGGCATTTTATGAAGGTACTCTTGATTTAGAAGAAGCGTTTAAGTTGGTTAATTAGTATATTGGTATATTAGTATATTGGTGTAATGGTTAGAAATCTTGTGCTAATATACAAATAACCAATAACCAATACACAAATAAACAAGGAAATAAATTGAACGATAAATATATAGAATTAACAGTAAAAACTAATCCCGATTTAGTTGAACTTTTAGCAGATTTTATTATGAATGCAACTGGAGAGGCTGTAGAAATAGGCACAGATAAAATAGTTCTAAGAACTAGTGAGAGTACAGAGACAATCGAGCAACAGTTAAAAGAGTTAGATATTGAGTGCGAAGTAAGCAAAGAAGAGAAAGAGAATATCGATTGGATAAAAGCTTATCAAGATTCAGTTCAACCTATTGAGGCTGGTGAGTTTTATATCCACCCACAGTGGCATGAAGCAAAAGAGGGTAAAATAAATATCTTAATAAACCCTGCTCTTGCTTTTGGCTCTGGGCATCACGCTACAACTTTTAGCTGTCTGCAAGCAATTAGCAAATATATTAAAGATGGAGACACACTTTTAGATGTAGGTTGTGGTAGTGGAATCTTAGCTTTAGCTTCTACTCATAAAGGGGCAGTTGTAGATTTATGCGATACAGATGAATTAGCGGTAGATAGTTCAAAAGAAAATTTTGCACTAAATGGTAAAGAGTACAACAACATTTGGGTAGGCTCGGCAAATAAAACAGATAAGAAATATGATGTTGTAGTAGCAAATATTATAGCAGATGTGTTAAAAATGATAGCAAATGAGTTAAAATCTAAGCTAAAAAGTAATTCTTACTTGATAGTTTCAGGAATTTTAGATAAAAAAGAGCATATAGTTACAGATGCATTTTCAGATTTAGATATAATCGAGAGAATACAAAAAGATGAATGGGTAACAATAGTTTATAAAGGACAATAATGGCAGAGAAAAATAACGATAACAATAATAACAATTTTTTTAAAGATAATCCACTAATTGCATTTGCAATATTTTCGATTGTGGTAATTATGATTTTTAAAGTATTTATTGGAAATAATAACTCACTAGAGAGTTTACAAAATAGTAATAGTGCAATGATTACACAGACTAAGAAGGTTAGCTACTCAGATATAAAAAATCTTGTAAAGAGCGATAAAATCAAAGAGTTAAAAATAACCCCAACAGTTATAGAAGCGATTGGCGGTGATGGCGGACATACAAGATATATTGCCGAAAATATTCCAGCAAGCGATCCATACTTTATTAAACTTTTAGATGAACATCATGTAAAATATATTGGTGTAATGGGTGGCGGATTAATGGCTGAATTAATCAGTTCGATTCTACCAATTCTACTATTCTTCGGAATTTGGATACTACTAGCTAAAAAAATGAGCAAAGGTGTAGGTGGTGGCATACTAGGTGTTGGCAAAGCTGGTAAGCTTATTAACTCTGAAAAACCAGATGTTAAATTCGACGATGTTGCGGGTGTAGATGAAGCAAAAGAGGAAGTTAAAGAGATAGTAGATTTCTTAAAATATCCAGAACGCTACATTGAACTTGGTGCAAAAATACCTAAAGGTGTATTGTTAGTAGGACCTCCAGGTACTGGTAAAACATTGCTTGCAAAAGCAGTTGCCGGCGAGGCAAGTGTGCCATTTTTCTCTGTAAGTGGTTCTAGCTTTATCGAAATGTTTGTAGGTGTGGGTGCTAGCCGTGTGCGAGATCTGTTTGAACAAGCTAAAAAAGAGGCTCCATCTATTATATTTATTGATGAAATCGATGCAATCGGTAAAAGTAGAGCTAGTGGTGGACCAATGGGTGGGAATGATGAGCGAGAGCAGACTCTAAACCAACTACTAGCCGAAATGGATGGTTTTGGAACAGATACACCGGTAATTGTATTAGCCGCAACAAACCGCCCAGAGGTGCTAGACCCAGCACTACTAAGAGCTGGTCGTTTTGATAGACAAGTACTTGTAGATAAACCAGATTTCGAAGGGCGTTTAGCAATATTAAAGATACACTCTAAAGATGTAAAACTTTCACCAAAAGTTAATTTAGAAGAGATTGCAAAAGCAACAGCAGGACTTGCCGGTGCAGATTTAGCAAACATTATTAACGAAGCCGCTCTTCTTGCAGGTCGTCACAACAAAAAAGAGATAGAACAGCAAGATTTAATGGAAGCAATCGAGAGAGCTTTTGTAGGACTTGAGAAAAAGAACCGTAAAATTAACGAGTTAGAGAAAAAGATTGTCTCTTATCACGAAAGTGGACACGCACTCATGGCAGAGCTTACAAAAGGTGCTACAAGAGTTACAAAAGTATCTATTATTCCAAGAGGACTTGGAGCATTAGGATACACTCTACATCTACCAGATGAAGAGAATCGTTTCTTAAAGCAAAAGCATGAATTAATGGCAGAGATAGATGTTCTTCTTGGTGGTCGTGCAGCAGAGGATATATTTGTAGGTGACATCTCAACAGGTGCAGGAAACGACTTGCAAAGAGCAACAGATATTTTAAAAGATATGATTACAAAATATGGTATGAGTGATGTTGCAGGCTTAATGGTGCTAGAGCAAAATAGTGGTGGTGCATTCTTAACTGGTGGTCAAACTATTAAAGACTATAGTGAAAAAATGGCAGAAGCTATCGACGAGAAGATAAAATCTACACTAGATAATCGTTATGAGTATGTAAAAAATACTCTAAAAGATTATAAGGAAGCTATAGAGGCTATGACCGCTGAACTATTAGATAAAGAGGTTATAGAGGGTAGTAAAGTTCGAGAAATTATTGAGAAATTTGAAACTGATAATAATTTAGAATCAAGACTTGCTCATACAGAAAAAGTAGCACAAGAAGAGGCTGACGCAAAAGAACACGATATTAAAGCAAGCAAAGCAGAGAGTCAAGAGAACAAAGAATCATAAAATGAAAAAGAGTGTAAAGCTAAACTATCTATTGCCAAATCTCTTTACAGCATCTTCAATATTTGTTGCCATTGTTAGTATTATACAATCTAGCAAAGGCAACTTTGAACAAGCCTCTTGGTTTATTATACTATCACTTGTTTTGGATGGTTTAGATGGTAAAATTGCTCGTTTAACTAAAGGCGAAAGTAAATTTGGCATAGAGTTTGACTCTTTAGCTGATATAGTAGCTTTTGGTGTTGCACCAGCTATGCTTATATACTTCCAAATTGGGCATGGATACTCTAAATTTGGCACACTAATAGTAGCTTTATATGTGGTATTTGGAGCAGTTAGACTTGCTCGGTTTAATATAACAACAAGTAAAAACGACCCTAATGTCTTTATTGGTTTACCAATACCAGCAGCAGCTCTATTCTTGGTTTCACTTTCACAAATAGACTATAAATACAATATAAGCTTTTTAGAACCTATAATACTAATTTTAGCTCTAATTGTAGGAATTTTAATGGTCAGCAATTTTAGATACTTAGCGTTTAAAAAAATAGAGTTTAAAAAAGCCATATCTTATAAAATTTTAATACTTTTAATTCTTATTGGCTCGCTACTCTATCTCTTACCAATAGAGACAATCGCCATATTTTTCATAATTTATGTAATATCTGGACCTATTAGAGCTATTTATGCTATAAATAGAAAAAGTCGATTTAAAAGATAGTTTATATATGTAAGGACAACCCTTCAATGCCATTAAGTTAAGGATTCTATATCCATTTATTTGCTTTAAGTTCAAAGTCCGAAGTGATGAAAATATTTACCATCGCCATCATTCTGAGCGGATGCGAAGAATCTAACTTTAAAAGCCTAGATAAACTATTAGCTTTACAGCCGTTTAAGCTAGATTCTTCGCAAACGCTTGGAATGACGGCGATGGTGAGCTTTAAATTTACTACAATTTATGGAAGTAAATTCCTTAACTTAATGGCATTGAGGGTTACCCCTACACACTAAAATCCACATCCTACATCCTAACCTCTATATCCTAACTACACTCCTTGAGTCTTATCAAACACGCGAATATGCAGTCTATCGCTGTAGATGTAATTGTTCTCTTTACAAAAGTTAAAAACAGATTCATCATTTCCCCAAATGCTCTCTCTACTTTCGCCTACTGGCATACAGTATGTTAATGAATTTGGAGATATTTTTTTTATCTCTTCTATCTCATATTTTGCCGTGCTTTCTACCAAATCTTTACTAATCGTAAATTTAAAAAAATGCTCTTTTACATTTTGTGTAATTGCTTCTATTGCTTTAATATTTATTCGTTTGTCTTTAGGCTCAGCACTATTAGAAAGTTTTATTGATAATGCGAAAACTACATCTTTATATGCAGGAAATCGATTAAAATCTATCTCTATAGTAGCATTTGTCTCAAATGTAATCTTAATGCCACTCTCAACTAAATACTCAATAATAGAGTAAAATATACTATCTTGATGATAGAGCAGTGGTTCACCACCTGTAATTACTATATGTGGTTTATATCCAATTTTAACAAACTCTTCTTCTAAATGTTTAATTAAATCTTTACTACTATCTATCAGTTGCCACTCTTTAGAAAATGCTTTATCTACGGCAAAATATGTATCACAACCTAACTTTTTTTTACCATCAACTAAATATTCTGTTTTAAATCCGGGGCAATTTAAATTACAGCCACCGGTTCTTAAAAAGTAAGATGGATAACCCGCATATTTACCTTCTCCTTGAACAGAGAAAAACTCTTCTACAATATAAAACATCAGCCACCAGTCTCGAAAAATGCACGACTAGAGTTGTTGTCACTATCCTCTTCGCTTCCCCATTTATTCTCTTTTGGTTTATTTGCTAATACATCTTTTAAAATATAGCTAGCTTTCTCTATATCATTACTTCTTACAGCTTCGGCAATGCTTTGAGCCTCTTCAAAATATAAACAAGGTATTAAGTGCCCTTCGGCTGTTAAACGGATTCTATTGCAATCCTCGCAAAAATCATGTTTATGTGGGTCTATTAATCCAAATATATAACCATTCTCTTGTATCTTATAATTAAAGCTTGGGCTATTTGCTGTACGTCCAACTTTTTTAATAGTATATCTACTTTTAATAACACTTAAAATCTCTCGTCCATGCATTCCTTGTATATCACTACTTGCATGCACATTTTCCATATACTCTATAAATCTAATTCGTATATTTCTCTCTCTTGCATACTCTAATAAATCTAAAATTTCATTATCATTTATACCTTTTAGAGGAACCATATTAATTTTTACTTTTAATCCAACTTCTAAAGCCTTCTCAATTCCTTCTAAAACATGAGCTAATACATTTTTTTGAGCTATTTGAGCTGCAACTGCTGGCTTTAAAGAGTCTAGTGAAATATTTAATCTCTTTAATCCAGCATCTTTTAACTTTTGTGCAAGTTCTGGAAGTAAAAAGCCATTAGTAGTAATTGCTAAATCTATATCTGGTTTATAATCATTTATAAGTTTTATAAAGCTATCTAAATCTTCACGAAGTAGCGGTTCTCCACCAGTAATTCTAACTTTATTTATGCCTTCATCTATTCCAACTTTTATAAATTTAAACAAATCATCAAATGAGAGTAAATTCTCTTTTGGAACCCAACTAAAAGGTTTTTCGGGCATACAATACTGACATCTAAAATTACATCGTTCAGTAACTGAGACTCTTAAATAATTAACAGTTCTGCCGTGTCCATCTATTAACATATTAACCTTCTGTAATTAAATAAGGATGAAGGTAGAAGGATTTTTTCAATACATTCCCCTTCTGCCTTTAAACAATTATAGGGTATCAAAAAATAGGTATAATTTAGATGATTTTAGTCAAAAAGTGAAATTAAAAAAGAAAGAATGTAAAAACTACAAGCCTAAAGCTTGCAGTATTAATTGGACTAGATTAGTGACCTAATCCTTTCCATTGAGATTTATACCAACCATAAGCTAGTAGTGTAAAGATTACAAAGTAACCTAATACCCATGGTCCAGTTTTTTCTCTTAATGGCTTACTAGGGTCACCAGTAGACTCTAAGTATGCATCAACTTTTTCGAAACCTTCTTTTGTTAAACCAACTCTAGGCATTGCAGTTCCTGGAAGAACGGCTTGAGGGTCTTCTACAAAAGTTTTTAAGTAATGCTCGCTTCTAGCTCTAGCAATAATAGATAAATCAGGTGGTAATTTACCCATATAATCTGCTAATTTATCTTGATACTTAGCAACATTCATTTTAAACTTAGTTAATTCAACATCATTACCAGTTTTAATGTTACCTTTTGTTTTTGGAACATCACCAATTTGAGTCCACTTACCATATCTATTTGCATGACATCTACCACATGCTGTTACAAATGCCTCTTTAGCACTAAGCTCTTTTGGAGCAATAGATTTTAAATAAGCTACAATATCTGCTGCACCTTGTGCTGTACCTGCCATACCAGCTGGCATTGCCATTTTTTTAGCTTTTGCTGCGTGTGCTGGATTTTGTAGGAATGCTATTAAATATTTTGTATCAAATAATGCACCTACATTACTTAAATCTGGTGGATTTACACCATATGCTGCAGATGCTGCCATAGCATCCATAGGTGCTTTAATACCTTGAGATTTAATACCGTGACAACTTGTACAAGCTGCTATTGCTGCCTTGCCTTTAGCTGGATCACCTTTCAATCCAGATGCTTTAATATCTGGATATGTAAAATTGTGTCCCTCTACATGTTTATGCATTTGAGAGTGAGCAAATGGCTCAACACCCCAATATGTAACAAGTGTAAAAAATACTACTACTGCTAATATTTTAAGATCTTTCATTATTTACCTCCTACTGGTTTTTCCATTTTAGTTACAAATGGAAGCGCAATCCAAAGTGCGATAAACACATCTGCAAAAACAGTACCAACTATTGTCCAAGTTCCAACTGGAGGTAATTTACCTAAAATAGTTAAACCAACCATATCTATAACTAATAACCAGAACCAAATTTTAAATATACCTCTTCTATTTGCAGGTGCAACATTCGGACTTCTGTCCAAGAATGGCAACAAGAAGAAAATAACTTGTGCAAAACCAAATGCTATTAAACCAATGTTCTTACTAAATGGTCTTAAAATTTCATAACTCCATAAGAAGTACCACTCTGGGTAAATGTGTGGAGGTGTTTTTAATCCATTAGCTGGGTCAAAGTTTACAGGATCCATAGCAAATTCGAAATGGTAGAATACCAAATAGAAGAAGAAGATAAAGTAAATACCCATCACAAATACATCTTTACTTAAGAATACTGGATTAAATGGAATAACTTTAGACTCTTTTCTTTTGCCTGCTTTCCATTTTTCTGCTTCAGCTTCGAAATCAAACTCTTCACCATCTTGGTTATTTACGTGTGGTAATCTTAATGTACCAAAGTGTAAAACAATTAAACCAATAATGAATAGTGGTATTAATACTACATGTAGCATAAAGAATCTACCCAAGAATGCTTGACCAGGTACATAGTCTCCTCTAATCCACTCAACTAATCCATTAAGGTTTAATGAACCTAAACTAAATAGGTTAGTAATAACCATACCAGCCCAGTAACTCATTTGTCCCCAAGGTAACATATAACCAGAGAAAGCTTCTGCTGAAAAAGCAACAAACAGTAACATACCTGATATCCAGATTAACTCTCTACCTCTTTTATATGAACCATAATAAATACCTGTAAGCATATGAATATATATTATCAAGAACACAACAGATGCTGCAACTGCATGCACATGTCTCCATAACCAACCATATCCAACTTGTGACATAATAGTATAGTTTACACTATCAAATGCCTCTTTTGTTGTTGGTACATAATACATTAATAAGAATATACCACTTATTAAAAGCACGCCAAATGTAGCTGCTAAAACCATACCCATTGCCCAAAGGAAATTAATATTCTTTGGAATCCAATACTCAGTAGATAGTACTCTTTTAAGTGTATCTACGCCTAATCTTTCGTTTAACCATTTATGACTAAACGGCTTTGCATTAGGGTCAAAATGTGCCATTACCTAACCTCCTTTATGATACTACGCCAGCAGCTAATAGTTTTTTATATTCTGGTCCCTCTTCTCCGAGAACCACTTTAGTACCAGTAATTTTAAATGGTGGTATTACAAGTGGACTTGGAGGTGGAGCTTTAAGTACTTCACCAGCAGCATTAAATTGTCCACCATGACAAGGACAAATAAACTTATTTTTCTCTGGGAAATAATCTGGAATACACCCTAAGTGTGTACACAATCCAATAACTATCATATACTTATGTCCACCAACAGTAACAAGACGCTTGTCATCATAAGCATTCTCATTATTTCCATTTGGTGCACTATTTGGTTTAGCATTTTTAGGTACCTTAATAATTAAAACAGGTTTGCCACGCCACTTCTCCACCACTAAAGTGTTTTCTGGAACATTACTTAAATCTAATGTTGTAAATCCTCCTGCCTTTACGCTTGGCAATGGATCCCAAGTTCGTTTAGCTGCATATAATGCACCCAATGCACCTAATCCAGCAAAGCCACCAAGAGCCATACCCATAAAGTCTCTTCTATCGCTCATAAGTATCCTTTCTAATAAAAATTGATTAACGATATATTATAAGTTTATTTTTATTAAATAGAGTTGTTGAGAGATTAAAGCTGAGTTTATTATCATAGTTTGTGTGAAATAACTTCACACATAATTTTTTACTATTGTAACTATTTCTTTATTTATATTCTGTATGATACTATTTTCTACTTCTAATTTATTAGAAAAATTTATATTCCTATTTAATATTTCTATATTTAATTTATTCAATACATCAATAGTACAACTTTCTAAATCTTCAAGTGCCAAATATCGTACAGTAGAGCTATTTGCCTTTGCTTCAATAGCAACCTGTAAATCAGAAGTAATAATATTATTATAATTTGATATAGCTAAATAGTAATCTTCAGGTTCAATTATCTTATGAAAAACTTCAGCAAGCATATCTTCATATTTAACAAAAAAATAATTACCCCAATATAGGTCTAAACTCTTATTCTTAAATATTTCTAAATTTTTAATTATAGTTTTATTATAATCGCTATCTCCATATATAAATAGTGTTTTATCCTCTTTAGTACCATTTACTTCACTATATATATTCTTATTCTGGCTTAATTCGATAATTTCTGCACCATTAAGCGTTAAATCACTACAAACATCTTTTATATAAATAACTTTTTTAAAATAGTCTGGATACTCTAACACCTTACCCTCTAACTCTTCTGGAGAATCTATAATTACAATATCTTCTACAGTTGCAACTGCATCTATATCTTTAATAGTCTCTATTGTAGTAGCAAGAGGTAAGCCCCATTCTCTTGCAAGAAGCTGTGCTCTATACTCATTGAGTAAAAGTTCGCACTCTACACCATCTGCTTTAAAAGCATCAAAAAGCCCTTTTGCTCTACGTAAGGCATCTAAATTCTCTTTATGGTTTGTATAAGCGTATAAATATACCACTATTTACCCCTCTGACGCATTTTTATATATACATGAATTATCTCTAAAGCTGCAGGTGTTATACCACTAATTAACGATGCACTCTGCAAAGTTGGTGGATTTGCTGTTTGCAACTTCTCTACTACTTCATTACTTAAACCTTGCACTGTCGAGTAATCAAAATCTTGAGGTATTTTAATTTTTAGCATATTTTGCATATTATCTATTTGGCTCTGCTGTTTCTCGATATATCGATAATATTTAGCCTCAACTAAAATTTGCTCTAATGCTTCTTGATTATACTTTGCAAAATCTGGTACAAGTGCTAAAAGTTTATCTACAGTTGGTTCTTTAATTCTAGCAATAATATCAATAAATGCTGTTTTGTCATTTATTTTAGTTTCACCAAGCTCTTGCAATTTAGCACTAAACTCTTTTGTAGGTGTAGCAAATGTTGTTTTTAAATAAGTTAAAGCTTCGTTAATATCACTCTTTAATTTTTCTACTCTATTTATAAAATCGCTATCTAATAAATTTAACTCTTTAGCATACTCTACCAATCTAATGTGTGCATTATCTTCTCTTAAAAGCAAGCGATACTCTGCCCTACTTGTAAACATACGGTATGGCTCTTTAGTTCCCTTTGTTACCAAATCGTCGATTAAAACACCAATATATGCTTCGTCTCTTCTTAACACCAATGGCTCTCTGCCTTGTAAAGCAAGTACTGCATTTATACCAGCCATTAGCCCCTGTGCAGCTGCCTCTTCATAACCAGTTGTTCCATTTACTTGCCCAGCCCAGTAAAGCCCCTTTATCTTTTTAGTCTCTAAAGTATGCTTTAACTCTGTTGGATCGATATAATCATACTCAATAGCGTAACCATAACGAATAATTTTAGCATTCTCTAAGCCCTTCATTGAGTGAATCATAGCCTCTTGAACATCTGTTGGTAAAGAGGTACTTAAGCCATTTAAATAGTACTCATTCGACTCTAGCGTTTGCGGCTCTACAAATATCTGGTGGCGTGGTCTTTCGCTAAATCGGTTAATTTTATCTTCGATACTTGGGCAGTATCTTGGACCTACACCATCAATTTGCCCTGTAAATAGTGGTGCTCTATCGAAGTTTCCTTCGATAATTTGGTGTGTTGTCTCATTTGTATAAGCCATATGACACGGCAGTTGTGTAGGGTTAAAACTCTCTTTGTCTGTTCTAAACGAAAATGGCATTGGCGGATTATCGCCACCCTGCTCTTCTAATTGGCTAAAATCTATACTATCGCCCGCAACTCTTGCACAAGTTCCAGTTTTCAAACGCCCAATTCTAAAGCCTAACTCTCTAAGATGCTCAGCCAACGAAATAGATGCAAACTCCCCCTGTCTGCCTGCTTGTTGCTGAACTTCGCCTATATGTATAAGCCCATTTAAGAATGTTCCACTAGCTACAATAACTTTTGGTGCTAAATACTCATTTTTAAGCTGAGTCACTACACCCTTTACCTCGCCATCTTCCAAAATCAGAGACTCTACAATCTCTTGTTTTATATCCAAATTATCAATACTATATAGTCTATCTCGTATAACTATTCTGTATCTATCCATATCTATCTGTGCACGACTACCACGAACAGCAGGACCTTTAGAGGCGTTTAGTATTCTAAATTGCAAACCTGCCTTGTCGGTTGCTAGCGCCATCTCTCCGCCAAGAGCGTCTATCTCTTTAACTAAATGCCCCTTAGCCAAACCACCAATAGCAGGGTTACAAGAGCTTGCACCAATTTGCTCTGCTAGTATTGTTATCATTAAAGTTTTAGCACCCATTCTAGCAGCCGAACTTGCTGCCTCTATACCTGCGTGTCCGCCACCAATTACTATTACATCATACTCTTTAGCCATTTTTCTACCTATTTCGCTATAATTATTATCGCAATTATAGCTAAAAAAGGTTCAAGTGTGTTTACAGGATTAATAAGAGAAATAGCAGAAGTAGAGAGCTTTAATAATGGCAAGTTAAAAATAGTTTCTAAGCACCAAGCAAAAGTAGGCGACTCAATAGCAATAAATGGCGTTTGCCTTACAGTTACCGATACCTTTAATGGAGGGTTTTACTTAAATGTAGCAAGCGAAACAAAAAGCATAGTAGACGACAGTAAATTTCAAGACAAAGTACACTTAGAGCCAGCTATGCAAATGGGCGATAGATTCGAAGGCCACATCGTCCAAGGTCATGTAGATACACTAGGCGAGGTTATAAAAATAGATAATCACGGCAATGGAGTAGACTTCTATATAAAAGTACCACAAGAGCAGATAGCATACATAGTACCAAAAGGCTCTATAACAATAGATGGTGTCTCTCTTACAGTAAACGAAGTTTACGAAGATAGCTTCCGCTTAACCATAATACCCCACACACTAGAAAACACCCTTATAAAAAACTATAAAATTGGAAGCAAAGTAAATATAGAAACCGATATGTTCGCAAGATACATAGAGCACATACTAGCCAACAAAAAAGCCTGCAAAACCACAAGCTGGAGCGAAATAGACGCAATAAACATGAGCTTTTAGCCAAGTTGGAAGTTTGAAGTAAAAAACTTAAAGTAGAGTGTGGTGCCCTCCAATACCATTAAGTTAAGAGTAAAATATCCATTTATTGGCATAAAGATTAAAGATTAAAGATTAAAGCTTAAAGCAGAAAGCAAAAAAATTATCTGCCTCCTGTCATCCCCAACAGAAAAGGGGATCCACGATTTTAAATGCTTAAAAGTTAAAATAGGACTTTTATAGCAGTTCAAACCATGGATTCCCACTTTCGCGGGAATGACGAGGTGGTTAGCTTTTGGCTTTGTGCTTTAAGCTTTGTACATTTTATGGATATAAAATCCTTAATTTAATGGCATTGGTGGTGCCATCACCACACATTTTAATCAAACAACAAAAAAGGGTGTGGTAAGGTTACCATACCCTTACACACTCCAGCTCCCAAAACAAGGATTCAACATGAATATATACGATTACATTAGCCCAAACAGTGGCGAAGAATTTACTACCCTATTAGAAAAAGAGAATATAAAAATAGTTAGAATTGTAAGTTCAGATAAATTAGAGACTAAAGAGTACTCTCAAAAAGAAGATGAATTTGTAATTTTACTAGAAGGTAAAGCACTCTTAGAGTTAGAGAATCAAAAGATAAACCTCTCAAAAGGTGATACACTCTTTATTCCAGCTTACAAAAAGCATAAAGTCTTAAAATGTCAAAAAGGAACTCTTTGGATAGCAATACATATAAATCCTCTTCCAAAATAACTAAATAACTCCATAATATGGATATTTTATTTAAAATAATTCAAATAATTAAGTTTGTTTTTAAGATAAATTAAATAGACTAACACTACCAAATAATTGGAGTATATAAAATGAAATATCTTAAAATATTAGGCTTAAGCTTATCTATAATATTTATGAGTGGTTGTACCGTTGATGAACTATTAAAAGAGTTAAATATGAAACATCCGCCAAAAGTTAATTTAATAGAAGCTATAGATAGTGGAAAAGTAGGTGGCTTTGATAGAAATGACCCAATAAATATTCAATATGAAGTTCTTTTAAATTATGTTAGAAGTATGGATATACAATGTATCGATGACAATATGAAAAGTGGTCCTTCTCCAGAAATTAGCAACAATAGTAAACTTGTAGATGCAGCAAAAGAGCATAGTGATGATATGTTAAGTACTGGAAACTTTAGTCATGAGGGTAGCGATGGTAGCCATAGCTACGATAGAATGAGAAAATATGGTTTCAAAGGTTTAAAATATGCAGAAAATATCTACCGCGAACACGATTCTCTAGGTAATGGCAAAGATGCTTGGATACATGCAATCGAATCTTGGATAACAAGTACAGATGGTCACTGCTCTAATATGATGGATCCAGACATAACAGATTTTGGTATGTACGAATCTAAAAATAGTAACAATACAACATCATATATAACATTAGATTTAGGTCAAAAAGAGTAAATTCACTCTGACCTACCCAAAATTAAAAAATATATGGTAAAATTTCTTTAGGGTAGCTCCAATACCATTAAGTTAAGGATTTTATATCCATTTTTTAGCTTTTAGCTTATTATATTTTATGGAGTTAAGACTCTTAATTTAATAGCAATAATATGACAGCTCCAACTCAAATTATGCCTTAGAGATTAACAAATATTTAGCTAATGCATAATTTGGGTTTAAAACTATTGGAAGAATATGACTAATAAAGAGAAAGAAAACTTCAAAAAGAGTATAGAAAAACAGATACAAGAGTTAAGTGCTGAGATAGATAGTATTAAAAAAGCCCTCTATCCAGAACGGGGGAAAGGTCCTAGCGATAAAGTAGCACATCTCAATTTTAAACTAGACCAGAGTATACATATACAGCGTTACGAAGAGGGAACAAAACGCTTAAACAGACTAAAACAGGCTTACCTTAAAATAGATACACCAGAGTATGGTATTTGTAAAGAGTGTGAAGAGGAGATATCTATCGAGAGATTAAAGCTAATGCCCGAATCTATATATTGTGTAGCTTGTATGGAAGAGTTAGGTTTAAAGTAGAAATTAAGTGCACATCCAATGCTATTAAGTTAAGGATTCCATATCCCATTTCTTGGCTTTAAGCTCAAAGCTAGCTACTTCGTCACTCCCACAGAAGTGGATAATACCAATTAATTAAGGGCACATCTTACAGTAGTAAAATTCACACTTATACAGTGTGAATAAGAAAATTATACAACATTTTAAAAGCTAAAATATATAATAAAAACCCCATAAGTTTTTTTGTCTTTTTTTGGTCTAACTTAAAATGCATTAAGTAGTTGCCAAGATAACCACCTGCAATAGATGCAAACATTACACATAGCAACAATACCCAATCTAATTTTACATAACTTGCATAAGTAAAAAATGAACTAATTGCAGCAAATGGCACTACCGAACTTACAGTTACAGCAACTCTCTTTGGCTCATATCCAAGCAAAATTAAAAGTGGCATTAAAATATTACCGCCTCCAACACCTAGCATACCAGCTAAAAAGCCAACAAATGCCCCAGATATAAATAAAATAGCTCTACCTTCAGCTTTATATAGTGCCTTTTTCTTTCCAAACATCATCATAGATGCACTATAAAATAGGAGCAACATAAAGAAAAATTTAACATAATGTTCATTGAAAAATTGACTAATATATGCACCAAGTGGAGCAAAAATTAACATCATTAAAGCAATAGGCCATACAAATGATAAATCTAAAACTTTTCGTTTAAAATTCATTACGCTAGCAGTAATAGTAGTACTAGCACCTGCAAAGAGCCCAACAGCTTTTGCCACAACAAACTCTAAACCCATAAAGTTAAGCACTGGAATTAAAGCAATTCCAGAGCCTGTACCACCCATAGAAAAAACTAAAGATAACACAAAGGCGATAATTGTATATATAAAATAATCAGCCATTAAATACCTTAGTTAAGTACTTTTTTTAACTCTTTGGCACCATTTATCATTTTAACATTAGTTACTACTTTATTATTTAACGATACTATAATAATTTTATCAGCATCTATGCCATTTTTATAGACTTTAGCTATATTCTCATCATAAATTAATGCAACAGAGTATGGGCTCTTTCTAAAGTCTGGTAGTGCAAAAGTATTTCTAATAACTGTTGGCATACCACTTACATCTGCAACAAAAATAGTATTACGTGATGGCAGATAATCTTTAGGCTCTTTTTTTAGTAACTCTCTTACAGTATGTCCTGTCTTTTTTGCAAATACAAATATTACCTGCTTTGTACTGTTGCTTAACTCTATTGGTTTATCGAATTGGTCAGGCAATTTAAACTCTAATTTTGAGCCAACTTTTAAACCATTGCTTGCTTTTGCAGAATATTTACTACTATCATAATTACTCTTACCATTTATTGCAAATAATGCACCGACTGCAACTAATATAAGCACAATTACCGAAATTAAGACTTTTTTTAACACTGTTAAATCCTTTTTATTTATATAAATTGAGATTTTGGAAGTATAGCAGAAAATTCAAGCAAATGCTTGAATTTTTTTACATTCCTGGAATTCTAGGAATTTTACCAAGTTTAGAGTTTCTACAGTACCAACCCCAACCTTTTTTAAGCCAGTGTCCAATTACTGGCATTGGCACCATTTTACCACCTTTATTATCTCTATAAACAAATGCAGCACCATCACCACTATCCATTACACATAGTATATTTAAGTGATTCTCGTAACCTTTTCTTTTTTCTGAACCAAGTGCCATTTGCTTAATATTATAAGCAACATTTCTAGCCATAACCTCAGCAATGTGCCCCTGCTTTGCTCTCCAGTCAGGTCCTTGAAGTGCCACACTATCACCTATTGCAAATACTTTATAATTACCCTCTTCACTCTCACCACTCTCATCAAAATTGTGCTGAACTTCACAATAATCATTAATCATTATCAAGCCAGCTTCATTCAATGGTAAATCACTATTCTCAAATACTTTATGTCCATTACCTGCTGGTATAAACATTGTAAAATCACTCTCTAATTTGCTATCATCTTCGAAAACAATACCATCTTCCTCAAATCTTGTTATCTTTTTACCAAAGTGTGTATTTATATCTAATTTTTTAAAGAAAACATCCATCATCTTTAACGCTTGTTTGCCCATTCTCGCCCCTGGTTCTGCCATTGGTGCAAAGAAAGTTAGCTCAAATTTATCCCTTATTCCTAGTTTCTTAAGTTGATTATGTAGGTTAAAGATAACCTCAAATGCAGGACCACCACGAACATTACTCGGGTCTTTAGGGTTACCACCAAAGCCCATAGCAATTTTACCGCTACCTTTTGCTATAAGTTCATCAATTCTCTCTTTAATTTTCGGTGCTTCTTGTGGGTCTCCACAAATAGATAAAAAGTTTTCACTACCCTCATGCTTCATTTTGCCAGCACCAATGCCTATAACTAAATACTCATAATTATAAGTTTTATTTGCACAATAAACTTTCCCCTCTTTTGTCTTAATAGACTCAACCTCATCAATTATTACTTCAAAGCCATGGGCATTGGCAATATCAGATAGAGGTACACTTATATCTTCCATCTTTGCTTCGCCTGTTGGTATCCAAATAGACGTTGGATAGATGTAGAAGAAGTCTCTATTTGAAATTAGAGTAACGCTAAAGCCCTCTTTTCTTAAAAATATAGCAGCTTCAACACCAGCAAAACCACCACCTAAAACTAAAACTTTTGAATTTGACATTTTTTATTCCTTATTATAAGTTAATTTAATACTTAATATTATTATATATTATAAAGTAGGAATTATACAAATATATATTTAAATTAAGATAATAAAAATAGACTAAATTGGTAAATAAATTTTATCTAATAATTCCTGATACTCCATCTCTAAATCGGAATCTAGCGTAATCCCTCCACCACTATGGTAGTAGAGTTTATCTTTTTCTTTACTAATTGCTCTAATCATTACAGCAGATTTTAAACTCTTACCATCATATACACCAAACACACCACAATATAAGCCACGAGAGCTTAACTCTACACTATCTATAATCTTTAAAGTACTCATCTTTGGAGTACCACTAATAGAGCCAGCGGGTGTAAGTTTATCTAATATTTTACCCAAATTTTTATGCCAATTATCACTAAGCTGGGCTTTTATCTCTGAGCTAACTTGTAAAAGCTCTTTATCGCCCGCTTTTATATTATCGATATATCGAAACTTTGGTACTGTTGTTTTTACAGCTACCATATTTAAATCGTTTCGCATTAAATCTACTATCATAGTATGCTCTGCAGTCTCTTTTAAATCGTTTAAAATTTTCTCTTTAGCATTTGGTATGCTAGCATCTATTGTGCCTTTCATTGGATAAGTACTTATAGTATTATCTTCTATTTTTATAAAGCACTCAGGTGAAAAACAGACAAATTCATTATCAATTAAAAGTTTATACGGAGCTTTTGCCTGTGCAAATATTTCACTAAAGCTCAAACTCGTTTCTATTTCACTTCTAAAAGTTAAATTTAACAGATAAGTATTGCCTCTCTTTATCTCTTCGATAACTTGTTTAAAGCTGTTAGAGTATGTTTTAAAATCTACTGGATATTTTACCAAATTGGCTTTTTTACCCAAATCTACGCGAGCTTCACAATCAAAACTATAGGCAATATCACCGCTAAGCTCACTTAACTTTTGTACAAAAATCTCTGTTTTATCATAAGAAATAATAAAAAGAAATGGCTCTTTTGTGCTTGCATACTCAGTTATACGCTCAAAGCCGCTAACTCTATCTAAAAACTCAACCATTATCTAGTAGTAAATGCTTCAGCACTGCCATTCTAACAAATACGCCATTTTTAACTTGCTCTAACACTAGCGATTTAGGGCTTGCTAACACCTCATCGCTAATATCAATATTTCTCATTACAGGACCTGGATGCATTACTATAAAATCTCTACCATCTACCCTATCTTTAGTAATACAGTAGTGTTTTGCATATTCACTATAATCTTCAAAAATAGGTTTTGCATGTCGCTCTAGTTGTGCTCTTAAGCTCATTAATATATCGGTACTATCAAGCACACTTTCTAAATCTTCATAATTTTTAAGCTCAGTCTCTGGCATAAATGGTTTTGGTGCAACAAGTGTTACATCTAAGCCCATTTTAGTAAAGAGCCGAATGCCAGAACTAGCAACCCTAGAGTTTGCAATATCCCCTACAATAGTTAATCTTTTGCCCTCTATATCGCCATCAAAATACTCTAAAATAGTAAACAAATCAAGCAGAGCTTGCGTAGGGTGAGCCAAATTCCCAGTACCAGCATTTATAATAGGAGTCAGTTCCATATCTGCCAAAACCCTAGCCGTAGCATTCTCTGAATGTCGTAAAATAACCCCATCTGGAGCCATTGCACAAAGGTTAGCAAAAGTATCTTCTAAACTCTCACCCTTTTTAGTAGAAGAGCGTGTAGGGTCTAAATGCACCACACTAGCTCCAAGTCTCTTAGCTGCAACTTCAAAAGAGCTACGAGTTCTTGTAGATGGCTCAAAAAATAGCGTAATTAAAAGCTTACTATCAAGCAACTTAGGAGGCATCTGCTTCTTAAAAGCCTTAGCATCTGCCATAATCTTAAAAATATCCTCTTCGCTTAAACAATTTACATCTACCAAGTGTTGCATTGCTACCCTTTTTTTAGAAAAACATTATACTAAAATTGTTCTTATTATTGAATTTATTTAAATAAGAGTAATTTTATCTTATTTTGATTTAAATCAATTAATTACTCTATATATTCTGATATATTTTGCCTACAAATAATTAGGAGTAATTTTATCCTAATTAATTTTACTTAAGGATTATATCTTGAAACAACTACTAACTTTAATACTAATTTTCGCCACTACATACCTAATGGCTAACGACGAAAACGAACTAATAAAAAAGGGAAAAGCAGTATATAAAGCAAATTGTGCCATATGTCACACTGTAAATGGGGGTCAAGCATTAGGACCAGATTTTAACATGGTTGCCTACACAAGAACAAAAAAAGAGATTGCAAGCTATGCTAAAGACCCATATGCAAACTTTAAAAAGTTTGGCTATAGTGCAAACGCAATGCCAACCCTACCACTTGAAGATGTAGAGTTCAAACAAGTCGCTGCTTACATAAGTTCTCTACAGCCCTTTAAAAAATGGATGATTAAAAAGAAGTAAATCCTCTAACTTATCGTATTGCTTAAAATAGTCATCGTAAAACGGCTTAGTTATCTGTGTAAATTCCTCTCTATCTTTATACAAATTTACACACCAATCATATCTAATATCGAGACTCTCTAATGCTTTAATACTAAGCAAAGTTTCGTTTATACACCCTAAATGGCTAGGAGTTACAAGCAGGGTTTGGCAATTTAACTCTTTTATTAAATCTATCATAAAATAACTCTTGGTTATTGGTACATACAGTCCACCAGCCCCCTCTATTAGTAAATAATCACATAGACTCTCTATTTGAGCAATTTTCTCTTTTATATTCTCTGTTTTAATAATATTTTGTGTATCGGCACTATATGGTGCAGCTGGCAAAGCAAAAGTATATGCACATATATCCAACGGCTCTAATTCTCTAAAGTTAGGGTTATATTTTTGGCAAATTTTCAACAATTTATCGGCGTCTGCTGGTACACTGCTAACACCTGTCTCTATAGGCTTAACAGCTCCAATTTTAACGCCTTGCCTACCCAAATGCTCTAAAATTTTACAAGATGCATAAGTTTTGCCAACATTTGTACCAGTTGCCGTTATAAAAAGTTTTTTTGCCATTAGTTACCTACCAATAATTACATTTATTCCACAAAATTTGGTATAATTATAGTAAAAAGAGCTTTAGGAGTAACAAAAAGTGCCTAATATAAAAGAATTAACAGATGTTGAAGTAGATATTACCAATCCACCGATGTATAAAGTTATACTACACAACGACGACTATACACCAATGGATTTAGTTATAGAGATATTAACTTCTATATTTCACAAAAGTGTAGATGAAGCAAACAGTATAATGTGGCAAGTACACGAAAAAGGTAAAGCAGTTTGTGGCGTATATGTGCACGAAATAGCACAAACAAAGGTACATCAAGTTAAGGCAACAGCCAAATCAAACGGCTATCCGCTACTTGCCACCTTAGAGAAGGAGTAAACTATGATAAGCGTAAATTTAAACGAAGTATTTACACGCGGTGTAACATTAGCAAGAAACAATAAACATGAATATTTAACACTAGAGCATATACTTTTATCGATTGCAAACTCTAAAATCGGTCATAAAATGCTTAGCGATTTAGGGGTTGATATAGATGATTTAACAAAAAATTTAAATATATATTTAAATAGCCACATTCCACAACTGCCAGATAGTGCCGACCCAATGCAGACTATGGCACTATCGCAAGCAATCAATGAAATGATGCTTCATATTAACTCCGCTGGTAAAAGCGAAGCAACTATTGGCGATATGTTAGCAGCTTTAATGCTACAAGAAGATAGCTACGCAAAAACCCTGCTAGAGTTTTACGGTGTTGAGAGAATAGATGTTTTAGAGTATATCTCTCATCCAGAGAGTGACAATATAGAGATAGTTTTTGAAGAGGAGAAGAGCGAAAGTAAAAGCAAAACTCCACACTTAGATGAATACACTATAGAGCTAACAGCCCTAGCAAAAGAGGGTAAAATCGACGAAGTAATAGGCAGAACTGCCGAGATAGACAGAGTTATGCAAATTCTGTGTCGCCGAAAGAAAAACAACCCACTTTTGGTTGGTGAACCTGGTGTCGGTAAAACTGCAATAGCTGAAGGTTTGGCTCTAAAAATTGCAAACAACAGTGTGCCAGAAGCCATTGCCGACTCTAAAGTATATGCTCTTGATATGGGTGCACTAATTGCAGGCACAAAATATCGTGGCGATTTTGAAAAACGCATAAAAGGTGTTATTAGCGAAATCAAAACTGTAGATAACGCAATAATGTTTATCGACGAAATTCACACAATCGTAGGAGCAGGTAGCACAAGTGGCGGTAGTATGGATGCAAGTAACTTATTAAAACCAGCACTTGCAAGAGGCGAGCTAAAGTGTATAGGTGCAACCACACACCAAGAGTTCAGAAACTTTTTCGATAAAGACAAAGCTCTATCTCGCCGTTTTGGAAAGGTAGAGGTAGATGAACCAAGCATAGAAGATACATTCAAAATCTTAAAAGGCTTACAGAAAAAGTACGAAGAGTACCATAATATTAAATTTAGCGACGAAGCACTGCAGAGTGCAATAGATTTAAGTGTAAAGTATATTCATGAGCGCTTCTTGCCAGATAAAGCAATCGATATTATCGACGATGCCGGTGCATCTTTTATGCTCCGTTCTATAAAAAATGAGGTTATAACTCAAAACGATATTGCAAATATTGTAGCAAAACTGTTAAAACTGCCAGCCAACACAATAGAGAAAGACGACACTAAAAAACTTAGAGACTTAGAGAAAAGTTTAAGCAAAAAAATTATAGGACAAAACGAGGCAATAACAGCCTTAAGTAGTGCCATAAAACGCTCTTACGCAGGGCTTAACCAACCAAACACTCCAATAGGAAGCTTCCTATTTATTGGACCAACAGGGGTTGGAAAAACTGCCCTTTCTCAAGCTTTGGCAGATGAGCTAGGCATACACTTTGAGCGTTTAGATATGAGTGAATATATGGAGAAACACGCAGTTAGTCGCCTAATTGGGGCACCTCCTGGGTATGTCGGCTTCGAACAAGGTGGGCTTTTAACCGAAATTATCAAAAAACACCCACACACGGTGCTACTACTAGACGAAGTAGAAAAAGCACACCCAGATATTATGAATATTCTACTTCAAATTATGGATGGAGCAAAGCTTACAGACAACAATGGCATAATAAGCGACTTTAAACATGTAGTCCTAATAATGACATCTAACCTCGGAACAAAAGAGGCAAATGTAATGGGCTTTAATAAAGACGACTCAATAAAAGAGGACAACGCCGTAAAACAATTCTTTAGTAGCGAATTTAGAAACCGCCTAAGCAAAGTTATAAGCTTTAACGCTCTTGGTTCAAAAGAGTTACAAAGCATTGTAAAAATAGAGTTAGAGAAGCTAAATAGACAGTTAAAGCCAAAAAATGTAGTCATAAAAGCAACTCCATCTGCAATAAAAGAGATAGCCGAGCTTTCAAGCAAAGAGTTCGGAGCTAGAGATATAGCTAGAATTATAGATAGCAAAATCAAAGAGCACTTAAGCGAAGAGATGCTATTTGGCAAGCTAGTAAAAGGTGGCGAAGTAAAAGTTGGCTTTAAGGGTGGCGAATTTACATTAGATTTTAAAGAGGCGTAATGTCATCAATATTCGACGAAGATTACTTTATACCGCCACTTAACAAATTTAGTTTCACATTTCCAAACCCAAGAGAAGCAAGCGATGAAGGCTTGCTTGCTTATGGTGGAGGCTTAGAACCAAACCGCATTTTAAATGCATATCGCCACGGCATATTTCCATGGTTTAACGAAAACGACCCAATTCTTTGGTGGTCACCCAATCCTAGACTTCTGCTCTACCCTAAAGATTTTAAAGTTAAAAAATCTTTTAAAAAAGTGTTACGAAAAAGGGACTTTTTAGTTAAATTTGACAATAATTTTAAGCATACAATTCAAATGTGTGGTAAAATTAGAGAAGAGGAAGGTACTTGGCTTATAAAAGATATGCAAGAAGCATATACCCAGCTCCATAATATGGGCTTTGCACACTCTGTAGAGGTTTACAGAGATGGCGAGTTCATAGGCGGACTCTACGGTATTGCAATTGGCAAAGCTTTTTTTGGTGAAAGTATGGTCTCTTTAGCACCAAACGCTTCTAAGATAGCATTAAAAGCACTTAGTGATGTCTTAAAAGCAAAAAATTACAAATTTATAGATTGTCAAGTTCCAACACCACATCTACAAAGCTTAGGAGCAGAGCTAATAGATAGAGATATTTTTCTCGACCAATTAGAGCTAGCCTTAGAAGATGGCGGAGATATAGGTAGTTGGAAAGACTTTAAATGGGAGTATAACGATGGTTGATGAAAATAGCGGATTCTCACTTTGGGTAGATTTTATCGAGAGAGACTTCATAAAAAGCAAACTTAAAAATATGGTCGAGTATGGTACAATCGATGGTGCAACAAGCAACCCATCTATCTTTGCAAATGCAATTACAAAATCGCCTGCTTATAAAGAGCAGTTAGCTCAGTTAGATGGTTTAACTCCTAAACAGAAGTACGAAGCTTTAGCCATTGCCGATATTAAAGCAGCTGCACAAGTACTGAGAGACTGCTACGATAAAGCACTAGAGGGCTTTGTAAGCCTAGAAGTTGACCCATATCTCTCCAACGACACACAAGGCACAATAGACGAAGGCTTAAGACTATTCCAAGCAATAGATGAGCCAAATGTAATGATAAAAGTACCTGCAACAGAAGCCGGCTACGATGCTATGACAGAACTTATGAGCCGTGGAATCAGTGTAAATGCAACTTTAGTTTTCTCTCCAGAACAAGCCGAAAAGACTCTAAAAGCTATGAAAAAAGGTATCGATAAATTCGAGCAATTTGGTGGCAGAAGAGTAGAAGGTGTTATTAGTGTATTTGTAAGCCGTTTCGATAGAATGCTAGATAACAAACTAAAAGAAGCCGGCATACCAACAGCAAGAACAGGTGTTCTTAACGCTGCAAAAATCTACAACGACATAGCAAAGTGCAAAGAGCCAGCAATTAAAATCCTATTCGCAAGCACAGGCGTAAAACCAGAACAAGGCTTAGAGAAAGACTACTATATCTCATCTCTATGTGCAAAACACAGCATCAACACAGCCCCAATAGAGACAATAGAAGCCTATGAACAAAACCCAAACAAAGGCAAACTAGCTCTACCTATAGATATGGTAACAATTAATGCCCACTTCGACGCCCTTAAAAATATAGGAGTAGATATACAAGAGGTTTATGATACACTAATGAAAGACGGCCTAAAAGCCTTCGAAGAAGCATTTAGCGATATGCTAAAAAGTTTAGAATAATGTACAAAGCAATAAAGCTTGTACATTAATTTAATAACTGAAGTTACATACTATATACATCATTTAATCAATCAAAAAAGATATCTTAGCAGTAATTCTATACTTAACAATCTTATTATCTTTTACTTTAGCACCTGTTTTAATTCTGTGTCAAAACCTCTTAGCCAATAAAATTATACCAAATTTAAAGCATTTTGCAACCTCTCTTTAAAATGTATGCTGAGTTGAGAGATTGTAAGGCTCCAATTTCTAATTGGCATAGTCCATTTTTTCTCAGCATTTTTAATCCCTACAAATAGTGGTTTTAAAAGGCTATTATCAGTAGGGAAAGCACCTTTTGTTTTAGTAAGTGCTCTAAACTGGCGATGGACTGATTCTATAATATTTGTAGTATATATAATACGGCGTATCTCTTTTGAATATTTAAAGTAATTTGAGAGATTATCCCACTTATTACGCCAAGAGTCAATAACAATAGGGTATTTCTTACCCCACTTCTCTTCAAGCTTATCGAGTGCATATTCTGCTTCCTCTTTACTATTGGCTTGATAGACACTTTTAAGCTCTTTAGCAAACTGCTTTTGATTTTTAGAAGCAACATATTTAAGACTATTTCTTATCTGATGTACAATACATAGTTGAACTTCTGTATCAGGAAATACAGAGTTAATAGCTTCTGGAAAACCTTTTAATCCATCAACTGAAGCAAAAGGGCATCTTCTACTCCACGGTTTTGTAAATATGTTAATACTTGTAGCCAGAACTTAGCTCCTTCACTTTCATTTAGGTAGAGTCCTAGTATCTCTTTTTTACCCTCTAAGTTTACTCCTAATACTGTATAAAAGGCTTTAGATATATAGACTCCCTCTTCTTTTACTTTATAGTGTATAGCATCAAGGTATATAAAGGGATATATTGACTCTAGTGGTCTTTGTTTCCACTCTTGGAGCATTGGTATTAATTTATCTGTTACAGCTGTTATTGCAGGCTTTGAGAACGATACACCGTATATCTCTTCTATATGGTCTCTAATTTGAGCATAGGAGTTACCCAAACTAAACAAAGAGAGTATCTTCTTCTCTATCTCATCTGACATATGTGTCTGATTCTTTTTAACAATTTGAGGCTCAAAACTACCGTTTCTATCTCTTGGGGTATTTAACTCAAAGGTTCCATGCTCGGTTTTCATAGTCTTTGAGGTGTAGCCATTTTTACGATTTCTTTCAAGGTCTTTGGCTAAGTGTGATTCTAACTCTGCTTGAAGAGTCATCTCTGTGAGCTGTTTTACCAAGTCATTAAGCACACCACCTTTAGCTGTAACACTTTTACCACTCTTTACTTGATTAGCAAATTCTTCTAAGTCTATCTCTATTTTCATTGTAAATCCTTCTGTGTTTATTATTTTATCTAATTGACACAGAATTATTTACACTCCCCAAAGGACGTTATATCTCCTATTGGAACTATTTGATCATTGCTTATTGATGCAAACTCTATTTTTTTACTCTCTTTTTCTACTAAATCAAATAGATTTGGTTCTAACCTACATCCCCGCCACACCTAACGAGCCCTTCCTTTCCTTATATTGGTACTTCCACATCCATATACTCATAAATCTTTTTCTGTTTTTGTAATATTTCACCTACCTGCAGTTTGTTTCCAG
>JALVTE010000003.1 GCA_027024155.1 Campylobacteraceae bacterium
AAGAACTTGATAGCATAGAGATAGCACCAGCATTTTTAGCCCTAAATGCCGAAGAGTTTGAGAGCTTGCAAGATAGAGTAGAGCGGTGCCCTTACGATAGTTTTGTAAAAGATGTAGCCTCTTTAGGGCTTTGGACTTTGGCAAATTTAGCACAAAATTACTTAAAAGAGTACGAGCATCTGTTAGCTAGAGCTTCGATAATAGGCGAGATAGAGGAGTTTTACTCTCTAAATAGTGAATCTTCTCCATTAATTGAAAAAACAAGTTTTAGCACAAAAACTCTAAACGAGCCAAAAGAGTATAGAGAGTTAGAAGTTGTAAATATAAATAAAATTATAGAGAGCCATAAAGATAAAAAAATAACTATAATCTCAAGAAACGAGAGCCAAGTTAGAGCCAGCACATTGGCTAATTTAGCTGATTTAGAGTTTAAATATATAGATGGTATTTTAAACATAGCAAGTGATAGCGAGCTTATACTTTCACTAAACAGAGAGCAAAAACGCAAGCGAGTTAAAAAGCCAACACTAATACTAGACGAGATTAAAATAGGCGAGTATGTAGTACACGAAAATTATGGTGTTGGTATCTTTAAAGGCATAGAGAAACGCGAAGTATTGGGGCGGTTTAGAGAGTTTGTTGCTATAGAGTATCAAGGCGAAGATATGCTCTATATACCAGTAGAGAATTTAGAAGTAATCGACAGATACGTAGCATCTAGCGGAACTCTGCCAGCACTAGACAAATTAGGAAAAGCCAGCTTTGCAAAGCTAAAGAGTAAAGTAAAAGAGAAACTATTTGCCATAGCACGCCAACTTATGGAGATAAGTGCCAAAAGAGCCCTGCAAAAAGGTATAAAGATTGTAGTAGATAGAAACTTGCAACAAGCCTTTTTAAACGATGCAGGCTTTACCCATACAGCCGACCAGCTAAAAGCAATAGAAGATATGCTAGATGAGTTAAGCAGTGGGCGAATAATGGATAGACTGTTAAGTGCCGATGTTGGCTTTGGTAAAACCGAAGTAGCAATGAATGCACTATTTGCAGTAGTTAAAAACGGCTACCAAGGAGCAATTATAGCACCCACAACTCTGCTAAGTAGCCAACACTTTAAAAGCTTAAAAGAGCGACTAGAGAAGTGGGATATTAAGGTAGGCAAGCTAGATAGATTTACAACCCCAAAGAATAAAAAAGCAGTAATAGAGGGTTTGGCAAATGGTACACTAGATGTTGTAGTTGGCACACACGCACTACTTGGAACTAAATTTAAAAACTTAGCCTTAGTTGTAATCGACGAAGAGCATAAATTTGGCGTAAAGCAAAAAGAGGCACTAAAAGAGCTAACAATAAATACTCACTTGCTTAGTATGTCGGCAACTCCAATTCCACGCTCACTAAATATGGCAATGTCGCAGATAAAAACATTTAGCGAAATATTTACGCCACCAGTTAGCCGAAAAGGTGTTAGAACATTTGTTAAAAATTACGATATAAAAGCAGTAGCCGAGACTATTCGAAGAGAGATAAGACGAGGAGGGCAGGTATTTTATGTATATAACTCAATCGCCGCAATCGAAGATAAAAAACGAGCCCTGCTAGAGGAGATGCCAGATTTACGCTTAACAGTTCTGCACTCTAAAATCTCAGCCACAGTAACAGAAAAAGAGATGCTAAAATTCGAGCAAGGCGAGTATGATGTACTGCTAAGCACTTCGATAGTAGAATCTGGAATCCATATGCCAAATGCCAATACAATAATAATAGACGGAGCCCAAAACTTCGGAATTGCCGATTTACACCAGTTAAGAGGGCGAGTAGGGCGTGGCTCTGTAGAGGGGTACTGCTACTACTTCGTAAGCAATAAAGACGAGCTAAAAGATAACGCCAAAAAACGCCTACTAGCCCTAGAGAGCCACAGCGACTTAGGAAGCGGAGCTGTACTAGCAATGCACGACTTAGAGATACGCGGAGGCGGAAACCTAATAGGCGAAGCCCAAAGCGGACACATAAAACAGATAGGCTACTCACTATATCTAAAAATGCTAGAAGACGCCATCCGCACCCTAAGCGGAAAAGCCGAGGAGAGTAAAGGTGTAGAGCTAAAACTCTCAGTAGATGCCTATTTAAGCGACGAACTAATAACCGAAGACCGCCTACGCCTAGAGCTATACCGTCGTCTATCGCAATGTGCTAGCACAGAAGAGGTGTACGAAATAGAAGAAGAGATAGAAGATAGATTTGGTAAACTAGATAAAATGACAAAACAATTTATAGATTTAATGGTAGTAAAAGTTTTAGCAAACGAGAAAAATATTAAAAAAGTTTCTAGTTATGAACAGAGGGTTTTTATAGAATTTAATAGCGATAAAGAGAGAGTTATACTAAACTCTCCTACTAAAGATAGCGATGATGTTATTGCTACTGCTTTGGGGTATTTGCGGGGGTAGGTTTTATTGCTTTGTTGTGTGGTGTGGGAACAAGGGGGGGGGAAAAGAAGTATAGTCCTTATCCTGCTATTAGGTAATGTGTTGGCTACTATAGTGTGTTAGAGTACTGTTCGTAATGGGCATAATATTTTTCCATATCTAACAATAGCATCAACTTTTACTTTTATAGCATCAAATAGGCTAAAAGTACCATTTAAAATAAGACTTAAGTCTTCTCCATTCATTAAAATTATTCTTGGATTATCCCCAGAAAATTTTAAAATAGAATTATTATCAAATCCATTTGCTGATAAAAACAATCCTCTAGTACTTTGTGCTTTTCCTCTTATTTTACCATCAAATATTGACAAATCTTTCTGTTTTGTTATATCCTTAGTCCATTTTATTTCAACTAAATAATCAAATTTCTCATATATAAAGTGTCCATCTATCTGTTCTCCATCTGTTTTATATGGTGGAGTATATTGAAACTTATTTATTCTAAGTAATTCAAAAAATAACTTTTCTAGTCTATATCCTCTTTGCTGAGGAGTAAATTTATTAGAAGTTGCTAATTTCAGAAATTCTTTATTTAAATTTTCTATATTTTGTTCAAAAATTTGTTTTATTTGAATATTTTTTTCTACTTTTTTGTAATGTTCTTGTTGCTTTTGTCTTTTTATTTCATTTTCAATCGGATCTGTTCCAACTATTATTCGAAATTCTTCCAATAATAGACATGCCTTATCAT
>JALVTE010000004.1 GCA_027024155.1 Campylobacteraceae bacterium
GCCAGCCATACCTTTACCTACATAGTCGTTTGCTACACCATCTAAATTAAGTGTAATACCTTTGCTCAAAAATACTCCAAAGCTCTGCCCTGCTGTTCCTTTTAAGTTAAATACTATGCTGTTATCATCTAAGCCCTCATCGCCGTAATATCTTGCAATTTCTCCACTTGTTCTTGCACCAAAACTTCTGTTTAAGTTACAAATTGTTGTGTTAATTACTGACTTGTGGCTTGGGTTTTTAATTGTTTCGCTTACCTTCTCTAGCAACTCTATTTCGTATGCGTTGTCGTCGAATGGTTCGTTTTTATCTTTCACTCTTCGGTTTATGCCATCTACGCTATCAAAAAGTGCAGAGAAATCGAACTTTTTAGCAAGTTCTAAATCCTCTTTTACTTTTAGCAAGTCGTTTCTTCCAACAATTTCGTCGATGCTTTTGTAACCCATAGATGCTAAGTATTCACGCACATCTTCAGCCACTAACATTAGGTAGTTTTTAACCTTCTCTACCACACCTTTGTACTTAGCTCTATACTCGTCTGATTGTGTTGTAATACCAACTGGGCACTTGTTTGTTTGGCAACTTCTACAGAAGATACATCTAACTGCCATCATTAAACTTGTACCAAATGCATACTGCTCAGCTCCAAGAAGTGCTGCTACTATAATGTCGCGTCCTGCTTTAATTGCACCATCTGTCTCTAAGCTTACATACTCTCTTAAGTGGTTTGCTTTAAGGGCATTTTGTGCCTCTATAAGTCCAATCTCCCAAGGGTTACCAGCATGACGGATAGATGTAATTGGTGCCGCACCTGTTCCACCTTCGCTACCAGATATTACAATATGGTCGGCATATGCTTTTGCAACACCAGCAGCGATTGTACCAACACCGATTGTAGATACCAGCTTAACGCCAATTCTAGCTCTTGGGTTTATCTGCTTCAGGTCAAAAATTAGCTGAGCCAAATCCTCGATAGAGTAAATATCGTGGTGTGGCGGTGGCGAAATTAATGTTTTACCCGGTGTTGTATGTCTAAGTTTAGCAATATATGTTGTAACCTTAAAGCCTGGCAGTTGCCCACCTTCGCCCGGTTTTGCACCCTGTGCTACTTTTATCTGAATCTCTTCAGCATTTACCAAATACTCTGGTGTTACACCAAAACGACCCGATGCAATTTGGCGAATTTTACTTCGTTTTATTGTACCGTTTCTCTTTTTATCTTCTCCACCCTCACCAGAGTTAGACTTTGCACCAAGGCTGTTAAGTGCTTCTGCCAAATCTTCGTGGGCTTCAGGAGATAATGCACCAATACTCATAGCCGCACCAATAAAGCGTTTTACAATTTCGCTTGCCGGTTCTACTTCGTTAATGTCGATTGCACCTTTGTCTGACTTTATATCTAAGAAATCTCTAATATAAGTTGGCTCTCTGCCTTCTACCATCTCTTTAAATTTCTTATATTCGCTATTGTCATCTGCTTCGATTGCACGCATAAGAGCTTTTGTAAGTGCAGGTGTTACTTCGTGTAACTCTTCATTTCTTCTATATTTAAATACACCACCGTTTATTAGTTTATCATCTTTAAATGCCTCTTGGTGGCGGTTTTCTATTTTTGCTTCTATATCGCTATAGTCAAGCCCGCTTAGTGATACTTTAGAGCCGATAAAGCACTCTTCTACAAGCTCTTTTTTAAGACCAATTACATCGAACAATCCAGAGTTTCTATAACTTGCAATAGTAGAAATTCCCATCTTAGACATAATTTTTAAGATACCTTTATTTAGGGCACTGTGTACATTAAATAGGGCTTCATCTTTATTAAACTCTTCATCTGCTGCAAGTTGGCATACTGTTTTAAATAGCATATATGGGTAGATTGCACTTGCTCCGTAAGCTATAAATACAGCAGCATCGTGTGCAGTGATAACTTCGCTACTCATTGCAACAATACTTACTAAGTGGCGAACTTTCTCCTCTAACAATCTTGCATGCAATCTACCTATAAGCATTGCCATAGGGAGTGTTTTATACTCTTCATCGACACCGCTATCGTCTAAGAAAATAATTCTAATACCATCCTCTTTAACATCTTTTATGATACCATCTATAAAGCTTTCTAGTGACTCTTTTAAGTTACTTTTAAATGTTGTACAGTATTTTCGATTTTTGTAATCGCACTGGTATCTTGGTGATTTTTCATCTCCGAAGCTTCTTAATACTTCTAGTTTTGCTTGTGTTAAAATTGGCGAGCTTGCCTTAATTCTTTTTGCGTGTTTTGGGCTTTCATCTAAAATGTTATGCAGTTCACCAAAACCGGTATTTAAACTCATTACAATCTTCTCTCTAAGAGAATCTATTGGCGGGTTAGTAACCTGTGCAAACTTTTGGCGGAAAAAGTCATTAAAACTTCTAAATGGATAGTTACTAAAACATGCTAGTGGTGTGTCATCTCCCATACTTCCAGTAGGCTCTTTGCCATCAAAGGCAAGTGGTTTGATAAACAGGTTTATAACCTCTTTTGTAACACCTGCATATCTCTGCTTGTGTGCAAAGTTATCGATATTTATATTATCATCTATAGTATATGGGTCATTAATATACTCTTGCAGATAAATCATATTATCATTTAACCACTTTGTGTAATTGTTATTTGTTTTTAGGTACTCATCTATATCGTGGCTTTTTAAAACAGTTGCAAATTTTGTATCTATTCCTATCATTTCGCCAGATTGTAGTTTGCCACGCTCTACAATATCCTCTTCGTCTAAATCCAGAACACCATATTCGCTTGCAATAAGCAGGCGGTTGTCTTTTGTGCGAATATATTTAGCCGGTCTTAAACCGTTTCTATCTAATACAACACCAATGTATCTGCCATCTGTAACACTTACAGCCGCTGGACCATCCCAAGCTTCAAAACGAGCAGAGAAGTACTCGTAAAATGCCTTTAGTTCACTATCTAAAGATGGTGAGTTTTGCCAAGGCATAGGCACAAGAGCTCTTACTGTTTTAAAGAAATCCATACCGTTCATAATTAAAAATTCTATCATTCTATCTAGTGAGCTACTATCACTCTCGTCAAATCTAACGATTGGTAAAAGTCTTTCTAACTCCTCTTCGGTAAATACTTCTGATTTTATAGACTCTATTTTTATAAGCGAGTTTATTC
>JALVTE010000005.1 GCA_027024155.1 Campylobacteraceae bacterium
AAGAATCATGTAAACAGAACTCAGCGTAGAGCTCCAGGTAAGAGAAAGAAAAAAAGAGATTACAAAAAAGATGTAGTTGAGAAAAAGGTAGATTTGATTAAAATTCCAGAAGATATTAGAGTATATGAATTTGCAGAGAAAATTGGTAAAAGTGTTGGTGAAATTGTAAAAGTACTATTTACACTTGGAACAATGGTTACAAAAAATGACTTCTTAGATAAAGACTCTATAGAGATTTTAGCAGATGAATTTGAAGTAGAAGTAGAAACAATTAACCCACTTGATGAGTTGGATTATGTTGCACAATATGATGAAATAAAGAATGAAAATGAAGTAGAGAGAGCACCTGTTGTTACAATTATGGGACATGTAGACCATGGTAAAACTTCACTTTTAGATAAAATAAGAGCAACAAAAGTTGCAGCAAAAGAGGCTGGTGGAATTACTCAGCATGTTGGTGCTTACCAGGTAGAGAAAAATGGTAAAAAAGTTACATTTATAGATACTCCAGGTCACTCAGCATTTACCCAGATGCGTTCTCGTGGTGCACAAGCTACTGATATATCTATTATAGTTGTAGCAGCTGATGATGGTGTAATGCCTCAGACTAAAGAGTCGATTTCCCATGCAAAAGCAGCGGGTGTGCCAATTATTGTTGCAGTTAATAAAATTGATAAGCCAGAGGCAAATATCGATAATGTTAAATCTCAAATGGCAGAAGTTGGAATATTGCCAGTAGATTGGGGTGGAGAGTATGAATTTGTTCCAGTGTCGGCTCATACTGGCGAAGGTATCGATGATTTACTAGAAACAATTTTACTACAAGCTGAGCTTATGGAGTTAGTAGCTGACCCAGATAGAAAAGCAAAAGCTGTTGTAATAGAGAGTTCTGTCGAAAAAGGTCTAGGTACTGTTGCAAATATTATTGTTAAAAATGGTAGCTTAAGTGTTGGAGACAATGTAATTGTTGGTACAACCTTTGGTCGCGTTAAAACTATGATATTAGATGATGGAAGTAGAGCTAAAAAGATAGGTCCAAGTACACCAGCAGCAGTAGTTGGATTAGATGATGTACCGAGTGCTGGAGATATTTTAGTTGGTGTAGATAGTGAAAAAGAGGCTAGAGAGATTGCTAATAAGAGAAAAGAGTTAGCAAGAACAAAAGAGCTTTCTAAATCTACAAAAGTATCTTTAGATGAATTAGGTGATTTAATTGCAGAGGGTAAAATTAAAAAGTTACCAGTTATTGTAAAAGCTGATGTTCAAGGTTCATTAGAAGCTATTAAAAAAGCATTAGATGAACTTAAAAACGAAGAGGTAGAAGTACAAGTAATTCACAGTGGCGTTGGTGGTATTACAGAGAGCGATGTGATTTTAGCAGATGCTAGTGAACATGCATTTATTGTTGGCTTTAATGTTAAACCTACCGGTGCTGTTAAGAGTAAAGCTAAAGAGCTTGGTGTTGAAATTAAAACATATAGCATTATCTATGGCTTATTAGATGAGATTAAAGAGATGCTAGGTGGAATGATGAGCCCAGTGATTACAGAAGAGGCAGCAGGTAAGGCAGAAGTAAGACAGACATTTAATGTTGCAAAAGTTGGTACTATTGCTGGTTGTATGGTAATAGATGGCAAAATAGAGAGAAATGCAGGTGCTAGAGTTGTAAGAGGTGGTGAAGTTATAGTAACTACTAAAATTAGCTCTCTAAAACGCTTTAATGATGATGTTAAAGAGGTAACAAAAGGTTATGATTGTGGTATTATGCTAGAAGATTTCAATGATCTTAAAGAGGGTGATGTAATCGAAACATTTAAAGAGATAGCAGAACAAGTAACTCTATAATAGAGATTACTTTAGGTACTAAAGTGAAGGCAGTTAAATGAATCAAGCCGAAATAAAAAGAAAAAGAACAGAGTCAGCACTTAAAGAGATACTGCCAGAGGCATTCTCTATGCTAGATGACTCTGTTTTAAACAATTTAATAGTTACCGAAGTTGTATGTTCTCGTGGAAGATATGACTCTAAAGTCTATTTAGATAAAACAGGAATAGACGAGAGTGAACAAACAGAAATTATTAAGAAGCTAAGAAAAGTTACCCCTTTTTTAAAGAATTATGTAAAAGAGAGCGAAGGGTGGTATAGAAGTCCAAATTTTAAATTTGAATTCGATAACCACTTAGACAATATTAGCAGAATTGATGAACTATTTAAAATAATAGAGGGAAAAAAGTAGTGGCAATTATAGAAGACATTAAAAGCATAATAAACTCTTACGGTGCGAAATTTTACGATAGCGAAATTGTAAGCGACAATGGTGAAACAATATTTAGAGTATATATTGTTAAAGATGGGGGCGTTGATTTAGACCTTTGTGCTGATATATCAAGAGATGTATCTCCTCTTTTAGATATTAATCCACCAGTTAGTGGGGAGTATAGATTCGAAGTAAGCTCTCCTGGAATAGAGAGAAAGCTTACAAAAAAAGAGCACTTTCTAAACTCTATCGGCTCCAAAGTTAAAGTAAAAGTTTTAGGTGGAAAAAAGCTGAAAGGTACTCTTATCGATGCAAATAATGATGGTATAAAAGTTGAAACAAAAGATGGTATAGAGAACTTTAAATACGATGAATTAGGAACAGTTAAAACTTACTTTGAGTGGTAAGTTTTACAATTACAAAATCAATTTTGTAATAAGTAAAATTATACAATATATAGGTATCTATACTAATAACTGATACCTGTGATTAGACTTTTTATAAAATATTATAAACTAAAGTTACGCACTATATTTGAGCTTTATGTATATTATATTTACTAGAAATATTTTTTACTACAAGTCTATTAAAAAATCATATAAAATACTTGCATAATAAACAGATACTTACTATAATATGCTATTAAATTATGTTTATTAAAATATAATAAACAATCAATTCTCCTAATCATGTATAAAAAATACTGAGTATTAACTCTTTTTTAATTAAATAATACTTATTTTATGCTAATATTAGGCAAAATTTTCTATAAAGGGTATTGGTATGAGATTTGTTTATCTACTACTTGTTGTAGCTACAGTTCAGTTAAGTGCTGGACTAAAAAACTTAACACTAGGTAGAGCTTTAAATATGTTAGAGCAGAATAACTTAGAGGTTAAAGTCTCCAGGTATGAAGAGACTATGAAGTTTTACGATATTGCAGCGGTAAAAGCTAAAAATTATGGTACATTAGATTTTAGTTTTACAGCTTTGCGTTCTAATGAAGCAGGTAATGTATTTGGTTTTAAAATGCAAAGTCGTGATGCAACTTTTGCTGACTTTGGATTCGCTGATTTTATGAGTGCTTTAGGACAAGGAGCACAACAGTCAAGTGGTGATTTTTCTACATTTACACAAGGGTTATCACAAAATGGGGCTAGTATATTATCAATTAAGCCAAAAGATTTAAACTATCCAAAAGCAAGAAACCATTTTGTATATAAATTAACTTATAAATTACCATTATATACAGGTGGAATGCTAACAAGTTATAGAAAAATTACTGAGAAAATGTATAGTATGAGTAAGTTAGATACTGATAAAGTTTTAAGTTTAAAAAAGTTTCAACTTAAGAAAACTTTTTATGATGTATCTCTAGTTAATAATTTTATCGCTAATTTACATAGAATCGAGAAAAATATTAAAAAATTAGAAAGAGTTGTTAAAGAGATGCAAAAAGAGGGTTATGCACTAGAGACTGACTATTTAGAAGTTGATTCAAGATTATCAGAAGTAGAAGCTATGGTTGAAGAGGCTAAATTGAATAGAAAATTAGCTTATCAATTTATATCATTTTTAATAGATGCAGATGTTAGCTCTATTAGAGCACCAAAGAGAGCACCGAGAATGCCAAGAGTTACAAAAGATATTGTAGAAGCTAGAAGTTTAGATATTGCAAAGGCTAAACTTGGTTTAAAAGTATCAAAAGAGGCAATAGCAGTAGAGAGAGCAAAATTTAAACCACAAGTTGGTGCATTTGCAGAATACGGTACAGCTAGTAAAGATTTAGTAGTACATAATATGGGAGAGAAAGATTATTATACAGTTGGTCTACAAGCAAAATGGAACTTATATAACGGTGGAGCGGATAAAGCTAGTTTAGAAAAAGCAAAAGTTCGTTATTTAAAAACATCTGCACAAGTAGCCCTTGCAAAAAAAGGTATATGGCTAAAAGCATCTAAGTTAAAATCTGAAATTAGAAGTTTAAGTTCAAGAGTTAGAAGTTACACTAAACAATATAAGTTTGCTAAAAAACTATTTTTAACATATAAAGAGAAGTATAAAGAGGGGCTAGTATCTATTACAGACCTTTTAATTAAACAATCTAAAGAGCTTGAAATGTTAATGAAGCTTCAAAAAATTAAAAATGATAAAAATACAAAAGTGTTAGAGTTACAAAATCTAATAAATGGATAAGGAGAGAAGATGAAAAAGATAGTATTAGGATTGTTAGTAGCTGCAAATTTAGCATTTGGAGCTACAATAGAGTTAAGTGGTTCGGTTGTGTCTGATAATCAAAAGATGATTACAAGTAGATTTATGGGCTTCATTAAAAAAATGAAGGTATCAGAAGGGGATATTGTAAAAAAGGGTGATTTACTTTATGAAATTGACTCTAAAGATATAGATGCAGCATCAAGACAGGTAGATTTGGCAATTAATCAAGCACGACTTGCTCTACAAATGAATGAGAATCAATTAAACAATGTATTAACAAACCTTGCTAGAAATAAAAGGCTTTATAAAAAGGGAATGGTTTCTAAATTTCAATTAGAAAATTTAGAGTTAGCTGCAAAAAATATGAGAGATATGGTTAAGTTAGCGAAAGAGCAAGTTGAACAGGCAAAAGCTCAAAAAGAGAGTGTTATGAACCAATATAGATATCTTAAAATTAAAGCTCCAAATAATGGTGTAATAATTTCTAAAATGGCAAAAGAGGGAGAGATGCAAATTCCTGGTATGCCTACACTTATTCTAACAGATTTAAGTGATTTAAAAATTATGACAGATATTAGTGAAGGTGATTTAAAATATGTAAAAATTGGTAAAAAAGTGAAGGTAGAGATACCATCTATTGGATATAAAGGAGAAGGTGTTATTAAGTCTATAATTCCTAGCTCTAACCCAATGACTCATAAATTTAAAATTAAAATTAAATTTAATGCAAAAGGTAAAACAGTATTTCCTGGTATGTATGCAAAAGTATATCTTAGTGAATAGGAGTCTATAGATGATAAAATATAAGCCAAAAGATTGGGCTGGCAAATTAGCCGCAGGTTTTTTAAAGAATCCATTAACACCAATATTAGGTATTGCCCTACTTCTATTAGGATTTATCTCTTTACAAGTAATGCCAAGAGAAGAGGACCCTCAAATTGCTATTAGTGGTGGTGCTGTAATTGTACCACTTCCAGGTGCAACAGCTCCAGAGATAGAAAAGGTTATTGTTAATCCTCTTGAGAGAAAAATGAGAGAGATTAAAGGTATTAAACATATTTATGGTATGGCTATGGATAATGTTGGTATTGTTAATGTAGTATATAAAATCGGTGAGCGTCGTGAAGATGCAAACTTAAAATTATACGATAAAGTTATGCAAAATATGGACAATATGCCAAAAGGTACAATGCAACCATTAGTCAAACCTTTTGATATAGATATAGATATTCCTATTGTAACAGTTGCGTTTTATCCTAAAAATGGTTCTAAAGCAGACTATGAAAAGATGTACACTATAATTAGAGAGTTGCAACAAAAAATAAATGCTGTTAAAAATGTTGCAAAAACTACACTTAAGGGTTCTCATAGACCTCAATTTAATGTAAAAGTAGATTTAAATAAACTCTCTGCTTATCATTTATCAATGGGACAGATAATGAAGGCTATTCAATCTGTAGCTGTAGATGTACCAGATATTAAAGGTAGAACAAAAGATCATAAGCTATTAATCTTTGGTATAAAAAATGCTATAGAGAGTGTTGATGATGTTAAAAATATTATTGTAGCTGAATATATGGGTAGTCCAATTTATTTACGAGATGTAGCAAAGATAGACAGAGGTATAGATTTCCAAAATTTCAAAACTGCTTATATAGATATGAGAAAAGTTAAAGAGTCTAATAAAGATGAAGAGCATAAAGAGTATGGCAAATTTATTCCTCAAAAAGAGCAAGTTACTTTAACTATCTCTAAACTAGCTGGAACAAATGCTGTTTTTGTTGCAAATGATGTGGAAAAACTTTTAAAAGAGTATAGAGCAAAATTATCTAAAGAAGGTATTGGTTATATAATCACTAGAGATTATGGTAAAAGAGCAAATGATGCCGTAAATGAACTTGTTCGACACTTACTAATTACTATTTTAATTATTGCACTTATGCTTATTTTTGCACTTGGATTTAGAGAGTCTATTATTGTTACATTTACCGTTCCTGCAATTTTGGCAGTAACTCTTTTTGTGGCATATATAACAGGACAGACTATTAACCGTATTACACTATTTGCATTTTTATTATCGCTTGGTTTATTAGTCGATGCAGCGATTATTGTTATCGAAAATATCCATAGACATCTGCATGCGCATGATGTAGATTGTAAAGATATGGAGGAGCTATTAGTAGAGGCAACAGATGAAATTGGTGCACCTACAAATATTGCGACACTAGCAATTATTTTAACAATGGTACCAATGGCATTTGTTGGTGGTATGATGGGCTCATTTATGAAACCAATTCCATTAAATGTGCCTGTGGCTTTAATTGCATCACTATTTGTGGCATATATTTTTACACCATATTTAAGTTTAAAATTACTAAAGAAGCCAAAACATAAACACCCACACTGTTCTGTAGATAAGGAGGCTAAATAATGCATAAATTAGAAAATTTAGTATATTGGATTTTAGAATCTAAAAGTAGAAAATTTTTAGTTATACTTTTGACACTTGTCGCATTAGGTCTCTCTATATTAATGATACCTACAGGTTTAGTAAAAGCTAGAATGCTTCCTGGAAAGAGTGCAAATACTTTTTCTGTATATATAGATACTCCAACGGGTAGTTCTAAAGAGCAGACAACACAAGTATCTCAATGTGTAATTGATATTCTTAAAAAAGAGAAAGCAGTTACAGATATGGAGCTATTTGTTGGAGAGGGTATTCCTCTGGATTATGCTGGTCTTGTAAAAGGTGCTAGTATGAAAAATAGCGAAAATGTTGCAGAATTAGCAGTTAATTTAACAGATAAACATATTAGAGATGAAAAATCTTTTAGTATGGTAAGTAGATTAAGACCAACAATTAAGAATAACTGTGAAAAGTTAGTTAAGGGTACTGTAATTAAAATGATAGAACAGCCTGCTGGTCCTCCTACACTTGCATCTATAGTTGTTGAAGTAACAGGAGATGATTTAAAAGAGCTTAGATATCTTTCTAAAGAGACAGCAAAAGTTTTAAGCCAAACAAAGAAAATTGTAGACGTAGATATAATGAGTGATGATTTGTTTAAAAAGTATGAACTTGTGCCAAACAAAGATAAAATTGCACGAAGTGGTTTGAGTGTGGAGCAAGTTAATAAAATACTATACTTAGCATTTGAGGGTATGGCAGTTGCACATAAAAACTCTAAAAATGAGGCAGGACAAATTCAGATATTCTTAACACTTGACCCTAAAACAAAAAAGTTTGACAGTAAATCTTTAGAAGCACTAAAATCTAAATTAGCATCTATGAACTTAATGAATAAAAGAGGTATGCTTGTTGGTTTAACAGAAGTTGTGGATATTAAAGAGGTGCAAAATACCCCGATGATTATGCATAAAGATTTAAATCGTATGATAAATGTTATTGCAGAAACAGATAACGAATCTCAAGTTTATCCACTTTTAGATGCTAGAGCTGCTATGATTAAACACTTTGAAAAATTAGGGTATAAGGTAGAAAAAGAGCCTGGAATTAGTACTTATATGTTTGACTTGCATTTAACAAATAAGAAAACTGGTAAAAAATATCTTTTAAGATGGGATGGAGAAATGAAAGTAACACTAGATACTTTTAGAGATTTAGGTGCAGCATTTATTGGTGCATTAATCTTAATATTCTTACTATTGGTAATTTACTATAAAAGTTTTGCCCTAAGTGGTATTGTGTTAGCAGGTAGTTTTTTATCTATTATTGGTGTAATTGTTGGACACTGGGTTGCCAATTTGGTAACAACAGATACATTCTTTTTAACAGCAACATCACTTATTGGCTTTATTGCTCTAATGGGTATTAGCTCAAGAAACTCATTACTATTAATTGATTTTGCTAAATCTCTGATAGAAGCAAAAGGTATGGATAGAAGAAGAGCTATCGCTTTATCTTCGGCTACAAGAGCAAAACCTATTGCCCTAACAGCAGTTGCTATTATTTTAGGTTCTGCACTTCTTGCTAGCGACCCAGTATTTGGTGGACTTGGTGTTGCACTAATTTCTGGTACAGTTGCAGCAATATTTGTATCTTTAATCTTTGTTCCTGTTTTACTTGATGGAGCAAAAGCAATGGATAAAGATGATGAAAACCCAATACACCACGATGCAAATGATATTTCTATAACAAGATAAATCATCAAAAAGGTTAAAGGGAGAAGGAAGAAGGAGGAGTATTTTAAAGATACAAACTTAATAAAATATCTTCGCCCTTCAACCTTCTACCTTCAACCTCATAAATAATCTCATTATAACTAAGCTTATGATACAATTTAGCAATTTTTTTTAGGAGCAATCAATGGCAACAATAGGAATGGGTGATATTAAAAAGGGTGTTAGATTAGAAATAGATGGCAACCCATATAAAGTAGTAGAATTTTTACATGTAAAACCAGGTAAAGGTGCTGCATTTGTAAGAATGAAAATTAAAAATTTAAAAACTGGTAAAGTAATAGAGAAAACTGTGCACGCTGGTGATAAGTTTGAAGTGCCTGAGTTAGAGCAAAAGACTATGCAATATCTTTATGACGATGGTGAATTCTTACAATTTATGGATACAACTACATTTGACCAAATAGGCTTAACACATGAGCAAGTAGGAAAAGAGACTTTCGACTTTATGATAGATGGTATGGAAGCAGAGATTCTATTCCACAATGGTCAAGCAATTAGTGTAGAGATTCCTCAAACTGTAGTTCTTAAAATTGTAGAGACTCCACCTAACTTTAAAGGTGATTCACAAGGTGGTAAAAAACCAGCTACATTAGAGAGTGGAGCAGTTGTTCAAGTTCCATTCCACGTATTAGAAGGCGAAAAAATCAAAGTAGATACTGTAGAGGGTAAATACTTAGAGAGAGTTAAATAAAACTTTTCTATCTATAAATGTCGGGTATGGTCTCTTGACCATATCTTTTAAAATATCGAATATACTACATCCTACAAATTTAAAATTTTCCTAACTCACTGATTACAAACTCTCTATTTTGTGCTATAATAGAGTTATATTTTTTTAAAGGATAAATTATGGCAAGTGCATTAGTATTATTAGCTCAAGGTTTTGAAGAGATAGAAGCTGTTACAATTATAGATATTTTAAGACGTGGTGGTTTAGAAGTACAAAGTGCTTATTTACCTGATGAATTCGAAACAGATTTAGTTGTAGGTGGAAATGGTATTACAGTAGAAGCTGATGTACCTTTAAAAACAGTAACTGTTGATGAATTTGATATTGTTGTACTACCTGGTGGTTGGGGTGGTACTAATAGATTAGCAGAAAATGAACTCTCACAAAAAATACTTAAAGAGTTTAAAGCTCAAGGTAAATGGGTAGCAGCTATGTGTGCCGCACCTTATGCTTTGCATGTAGCAGGAGTATTAAGTAAGAAATATACTTGCTACCCAAGCGTAGAAGAGAAAATACGCCCAGAAGATAGAGTTGATGAAATTGTAGTTGTAGATGATAAAGTAATAACATCCCAAGGACCAGCAACAGCTATCTGCTTCGCTTTAGAAATTGTTCGCCAATTAGTAGGTGCTGAAAGTTTTGAATCAGTAAAAAGCGGTACATTAGCAAAATATTGCCAAGAGTAGATAGTTTATTGTTGATTGTAGGGGCGGACCTATGTGTCTGCCCACAAGCTTAAACAGCCTTAAAATATCCACAAAAACTATCAACTATTAACCAATAAACAAATCCTAAATTTAATAAAAAAATGCTACAATCAAAAAAACTATAAACTATACAAAGGCTATAAATGTCTACACCTAAATTTACCCATCTGCACCTGCATACCGAATACTCTTTACTAGATGGTGCTAATAAAATTAATGTTTTAGCTAAGCGTGTTAAAGAGCTTGGTATGGAGTCTGTGGCTATGACTGACCATGGTAATATGTTTGGAGCGATTGCATTTTATAATGCTATGCGTAAAGAGGGCATAAAACCCATAATTGGAATGGAGGCTTACCTTCATAATAGTGATGATTTAGGAGATAAATCTATTCGTCAGCGTTACCATTTGTGCCTTTATGCTAAAAATGATGTTGGTTATAAAAACTTAATGTTTCTTAGTTCACAAGCCTATATTCATGGCTTCTACTACTACCCAAGAATTAATAAAAAACTCTTACGTGAGCATAGCGAGGGTTTAGTATGCTCTGCTGCATGTCTGCAAGGCGAAGTAAACTGGCATCTAAATTTAAGTGAGCGTAACTTAAAAGCTGGCGCTAAGGGGTACGAAGGTGCAAAAAAGGTAGCTTTAGAGTATAAAGAGATTTTTGGAGACGATTTTTATTTAGAGATTATGCGTCATGGAATTGGCGACCAGTTAAGAATAGATGAAGATATTATACGTCTCTCACAAGAGACAGGTATTAAAATAGTTGCAACAAACGATACCCACTATACATATCAAGAAGATGCAGAAGCCCACGAAGCCTTTATGTGTATCGCAATGAACAAACTCTACGACGACCCAAACCGTTTGCGTCACTCTGTGCACGAATTTTATGTAAAATCTCCAGAAGAGATAGCTAGATTATATGCTGATATTCCAGAAGCGATAGAGGCGACTCAGGAGATTGTAGATAAGTGTAATTTAGAGATAAAACTAGGTAACCCAACACCGCCAAACTTTAAATTTACAAGAGAGAGAGCTCAGCTTGCCGGTTTAGAGTTGCCAGAGCCAGAGGAAGAGTACTCTTTAGCTAATGACATTGTTCTTTTTGAACACGAAGCAAGAGGCGGATTAGAAGAGAGATTAAAGTATGTAGATGAGAGTAAACATCAAGAGTATAGAGATAGGCTTCAAACAGAGATAGATATTATAAATGGTATGAAGTTCCCCGGATATATGCTAATTGTTTGGGATTTCGTGCGTGAAGCTAAAGAGATGCATATTCCAGTAGGACCAGGTAGGGGTTCTGCAGCAGGTAGTTTGGTTGCATTTTCACTTAAAATTACCGATATAGACCCAATGCCATACGGCTTACTTTTTGAGCGTTTTCTAAACCCAGAGCGTGTATCGATGCCCGATATTGATATGGACTTTTGTCAAAGTCGTCGTCAAGAGATTATAGATTATGTTGTGCGAAAGTATGGGCGTTACAACGTTGCACAAATTATTACATTTGGTAAACTGCTTGCAAAAGGAGTTATTAGAGATGTTGCAAGAGTGCTAGATATGCCATATGCAAAAGCTGATGCTATGGCAAAGCTTATTCCAGATGAGCTTGGCATAAACTTAGAAAAGGCGTATGAAAAAGAGCCAAAAATTGCAGAGCTTATAGAGAGCGACCCACAAGCTGCCAGAGTTTGGAAGTTTGCAAAAGCACTAGAGGGCTTAAATAGAAATGCCGGTACACACGCAGCTGGTGTTGTTATTAGCAACGAAGAGCTATGGAAAAAGACACCACTATTTAAACCGAGTGGGCAAGATACTTTAGCAACTCAATACAATGGTAAATTTGTAGAAGATGTCGATTTAATTAAGTTTGACTTCTTGGGTCTAAAAACACTTACAGTTGTTGATGAAGCACTAAAACTTGTAAAAGGGCGTCACGGTTTAGATATCGACTTCTTAGCAGTAGATATTCAAGACCCAAAAGTTTACGAATATATCTCTAGTGGTGAAACTTTGGGGCTATTTCAGATAGAATCGGCAGGTATGCAAGATTTGGCTAAAAAGTTAAAGCCAACAGGATTTGAAGATATTATTGCGATGTTGGCACTCTATCGTCCAGGACCTATGGAATCAGGTATGCTAGATGACTTTGTTGAGCGTAAGCACGGCAGAGCAGAAATAACATATATGTTCCCAGAGTTAGAAGAGATTCTAAAGCCAACATATGGAGTTATTGTTTATCAAGAGCAAGTTATGCAAATTGTGCAAACCATTGGTGGCTTCTCTCTTGGTGGTGCAGACTTGGTTCGTCGTGCAATGGGTAAAAAGATTAAAGAGGAGATGGATAAACTTAAAGGTGAATTTGCAGATGGTGCCGAGAAAAAAGGTTTTGACAAAGCAAAAGCCGAAGAGCTTTTCGACTTGATTGTAAAATTTGCGGGATACGGCTTTAACAAATCGCACTCAGCCGCTTATGCAATGGTTACCTTCTATACCTCTTACCTTAAGTGCTACTACCCAACAGACTTTATGGCAGCACAACTGACTTTGGAAAAAGATAATACCACCAAAGTTGTTAAGTATGTAGAAGAGGTTAAGCGAATGGGCATTGAACTTTTGCCACCAGATATTAATAAATCTGGGCTAAAGTTTATTGCCGATAATCAAGATGGCAAAGAGGTAATTCTATTTGGTCTTGGTGCAATTAAAGGGGCTGGAGATATTGCTATTGCTACTATTTTGGAGTCAAGAGGAGATGAACCATTCAAGGATTTGAGCGACTTTGTATCAAGAATAGACTCTTCTAAAGTTAATAAAAAAGTTATAGAGTCTCTAATTAAATCTGGTGCATTAGATAGCTTTGGCTACAGCAGGCGAGCTATGATAATGCAAATAGAAGATATTATAGATGCAGCTCAAAAGTCAGCTCAAGCTAAAAAGATGGCAGAAAACTCACTATTTGGCGATGGTGCAGAGATGACAAATGTAGAGATAGAGCTAAACAATGTAGAAGAGTTCGAACCATTAGAGATACTAGCATTTGAGAAAGATACTCTAGGTTTCTATGTATCAGGTCACCCGCTAGATGAGTATAGAGAGAAACTAGAGACTATTAACTACACCCTTAGTTCAGATTTAGACGAACTTAGCGATGGCTCAGAAGCTATACTAGTTGGTAGAATCGAAGAGATTAAAGAGAAAATATCTAAAAAAGGTAATAAGTTTGGTATAGCAACCTTGCTAGATTTACACGGAAACATTGAGTTAATGCTATTTGAAAAACATATCAAACTCTTAGAAGAGCAATTTAATATTAACGAACCAATAGCCTTTAAAGTTAAAATTAGCAAAAACGATGAATTTACGAGACTATCGATTATGAAAATCGAGTCTTTAGATAAAGCAGCAAAAGAGAAGGTAAAGATAAAAAGAGAAGAGAGCTACACACCCGAGCCAGATTTGCCACCAATTATAATAGCTATAAATCTTATGCCAGACTCAAGAATAGCCGAAGAGCTAATGTGCCTAGCCCAACGCTACCCAGGCAGACACCCACTATCTCTAAAGGTACGCTCTAAATTAGCAGATGTAGTAATAGAGTCTAAAATGAAAGTATCGCAAGAGTTTATTAAAGATGCGGTTAACCTTGGCTTCGATGTAGAAGAGGCAGTTTAATAAGCTTAAAGCATAAAGCTGAGAGCTGAGAGCAAGTCGCCATCGCCATCAT
>JALVTE010000006.1 GCA_027024155.1 Campylobacteraceae bacterium
TTAACCAATGACAGCGACCTCTTTTATCTTCCTCTTTCTACTTTAGCACCCCTTAGTTTAACATGTTTTTTACATTGTCAAACTTTTTATTTCTTTGGGGTTTTGTATTATACGATGACGGCGATGGTGAGCTTTAAATTTACTATAATTTATGGAAGTAAATTCCTTAACTTAATGGATATGGAGGTGCCCTTTAGAGATTATTTTTTAAATTTTGCTATTATTATGAAGCAAAATGGTGATGATCGCAATGTGGTAGCGATTTGTAAGCTCTTTTGGAGCCATACAAATATTGTGAGGTTCGACTCCCACCACTATTTTGCTACTCCTTATAACTTCAGTTTATAATATTTTTAAGAGTTATTAATTTAAACTCTCCATTAAACTCTTCGACTATATATGAGCTATGGTTTACCCAATCGCCACAGTTTAGGTATAGAGCTTTTTTTGTTTTTATTACTTCTGGTAGGTGGATGTGTCCGCAGATTGTGCTTTGACAGTTATTTTTTTTAGCAAGTTTTGTTAAATAATTTATATATGAGTTATGTAGGTACTTTTGGGCTATTGGTTTTACTTTTTTGTGGTATAGAGTAGATGCCTCTCCTCGGTATTTTTTGTCTTCTATTTTTTGTGCAGTTTTTTTGACTCTAGTTAGGGTAAATTTTAGAATGCGATTGAATATATCTTTATTATGAAAGCTATCTCCGTGAGTTAAATATATATTTTGCTTGCCATTTTTATATATATAGTAATGATAAGTTTTTAATGGATTTTGTGGGTTTAGCTCTATTAGTGGGTGTATTCTATCTTTTTCGTGGTTTCCTAAAATATAAACAATATTCCAATCTTTAGAATTTATTATCTCTATAAATTTTTCTATATCTTTATTGTCCGCTTTGGCATTTTGTGTTATTATATCTCCTACTAAAAATAGATTTTTAGCTTCTACTTTTTGCAACATATTAAATAGTTGTTTACTTTTGCAATGTTGCGAACCTAAATGAATATCTGATAGGAAGATAGATTTATACTTTTTCATAATAAAATAATACCATAAAAAGCTTACTTAGTAAATAAGGGTAGAGTTATATTTTTGTCTTACCTGCTAGGTATCCACTAGAGAATGCCCACTGTAGGTTGTATCCTCCGCATGGACCGTCTAGGTTTACTACCTCTCCGCAAAAATAGAGCCCTTTTATTAGTTTGCTCTGCATTGTGTTGGGGTCTATCTCTTTTAAGGTTATGCCACCTCTGGTTATCATTGCCATTTTGAAGCCGTCGTGCCCTATTATTGTTAGTGGAGTTTGGGCTAGTAGTTTTATTAAGGTTTCTCTTCTTTCGCCAGCTAATTTAGAGAAGCTATCTTGCTCTTTTGCGTCTACCATTTTTATAAACTCTTTAGCTATTGATGTTGGCAGTAGTGTCTCTAGGAGGCTTAAGAGAGTATGTGGCTTACTAGCTAACTCTTGTTTAATATGTTGCAAAATCTGCTCTTGGTTTCTACCTTTTGTTAAATTTATAGTTACTGGTACTTCATCATATTTGGCTAGTAGTGGAGTTATTTCGCGTGAGAAGTCTAGTACTACAGGTCCTCTAATGCCATCTTTTGTAAATATTAAATCGCCTATTGCGTGTAGTTTTTTATACTTTTTTATAGCTACTTGCATTTTTACACTGCTAACAGTATCGGCTCGGCAGTTGGCTACCCAACTCTCTTTGGTTTTAAGTGGCATCATTGCAGGGTGTGGAGAAATAATTTTATGCCCCAACTCTTTAGCAAGTGCGTAGCCATCACCCTCGGCTCCTAATTGAGGGTAGCCTTTGCCTCCCGTGGCAATAACAACAGATTTTGTGTAGAATGTATCTGCAGTTGTTTTAATAGCTGTAACTTTGTTATTGTTGGTTAAGATTTTTTCTACTTTTTGAGATGTTTTTACATCTATGTTTAATTTATCCAACTCTTTTGTAAGGGCATTTATAATTGTTGTAGAGTTGTGTGTTGTTGGAAATACTCTAAAGCCATCGGGTGCGTGGGTATCGACTCCAATGTGTTTAAAAAATTGCTGTAAATCTTGATTGTTTAAGCTATCTAAAGCTTGGCTCATAAATCTACCCTCTTTGCCAAAACTTTGCATAAAGCTATCTTTATCTAGGGTATTTGTTAAGTTGCATCTGCCACCACCTGTGGCTTTAAGTTTAGCTGCTATTTTGGGTAGTTTTTCTAAAAGTAGGGTAGTTTTATTAGATTTGGCAGATGAGATTGCTGCCATAATTCCTGCAGCACCAGCACCTATTATAATCGTATCGTATATTTTCATAATAGGTTAATAGAAATTTGACTATTTTATGGATATATCTTTTCTTGCTGAATTTAATGAAATTATAAATCCACCTATTGCATCAATAAAAGACATTAACATAAGAATAAAAAATTCAACAGTATGTGCTCTATGCCATAATAGAAAAACTGCTAAATATATAACTGATGTAATAAAACTAATGATTGTCTCTAATGGGCTATACTCTCCATATGTTGCAGCTTTGTATATTTCGATAAATAGTAAAAATACTCCCGCAATTATAAATGCATCTTTTGTAGTAAGATAAAATTGGTCATCTGGTGCCCAAATAATATAATTCATATTGAGTGTTGGCATATCTAAATCTACTGCTGCATATTTTGCAAAAATATAAAACAGCATAATCCAAAGAAATGTTGATATATCTCTAACTGGTGACATAATTATCCTTTTTTGTTAATTTTATATGTTTTTTAGTTAAATATGGGTTAATTAAGCCCAATTTAACTAATAGACTCTTTCTATAAAGTCTAATTAGTTACTAACCTCTTGTAATCTTTGAGCTGGCACTTCAAATCCATATTTAATATTACCAGCTGTTGATTCCTCTACCATCTTATCGTACATATATGCATCGAATAGAAATTTAGGAGCTCCATTTTCGAACTCTAGTGTAAAATAGACAATATGTACAGGAATTTTATGTTTTAATGGTATGCGTATAGTCTTACCAGTATTTATAGCATCGCTAGCACTTGTATAACGGCTATTTGTGTATGGCAATAACATATTCATAAACCCTCTTGGGTCTTCTAATCGCATACAGCCTGAACTATTATATCTATACTTATTTCTAAACAAACCCTTCTCTGGTGTATCATGCAGATATACCGAGTATTTATTAGGGAACATAAATTTAACTTGTCCTAATGCATTTTCTGGTCCTGGTTGTTGAACAATTCTATATGGAGAGTTACGATGAGTACCCTCTAATGCTAAAATTTTTTGAAGGTTTGGCTTTACCTCTCTGCCACCTTGATACGCTTTTAAGTGTGCAATTTGGAATACATTTGGATATTTTTTAATTGCAGGTATCAAATCTTCTCGAATTAAGCTATTTGGAACCGTCCAAGTTGGATTTACAACAATATACTCTAAATAGTCATCAAATATTGGAGTAGGGCGTGTTAGCATACCTACAACTACATCGGAAGAGAACACCTCTTGATGATTTTGATAAAAACGCATTTTAAACTCTGGAACATTAACCTCTACATATGTAGAACCAAAATTTGGCAAAAATACTTTTGTTTTATCTAAATTTACAATAATTTTATTAAGATAATAACTCTTTGGAAGGTTAATATATGCTAAAAGGTCATTATCTATATAACCATTACCACCTCTTAAATTAAAGCGTTTCTTAAAGCGTTGTATTGCATATGCTAGCTCTCTATCGAACTTTCTATTAATATGTCCGGCACGAGAGAAATCACCCAATAATCTAAGACGGCGTTTGATTTGGTAAATTCTTCTATCTCTACTACCATATTTAATAATAGAACCATATGGAACCTTTCTAAATTCTGGAATTTTGCGATAGTATTGTAAAATATCTATAAAAGATTTATATCTCTCTTTTTGCCCAACACTCTGCATAAGCAAAGCATTTACGCGGTTTTGTTGGATATATTTTAAAATTGTGCTAGCACTTGGCATACTTTTTATATGCATCTCCCAAACAGCTTTGGTATTGTATTGGCTTCTTAAGCTTGCTATTTTTTGTTTTACTAAACCCCAATTTACATCGCCAATTCTTATAAAATGTAAAAGTCTTAAGTAAGCATCGGTAATTAATACATCTAGTTTAGAAGTGTTGTATGCATCTAAACCACCTGCATCTAAAGCATATAGTAGTCTTGTAATTTCAGTTCGGTGAAGTTCTTTATTTTTATAGTTATAGTAACCATTACTTAGTGCATTTGTAGCTTTTGCAAGTTTACTAGGGTGCCCAACCCAAAGGTAGTTATATCCATTTTGTGCATATAGTTGTTCTACCAATGCTCTTTGAGGAGAGTTTAAACTATTAATAATAGATTGTGACACTTGAGAGTATGCTAAGCTAAATATAGTTATGATAATAAAAAGTATCTTTTTCATATTTTACTCACTTGTATTAGACATAAAGTCTTTAAAAATATATTGGTGCTCACTTGGTAAAATATCATAAATCTTTTTAGCAAGTTCTTGAATCTCCCATAAAGCACTTTTAGAGCTTCGAAGAGCTAGAAAATTTTGTAAAGAACGAGCGTTCACAGTCCATGTAAGCTCTGTTTTATAGCACTCTGGTAGAACATATTTAGCTATATCGTTGCTAATTCCTTTTTTTAATAGAGATTGTAAATTATTTAACGCCATAATAGATGCATTATCTACATCTTCATTGCCTGTAAGCGTAATAAATTTAGCTGCTCCTTCGAAATCTCCTACCTCAAATGGCTCTATATTTTTAAGCTCTTTTAGGGTGTATCTTGTAGATTTTACGCTAAGGCTTGCAACTCTATGGCGGGCTAACTCTTGTAGTAGGGCACGGCTAATTCCTTGAATATATATTGTATAAACAAGATGCTCTAAAGTTGAGCCGTGTTTAAATTTGTTACCAACTCTATCTATTAAAGCTTTATCTTTTTCTCCACCCTCATCGCTATTATCAAAACTCTGCCAACAAGTTCTAATAGCGTGAGCACACACATCTAATGGAGTATTGTGCATTAGCGTTACTTTCATATTTTAGCCCTCCATATACTATTTTTAGATACAATTAGGAATATTATATCAAACTTTTCATATTATTTAGTAAAAAAATAACAAAAAGGTAAAAAATGTTAGCTTTTAAACGATTTTACAATTACGAAGAGGACTTTCGAGACCCATTCGCAAGAGACAGAGACAGGGTAGTACACTGTAGCTCTTTTAGAAGATTAGAGTATAAAACACAAGTATTTATAAACCACGAGGGTGACTACTTTAGAACAAGATTAACCCACTCTATAGAGGTAGCACAAATTGCTAGAACTCTGTCTCGGCAATTAGGCTTAAACGAAACTTTAGCTGAGGTAATAGCTCTTAGCCACGATTTAGGGCACACCCCATTTGGGCATGTTGGTGGAGATGAGTTAGATAGATTGCTTAAAAGAGATGGCTTTAAAAATGGTTTTGAGCACAACTTTCAATCGTTTAGAGTTTTAACGAAATTAGAGAAGAGATATAAAAATTTTGATGGCTTAAATTTAAGCTACGCAACACTAGAGGGTGTTTTAAAACACTCAGCACCATATAAAAAGAGTTTTTTCCCACAAGAGATAGTAGATAACTTTAACTTAGACTATCATCCAAGTTTCGAAGCGATAATAGTAGACCACGCTGATGAAATCGCTTACACAAGCCACGATATAGATGATGGCATAAAGTACAACTTAATAAGTTACGAAGATTTAAAAGATGAACCATTAATTATAAGAGCTACTAAAATGGTAGAAAAAGAGGGGATAAAACCAAAAGAACATTTGTTCAGACACCGTTTAGTTGCAGCAATTATTAAAATTTTGGTAGAAGATTTTATGAATAATTCTAAAGAGTTTATAGCTAAATATAGAGCAAATGAGCCACTGTGTAGTTACTTTAAAGCTGATGAAAACTTAGAAATAGGGCAGAGCAAAGAGATAGCAAGAGAGTTAAAGCTATTAAAAGCAAAGCTCTACAAAAAGCTATATAAACATAATGTAATAGTAAAAAAGATGTTTGCAGGCAAAGAGTGTATAGAAAGACTTTACAGTGCTTATATGCAAGAACCACTACTTTTGCCAGAAGCACAACGAGAACAAAATCGCCCAAGCCATAGGATAGTTGCTGATTATATAGCTTCAATGACAGATAGATATGCCTTAAAGAGTTACCATGAAATATATGGGGTTAGGATATAGGGGTTAGTGTGTAGGGGCAAACCTGTGTGTCTGCCGATATATTTTTTGAGGGTCAGACGTTGAATATCCACCTGAAAAAGATTAATATAGGTGGATATTCAACGTCTGACCCTCAAAAAGTAACTATTATACTCTATTCCTCTCAGGTTTTAAACAAAATTTGGGTAATATTGCACAAATTTAATTAGGATAAAGATATATGCAAAAAATTAAGAACATTGCCGTAATTGCTCACGTTGACCACGGTAAGACTACATTAGTAGACCAACTTTTACAGCAAAGTGGTACTTTCGAGGCGCACCAAGAGGTTCAAGATAGAGTTATGGATAGTAATGACATTGAAAAAGAGAGAGGTATTACAATTCTTTCTAAAAACACTGCTATTGTTTATGGCGACCATAAGATTAACATTATTGACACTCCGGGTCACGCCGATTTTGGTGGTGAAGTTGAGCGTGTTTTAAAAATGGTAGATAGCGTACTGCTTCTTGTAGATGCACAAGAGGGTGTTATGCCACAAACTAAATTTGTTTTGAAAAAAGCTATCGAGCTTGGGCTTGTACCAATCGTTGTAATTAACAAAATCGATAAAGATGGTGCTGAGCCAGATAGAGTTATGGATGAAGTATTCGACCTTTTGGTAGCACTTGATGCAAATGAAGAGCAGTTAGAGTTTCCAGTACTTTACGCAGCGGCTAGAGATGGTTATGCTAAGTGGGATATAGATGATGAAAACAAAGATATGACTCCACTTTTCGAGGCAATTTTAGAGAAAGTTCCATACCCTAAAGGAAGTAGCGAAGAGCCTACACAAGCACAAGTATTTACACTAGATAGTGATAACTTTGTTGGTCGTATCGGTATTAGCAGAATTTTTAACGGTAAGATTAAAAAGGGCGATGAGTATATGCTTATGAAAGCAGATGGCACTAAAAAAGTATCTCGTGTAAGTAAACTGATTGGTTTTGTTGGTCTTGATAGAGTAGAGATTGACGAAGCAGAAGCTGGCGATATTGTTGCAATCGCAGGTTTTGCAGATATTGATGTTGGAGATACTGTTGCAGATAAGAGTAACCCAGTAGCACTTGACCCACTACATATAGAAGAGCCAACTCTTTCGATTGTAATGAGTGTAAACGATGGTCCATTAGCTGGTACAGAGGGTAAACATGTAACATCTAACAAAATTAGAGAGCGTTTAGAGAAAGAGATGGAGACAAACATCGCTATGAAGATGGAGCCTCTAGGAGATGCTAGTTTTAAAGTTAGTGGTCGTGGAGAGTTACAAATTGGTATTTTAGCAGAGAATATGAGAAGAGAGGGTTACGAATTCCTACTAGCACGTCCAGAGGTTGTTGTAAAAGAGGAAAATGGCGTAAAGATGGAGCCATTTGAACACTTAGTAGTAGATGTTCCAGAAGAGTTCCAAGGTGTTGCAATCGAGAAGCTTGGTAAGAGAAAAGCTGATATGACCTCTCTAACTCCAATGCCTGATGGTACTGTAAGAATAGAGTTTGAAATTCCAGCTCGTGGTCTTATTGGTTTTAGAAGCGAATTTTTAACAGATACAAAAGGTGAGGGGATTATGAATCACTCATTTATTGAGTATCGTCCATATACAGGTACAGTTGAGAGTAGAACACAAGGTGCATTAATCTCTATGGATGATGGTACTGCGGTTGCATTCTCGCTATACAACCTACAAGCTAGAGGTGTACTATTTATTAAGCCACAAGATAAAGTATATAATGGTATGGTAATTGGCGAGAGCGCAAGACCAGGTGATTTAGAAGTAAACCCACTTAAGGGTAAGCAACTTACAAATATGCGTACAAGTGGTGCAGATGATGCAATTAAACTTGTACCTCCTAGAAATATGAGTTTAGAGAATGCTATGGAGTGGATTGAAGAGGATGAGTTAATCGAAATTACCCCAGAGAGTATTAGAATTAGAAAAAAATATCTAAACCCAATAGATAGAAGAAAGCATATTAGAGATAAAAAGAATGCAGGTAAATAAGTTTAATCAATATTAAACTTTACTTATTCCTTTATAGCACCATAAGGTGCATTTGGGAATAATCTAAAATACTCTTGTTCTCATTCTTCCTTATAACTTACCTATATTAAATAATTTTTCAAATCTACCTTTTAATACTACATTAATAGTTTTAGCTACATAAAATTTATTAACTAAACTTACGTACTATATATAATATTTGGGTTTATCTTGCAAGTGTTTACTTTGTTTAAATACTACATATTTTTAATTTTATGTAGAACTATACCCATCCTAGACCAAACTACAGCCTATATTAATTTGCTCTAAAATGGGTATATATGTCTCCTTGTTTTAATTATATAGCGAGATTTAATGCACAAATAGAGTAAAATTATTTAATATATTAAAATTTGTATTTGACATAAATATTCCTTTTATATACATAAAATAGTAGAAGAATATAGACTTTTTAAATTAATTAATATGAAAAAAGTAGTGCTATTTTATGGATAAAATTGAAAATAAGCCTATAAATTGGTCATATTTATACATATGAAGTATTTTTTAGAGAAAATATATATATTAATATAAAATTTACATATTTTTAAATAAAAAATGTTATTTTTATGTTTCTTTAAAAATAACTTAGCTATAATTTCTGAGTTGTTTAACAGCAACGACTGAAATTTTAAGGAACAAACGATGAATAAAAAAAATCTAAGTTCTTTTTTAACTTCTATGTTTGAAGATAGAAAGCTGTTTGCGGAAGTAAATGGTACTAAAAACACAATGGACGCCAAATATATGCTTGTTGCAGATGCACTAAGCGAAAATATTGACCTTCTATCAGAGGTTATTTTAGAACAAATAAATTTAAATATAAATAGCAAAAACTCTATAAAAAGAAATAAAAATCGTGCTTCAGCAGCTTTTTAAGCTACTGAGACACTTTTCTCGCTATTGCCCTCCAAAACACTATTCACACTAATTGATGTAATAATTGATAATATCACATATATCAAAAAGATATATAATCCACTCTCTATTTCACTATAACTATTTTCACTGCTACCTGCACTTAAATATACTAAAAGCAAAGATACAACAAATACATCTAACATAGACCATTTACCCAAATGTTTAAATAGTGCAACTAATTTTTTAGCAATATGTAACTCTTTCCAAATAATTACAGCTATCATACTTGCTGTTTTAAGAAGTGGCACAATTACAGAAAAGAGTAAAATAACTATAGCTACAGGATAATTTGCATTATGATATAGATGTTCTATTGTCCCAATAATTGTTTTAGATTCAAAAGAGAGTACAATATCTCCTAAATAATTTACATACTTATGTATTACAATCATTAAAATCGGTGTTACTATTCCATATAAAAGTGTTATAAGCGAAGCAAGGGCGACAGTTAGACTAAAAGTTGTAATATCTAATATAAAATAGAGCAGAAGTAAAATTGTAGCAGATATAGCAAGGTATATTGTATATCGTTTATTCTCCTCTTTTAATACTATTCTTTTGGCTTTTAACATATTTAAATCGACTGCTTTGCTACTCTTTTTTGTCATTCCCATAGTTATTTTATCTAGTATTGAAGAGAAGCGTCGCTTTATAAGTTTTGAAATATCTGTTTGAGCTTTATAGTAACTTGTATTCACTCTCTCTAACTCTTTTGCACTAGAGTATGATTTATAGCTAAAAAAAGTAATTGCTGTAAGTATCGAAATTACAATTACTGTATTTATTATTTTTCTCATTTTAAAATCTCCTTGAAAATAATTACGATTTTATCGAAAAATTGTGAATGCTTTGCAAAAATTAACTTATTAACTTCAGTTATTATCTGTATAATCATCTTTATGAATAGATTTGAAGAGTTAAAAAAGATTGTAAAAGAGGCTGGTATAATTGTTAAAAATGGTTATGCTAAAACAGTAGATGCTGATAAAAAGAGTGCAACAGAGCTTGTTACAAAATATGATAAAGAGGTAGAAGAGTTTTTAATTGGGCAGATTGCACCGCTTTATAAAGAGTATGAAATTGTAGGAGAAGAGAGCTTTAAAGGTGGCAAACTACCAGATAAAGCTATATTTATAGACCCAATAGATGGTACTACTAACTTTGTGCATAAATTCCCGCACCTTGGTATTAGTGTGGGTATTTGGAGTAATGGTGAAGCATTAGAGGCTATAGTATATAATCCTATTTTAGAAGAGTTTTTTTATGCTCAAAAAGGGCAGGGGGCATTTTGTAATGAAGAAAAATTAGAAGTTACAAATGAAGAGAGCTTACAAAACTCTATAATCGCAACGGGTTTTCCATATGTTAAACACGAAATGGGTGCAGAGTATTGGTGGGTAATTAATAGTATGCAAAAACTACTTCCAAAAATTAGAGATATACGCCGTTTAGGTGCAGCAGCTGTAGATTTATGCTACTTAGCACAAGGAAAGGTAAACGGTTTTTACGAAGTAAACTTGCAACCTTGGGATGTAGCAGCTGGCATATTAATAGTGCAAGAGGCAGGTGGAGCAGTTAGCTCTTTAAATGGAGGAGAGTACAGCTTAAAAGATAATATAATAGTTGCAAGTAATAGCAAGATACATACTCAACTTTTAGAGAACTTAGCGGAGTTTAAAAATGGCTGAGATAGATAATTTACTTAACTCTTTAATGCAAGTTCCTGGAATGAGAGTTATGCACTTTGCTAAAGATGATACAATTTGTAAAAACATACAGAATTTCTGTAAAGGTAGTGATTTTGATAGCGAGTATCTAATTTTAACTTTTAGTCAAGATGACGAAGAGAAGCTAAAGTATTTAGAAGATGATATTACAAAAGTAAAATATGTAAATGAGAATAGAGCTAAATTTAATATTCAAGCAAAGCTTTACGATTACCTATTTATAACAAATCTACCAAATGAAATGCAAAGCTTTTTTAAACGAGTATATTCAGCTTTGAAAAATGGAGCACCTATATTTATATTTTTGGATAAAAACGATAGAGAGTTGGCATATAAATTAGAGAGTGAGTTAATAGAGTCTAACTATGTAGCCTCTAATAAGATGCAAATAGATAATTTTTTAGTTCTATCTTCTAAAAAAATGCATGGCTGGAGTGGTGCATAATTCTGCTTTAAGCCAAAAGCATAAAGTACAAAGCATAATGCTTTTGGCTTTAGTATCTTTTAGCAACTACCTTTACAGCCTCTGTTTTCCATAACACTAACTATCATCTCTTTTGAAAAATCATAAAGTTTACTGAATAGTTCACTTTTGTATTTATCTTTATGATAAATTGCATAAAAGTTTCTTGTACACTTAAAATTTTTAATATCTAATTCGAACAAAACACCATTTTGTAACTCGTTATGAACTGCTAATTTAGAGATACAAGTTACTGGTTTTTTGCTAAGTAGTAGACTTTTAATAGATTCAGTATGTCCTAATTCTAAGAATATATTTAATTTTACACCGCTATCTTTAATATAATTTAAAAATACATTTCTAGTTCCGCTACCCTTTTCTCTAAGTACCCAGCGGTAGTTAGCGATATCTGCTAATTTTAAATTTTTACCTTTTAACTCTTCGTTAGCACTTACAACTACTAATTCATCTTGCCCAATAACCTCTTTTATAATATCGCTATCTTCTACTTCGCCTTCGATAAAGCCCATATCGATTTTGCCCTCTTTTACAAGAGTTACAATATCTTTTGTGTTCCCCTCTTTTAAATCTATTTTTACATTTGGATAACGCCCCATATAATCACATACAATAGATGGCATTAAATAATCGATAATTGTAGTACTCGCACCTACACGCACGCTACCTTTATCTTCGCTATTTTGAAACTCTGTCTCTATATCTGAGAGTTTTTTAAAGAGTGGCAGTACTGCTTGATAAAAGCTTCTACCTATCTCGTTTAATATAAGTTTTTTATTAATTCTATCGAACAGTTTCCTTCCGATAATATTTTCTAACTCTTTAATAGACATAGAGACTGCAGATTGACTTAATCCCAATTCATGCGCCACTTTTGTTAAATTTTGTGACTCTACAACTTTTAAGAATATCTCTATTTGTCTTAATGAAATTTTCATAACTTCTACTACCTCGTTTGTTTTATTGTTTGGGTTTTAAAAACCTAATAATACCTAAAAGTCGCCATTTTTTACTAAAATTTATCAATTAATTTTATTTTTTATAAAAGATAAAAGCATATTAAGCTTATGAATATAATAGTTAAAATTAAATTTTTATTTAGCATAATAGTTTTTTAAGTTGAGATAAAGCTACTTAATTGTAAATTCAGATAAAATTACTCCTAAAGGAGAGAGCGTGTCAATTTTACTAAATAGTAATATAACAACACAATTAAGCAGTAATGTAAAAGAGGCGATGGAGCCTTTTTATGGTGAAGCGATAGATTTAAAAAACTTAGCAAAGCCAAACCAAAAAGCTTTAAAAGCTTATAGTCAAGCGATTGATAAAATATATAGGTCTATTGAGGCAAAAGATGAAGATAGCATTATCTTAACATCATCTGCAAGCGAAGCTACTTCGCAAGTTTTTATGTCGATGTATCTACAGTATATCTTAACAGGTAGAAAAAACTCTATTATAATTTCGGCAAGAGCTAGCATAGATGAGTTAAAACTTGCACAATTTTTAGAATCGCAGGGGTGTAGGGTTTATAGAATCCCAGCAACTGTAGATGGTACAATAGATGTAGAGCTTTTAAAAGAGTACTTAAACTCTAAAACAGCACTTGTATCGGTGCCATTAGTAGATGAAGAGAGCGGGGTAATCCAGCCAATCGAAGAGATAAGCGTAGCTTGCTCAATGCACGATATACCGTTATATTGTAATGCAACACACGCTATTGGTAAAATACCCGTAAGTGTGCAAAGAAATGCGGTTGCTTACCTTAGTTTTGAGGGTAGCACAATACATGGACCAAAAGATATTGGAGCACTATACATTAATGAAAAAGCTCCAGAGTTAATGCCACTAATTTATGGTGCAGATAGCGAGCAAGCCTCTTTAAGAGCAATGCCAAAAGAGATTTCAAGTGTTATAGGTTTTGCAACAGCGTTAGAGAATGCAATAGATGCCCTAGATTTCGATATGGAAGATGTGCGAGAGCTTAGAGATGAGTTAGAGCAGGGCTTATTGCAGATGAATGATTCATACTCTTTAGCTCCATGGGCTCTTAGGGTTCCAAATGTTTGCATTATGGCATTTGCAGATGTTCATGCTTCTATGTTGCTTGATAGATTGGCACAAAAAGATATAGTAGCTTACTCTTTTGCAACATTTGCCAATAGAAATTTTGAGAGAACAAGTATAATAGATATAGCTTCGCTAGATAGCTCTTTAAAGCACTGTGTAGTGGGCTTTAGCTTAAATATCAACAATACAGAAGAAGAGATAAAAACAGCTATCGAAGCTGTAAAAGAGGCAGTTGCACAAATTCGAAGTGAAATATCAGGTGGAATATGCAAGGAGGCAAAATGAGTAAAGCAGATGTACTACCACAGGTAAGAGAAAACTTTAAAATAGACTCTTTGGTAAACAGACCACAAAATATTGGAACAATTAGCGAAGATGAAGCAAAGAGTCAAAATGCAGAACTTTTTACTTATAGTTACGGCTCTTGCAGAGGTGGCTTGGCTATTAAAATTTATTGGGCACTAAACAATGAAAAGAAGATAGTAGACTGCAAGTTAGAAGTTTTTGGAGAGAGCGAACTTTTAGCAGTAGCTTCAATCGCCGGATTAGTAGCTAAAAATAAAACTCGAGACGAAATATTAGAGCTCAAAGAGAAGGGTTTAGAGTATTTTTTAAGAGAGAACCCAAACAAATCGGCTCTGCCACCAAGCTACAGATTTTTAACAAATGTAATGATAGATGCCCTATATTGTGCTGCTAAAACATACAAAGGTGAAGAGATAGAAGAGGGCGATGTGGTAGATAGCTTTACAGGTGCTACAACTCGCTTTATAAAAGAGAGCATTAAGCGTTTCGATATAGATAACTTAAAAGATTTAGTCGAAATTACAAGAGCTGGTGCTTATGACAAGAGTTGTCAATTCCCAGGAGCTGGCGATAAACTATCAAAACACTACTTAGCCGATATTTTAAGAGAGACAAGAATCGAAATAGACGAAGCGAAAAAAGCAACTAAAGAGGTAGTAGATAAGCCATTTAAGCAGATGAGTATCGATGAAAAGAGAGCTGCAATAGAGGATATAATAGATAAACACATTCGTCATATGTTAGTAATGGATGGTGGAGATATGGAAATTTTAGATATAAAAGATAATGGCGAAAATACAGACATCTATATTCGCTACTTAGGTGCATGTAATGGTTGTGCAAGTGCAAGCACCGGAACACTATTTGCAATCGAAGGTATACTAAAGCAGAAGCTTGATGATAAAATTAGGGTAGTTCCACTGTAAATAAGCATAAAGATAAATGCTTTTGATGTGTAAGGGTACTATACCCTACAAAAATATATTTTTCCCCGTAGGGTACAGTGCTTTCACTGTACCTTTATCATAAATAAAGATGCCATTAAGATTTATAAAAGCTCTTTTAAGATAATCTCTTCTATATAAATATAAAGTGTTAGCTTTGTAATAGAGAGGTGAAAATGTTAAAAAAAGTAAATATATCTTTAATCTTATTACTACTAATATCATTAAATGGTTGTAAGCAAAATAATGAAAATGAAAATAATAAAACTCTTATAAAAAACAGTACTATAACACAAAATAGAAATCACAAAAATGATGATGATAAAATACTACAAAAAATAGGTATCTCTACCGAAAAAGATAAAATTATAATAGAGCCTAAAAAAACAAAAGCATTTTTTGATAAATTAGGTAAAACTTTTGAACAGACAGCAAAAAAAATTAAATCTAAAGTTGATAAGATTGACGAAAAAGATATTGGAATCACAGCTAACAAAGATAAGATAACTATAGATATTAATAAAACTACTAATTTTTTCAATAGTTTTTCTAAAGAGTTAGAGAAGGCTGCTAAAGATATTGATAAAGTTGTTAATAATAAAGAGTAGTAGGGTTTAATTGTTTGGTAGCACCAATGCCATTAAGTTAAGTATTCTATATCCATTTATTAGCTTTAAGTTCAAAGTCCGAAGTGACGAAAATATTTACCATCGCATTCATTCTGAGCGGATGCGAAGAATCTAACTTAAAAAGCCGAGATAAACTATTAGCTTTACAGCCGTTTAAACTAGATTCTTCGCATCCGCTCAGAATGACGGCGATGGTGAGCTTTAAATGTACTGCAATTTATGGAAGTAAATTCCTTAACTTAATGGCAATGTTGGTAGCACTTATACAGCTTAGGTAGCATATTGCTACCTAACACTTAAACAAAATGGGGGGGGGAGGAGATTTACTTCAATGCAGACTTTGCAGCCTCTGCAACGCTTGCAAATGCTGATGGCTCATTCATTGCCATATCTGCTAAAATTTTTCTATCTAATTCGATATTTGCCAGTTTTAAACCGTGCATAAATCTTGAGTAGCTAATATCATTTAATCTAGCTGCTGCATTAATTCTGATAATCCAAAGTTTTCTGAATTCTCTTTTTTTCTGCTTTCTATCTCTATAAGCATATACCATTGAGCGCTCAAGTTGCTCTTTTGCTTTTCTAAAATGTTTTCTTCTACCGCTATAGAAGCCTCTAGCTTTTTTTAATAATCTTTTGTGTCTTCGTCTTCTTACGACGCCAGTTTTTACTCTCATCTGTTTTCCTTTTCTTCTTTACCGTAAATTTTTAAACTCTAATTTCGGTGTCGATATTATCAATCGAACTTACCCTAAAATGAGGGGAGTTTATAGTTAAATAGTTTTAATTAAACTATCATCTCTTTGATTTGCTTAGCATCAACTTTATCAACGTGTTTTGGTGCTCTCATCTGTCTATGGTGTTTACCATCTACTTTAGTTAAAATGTGGCTTCTATAAGCAGTTCCACGCTTAATTTTACCACTTTTTTTAACTTTAAAACGCTTCACAGCGCCTTTTACGCTCTTCATTTTTGGCATATCGTTTCCTTTCAAAAAAAATCATTTCTATTGGAACCTAACAATAAAGGTGCCTTAAGAGATAGAAAATGCGACGCATTATACCTAATATTGTTTAAAAAGTAGCCCCTATTTTATGTCTGGATTAAAAAAATATTGCTTTATTTCCGCTTTTGTATCAAAAGGTTCTACTTCATAATCTTTACCTGCAATCTCTACACTATACTTCTGCCCTTTTTTGCACTTTCCGTAAGTAATTGCTATCTTTGCTGCAAGCTCTTTTTCTGCTTCGCTTGCATCTTTATGAATAACGCTATATGGTCCAATAATTGGCAATGAGAAACCTATATAACTGCTGTTGTTTAACTCTCTTAATGCTTTATTATCTTCAGCATCTCTACCAACTGCTAATTTTGAACCATCTGGAAGCCTAAAGTGGCGACCATATTTTAGTAAATCTATAGACTCAACACTAAACTCTTCGAACTCTAAGTACTCTCTAATCTTTTGGCTATATACCGGCTCGGTTAGCAAACATCCACCTGCTGGCGATTCGTAATCATCCCAGCCAAATTCAGCTGCCATTTTTAGTTGAACTTCTCTGTTTCGTCCACTAATATCTAAAAGTTTCTCTCTATCAACCCAACCCTCTATCTCTGGTTTTGTTGGCTCTAAAAGTTTGGCACAAAGGGGTCTTAAGATTAGCCCATCTTCATCTTCGGCTAATTTTTGTACCTGTTTTAAGGCATCTTTTCGCTGACTCATTGGTCTTTGACCCAAAACTTCGCCTGTAACTAAAAATTTAGCGTCTAAATCTTTTAACATATATTTAGCAATTTTAAACATATAACCGTGGCAATCAATACATGGGTTAAAGTTTTTGCCATACCCATATTTAGGGTCAAAAAGTACCTCTTGGATATACTCTTCTCTTACATCTACAGCTACAAAATCTGCACCCGCCATTTTAGCACGACGCTCCAATTCGTCTCGTACATCTTTTTTACCACCAAAACCTGTAAAAATGTGTAGTGCAGTAACATCTATACCTTGATTTACCATCATCTTTATCGCTAGCATACTATCTAGCCCGCCACTAAAAAGTGATATTGCTCTCATAATTTCCCCTGTACTACAATGAGTTTAGCTCAAAGCTAACCATTTCGCCTTTTTTAATTCTTGGAAGTATATCTGTTTTTATCTTTCGTATTAGAAAACTCTTTCGTTTATAATCTAAATTTCTATCTGCCATTAGGCTCTTTAGCCTCTGTTTATAGAATATCTCTAACTCTTTTAGTACTTGTGCTTTAAACTCTTCGTCGCTTAAAAGCGGAATATTCTCATCTACCTCTATGCCTCTTAAGATTGGGTGGTCAAAATTACCACCAGCAAGTGCTCTAAATGCATCTTCATAACCTCTTGCAAAGTAAAAATCTACAACATCTAACAGTTCATCTACTAAGCTTGGCGTCTCTAAAAGTTTTTTTAAAATTGCCTCCCATGCTGGGTCCTTGGGTAGTTGCATAATTTGCTCTTGAGGAGCTTGTGGCATCTGTTCTCGTCCTCTTTTAGCTTTAAAGTATGCAATAGGAGAGGCGAAAATTCTAGCAGCCTCTATAGCATATGCCTCTCTTACTATTGGCTTTAGCGTATTTAAATAGTTATTAACTTCAGCAATAGCATTTTGTTTCTGGTATGGGTTGTTAATATCGAAACTGTTTTTTATCTGCTCTATTACAAAGATTGCTAAATCTACACCATTCTCTAGCAAATTTTTTAGCCCCTCTCTGTCGCCACCACTTACCATATCGGCTGGGTCTTTACCCTCTGGAAAAAGCACTACTGAGCCCTCAAATCCATTTGCACTAAGCAATTTAGAAGCCTTTAGAGCCGCAGCTTGCCCCGCTTTGTCGCCATCGTAAGCTAAAATAATTTTAGGCTCGCCCTTTCGTAAAATTGGCAAATGTTCGCTTGTTAAAGCAGTTCCAAGAGTTGCAACAGCTGTGGTGTAGCCAGCTTGATGTAGCATTATTACATCTAAATACCCCTCAGTTACAATTACTCTACCTTTATCATAAATATCTCGCTTTGCCAAATTGTAACCATACAGAAGCCTAGATTTATTAAAAAGCTTCGTCTGTGGCGAGTTGATATATTTTGCAGGGTGATTACCTAAAGTTCTACCCCCAAAACCAACAATAGAGCCACTTGCATTATAGATAGGAAATATAACTCTATCAGTTAGCCTTGCGTAATACTCGCCCCTTTCTCCAACTGCAATTACCCCTGCATCAACAGCTTTTGGCAGAGGAATTTGGTTCGCTTTTAAGTACTCTATTACGCTCTGCCCACTCCCTACATAGCCAATTTCGAAGTGCTCTATAAAACGCTCCTCTATACCTCTATCCGTTAAGTATTTATGGGCATCTTGATTTTGAGATAGATTCTTTTTATACCACTGCTCTAAGAGCTCTAAAACTCTCTTCTCATCATTCAAAGAGCCTCTACCTTTGCTGTATTGTAGAGGAATATTATAGTTACTTGCAAGCTTCTCTATCGCTTCTGGGTAGCTCAGTTTCTCTATCTCCATTACAAACTTTACACTATCTCCGCCAACGCCACAACCAAAGCAGTGAAATATCTGCTTTTGTGGGCTTACAACAAAGCTAGGTGTCTTTTCGCCATGAAAAGGGCAGTTGGCTTTAAAGTTTGCACCACTCTTTTTAAGCTCTATGTAACTTCCTATTACATCAACAATATCAATGGATGTTTTTAATCTCTCTATAGATGCTTCTTCAATCATTGCTGTAATTATACCTAATTCAAACTATTTTGTGCTATAATTTTTCCAAGGAGTTGTAAAAGCTCCACTAATAATAAAAGGATACAGTTATGGATATGATGGATTTATTAAAAATGGGTGCGAGTATGATTCAAGGTAACAGCGATGATGCAACAACTGGAATCGACACAGATAAAATCACAGGAGCTTTAAGTTCAATTTTTGGTGGTAATAGTGAAGATGGAGGATTAGATTTAAGCTCTATCATCTCTAATGTTACAAATGGAAATTTAGGCGAGACTATTAGCTCATGGATTGGCAATGGTGAAAATGCTCCAATAGATAAAGAACAAGTTACAGAACTTTTAGGAAGCGATAAAGTAGAAGAGTTTGCTAATGAGCTAGGTGTAAATGTAGATAGTGCAAAGCAAGCTCTTAGTGATGTTTTACCAAATTTAGTAGATAAAGTAACAAGCGAAGATAGCAATATTGCTAGCGATTTGCTTAGCAAAGTAGGTGGAATAGACGGCGTAATGGATATGGCTAGTAAATTCTTTAAAAGTTAATTAATACTACATAAGCACTCTTAGCAGTGCTTATTATTAGGCACCTTAGAATGCCATTAAGTTAAGGAATTTACTTCCATAAATTGTAGTAAATTTAAAGCTCACCATCGCCGTCATTCTGAGCGGATGCGAAGAATCTAGTTTAAACGGCTGTAAAGCTAATAGTTTATCTCGGCTTTTTAAGTTAGATTCTTCGCAAACGCTTGGAATAACTGCGATGGTAAATATTTTCATCGCTTCTGGCTTTGAGCTTAAAGCCAAGATATGGATATGAAATCCTTAACTTAACGCCATTTAAGGGCACCTCTAATAATCTCTATAAAACAGGATACTCAATGGATAGCTTTTTGCCAAACTATAATGACCCAATAGTAAGTATTTTACTTCTGCTTGGTATTGTTTTTATAGTCTCTGTTTTATCTTATGCTTATAGTATTTGGAAGCAGGAGCAAAGAGCAAAAGAGCTTTTGGGTTTTTTAAAAAATTTTGACTCTAAAGAGTGTGCACTAGATACAGAAAATATGAAATTTGAAGAGTCTATGAAAAAGCCTCTTTTTTTATTAGCTATTGCATACCAAAAGAGTGGAGAGTATGCAAAATCTATAAATTTATATCTATATCTTTTAAAACATACAAAAGATTCATCTATACTTAACAATTTAGCTATGGCTTACTTTAAAGCTGGTTTTTTGCAAAGAGCATTAGATATATATTTAGAGATTATCTCTAAAAACCCACGCAATATAGAGGTACTTTATCAGATAGAGTTTATTTATGAAAAGTTAAGTAATTTTGAGAATGCACTTGATGCTATAGAAGTTTTAGAGGCACAAGGCGAAAATGTAAATGCTTTAAAAGTGAATTTAAAATACCAAGAGATAGATAGAAGTTTTATCTCAAGAGAAGATAAATTTATGCAAATAGCAAAACTTGTAAAATCTCATAAAGAGTATGCTCCATTTTTAATTCGTAAACTTTTTATTTTAAATCCAAAAGAGGCGTGGGCTTACTATAAAAGTGAATATTTTGATATTTTAATAGATATTTTAGATAAATTAAAAAAAGAGAATATCGATTTAGATATAATTAGTAAAAATATTCTATTAGAACAGTTGTTCTATATAAATGGGCTTATAGATACTTGTGATAAAATAGCTGGGAATTATGCACTAAATATTTTGTGTAGTAGTAAAAAGTGTGGTATAGATAGCGGTAGATTAAAATTTTTGTACCTCTGCACTAAGTGTAAAAATAGTTACCCCTTGCCATTTACAAGATGCCCAAATTGCCATAGAGTATTTAGTTCAAAAATAGAGGTTACAGTTGGAAAAAAAGAGAAGAAAACAGATTACTCTCTACAGTGATGGCTCTAGCCTTGGAAACCCAGGTCCTGGTGGCTGGGGTACAATTTTAGAGTTTAAGGGCAACACAAAAGAGTTTAGCGGAAGCGAAGAGTATACTACCAATAATCGAATGGAGTTAACAGGCGTAATAGAGGGTTTAAAACGCTTAAAAGAGCCTTGCGATGTAGAGGTTGTAACCGATAGTTCATATGTTGCAAATGCTATAAATAGCTGGCTAGATGCTTGGGTAGCTAAAGATTTTAAAAAGGTTAAAAATGATGACCTGTGGAGAGAGTATTTAGAGGTTAGCAAAGCTCACAATATAAAAGCAACTTGGGTTCGCGGACACAATGGGCACCCTCAAAATGAGCAGTGCGATTATCTGGCAACTCAAGCAGCAAAAGCACAACAGAGTGCAATACAATAAAAGGAGAAACAGTGCAAGATTTATCAAAATTAGAAAGCAAGATAGATTACAAATTTAAAGATGAGCAGTTGATTATTGAGGCTTTAACTCACAAAAGTTATAAAAAGCCTTACAATAATGAGCGGCTAGAGTTTTTAGGCGATGCGGTATTAGACTTAATAGTTGGCGAATACCTATTTAAAAAGTTTCCAAAAAAAGATGAGGGAACACTCTCTAAAATTAGAGCATCTTTAGTAAACGAGGGTGGCTTTGCAAAACTTGCTGAAGTTATAGATTTGGGCAGTTATTTATATCTTTCGCCAGCAGAAGAGAATAATAAAGGGCGAAGCAAACCATCTTTGCTATCTAATGCATTCGAAGCATTAATTGGTGCTATATATTTAGAGTCTGGATTAGAAAAAGCAAACAAAGTAGCTGTTAAGTTACTAGAAGACACTTACCCTGTAATAGATTTAGACACACTATGCAAAGATTACAAAACAGCACTGCAAGAACTTACACAAGCAACACACGGCGTAACACCAGTTTATGAATTAATTGGAGCAACAGGACCAGACCACAATAAAGTATTTGAAGTGGCAGTTGTTTTAAATGGTGAAACTATTGCAAAAGCAAAAGGCAAAAGCAAAAAAATGGCACAACAAGATGCAGCAGAGATTGCACTAAAAAAGTTAAGAGGTTAGTATGAACAGTTTTGGAGCTAAATTCAAAATTACAACTTTTGGTGAATCTCACGGCAGAGCGATTGGCTGTATTGTAGATGGCGTACCAGCGGGCTTAGATATAGATTTAGCCTACATTCAAAGCGAGCTAGACCGCAGAAAACCGGGGCAAAGTAACTTAACAACAGCAAGAAAAGAGAGTGATAGTGTAGAGATTTTATCAGGCACATTCGAAGGCAAAAGTACAGGTACTCCAATAGCTATGGTTATCTTTAATGGCGACCAAAAGAGCCGACACTACGACAATGTAAAAGAGCTTTTTCGCCCAGGACATGCAGATTTTACGTACTGGAATAAGTATGGTATTCGCGACTACAGAGGTGGCGGGCGAAGCAGTGCAAGAGAGACAGCTGCACGCGTAGCAGCAGGTGCAATAGCAAAGCTTATGCTTAAAGAGTTAGGCATAGAGGTGCAAGCTGGAATTTTAGAGATAGATGGCATAAAATCTGAAGATAGAGATTTTGAATTTGCAAAAAAAAGCATTGTAAAAACATTAGATAAAAATGCAGAATCAGCACAAATCAAAGCGGTAGAAGATGCTAAAAAATCGCACGACTCTGTAGGTGGAGCAGTGCTTGTAGAAGCAACTGGTGTACCTATTGGATTTGGCGAGCCACTATACCATAAATTAGATGCAAAGCTAGCCGAAGCGATGATGAGCATAAATGCAGCAAAAGCGGTTGAAATTGGCGATGGCATAGATGCTTGCCGTCTAAAGGGTAGCCAAAATAATGATAACATTACAAAAAATGGCTTCGAGAGCAACCATAGTGGCGGAGTGTTAGGTGGTATTAGCAATGGCGATACAATCAGCACAACAGTATGGTTTAAGCCAACACCATCTATATTTAAAGAGCAGACAACTCTAAATATTCATAATGAAGAGATTACATATAAATTAGAGGGACGCCACGACCCATGCGTTGCAATTCGTGGGGCAGTAGTTTGCGAAGCGATGATGGCATTAGTGTTAGCCGATATGGCACTTTTAAATATGAACTCTAAAATGGATTACTTAAAAAGGATATATAGTTGATTAGCAAATCTAGCATTGTTAATATTGTATCGATTTTACTAATTGCAAGCTCTTTTTATGTTCCAGCTGAATACTCTAAGTACCTTTACTACAGTGGGCTTTTTGCCCTCTCTGGTGCAGTTACAAATTGGCTTGCAATCTATATGATTTTTAACAAAATCCCTTTTATTTACGGCTCTGGTATTATAGAGTTAAATTTCGAAAAATTTAAAAGCTCTATTAAGAGTATGATAATGGAGCAGTTCTTTACAAAGAACAGATTAGAACAGTTTTTCGAACAAGAAGAGAAAAAGATAGACTTAAGCCCAATAATAGAAGAAGCAGATTTTAATGTAGCCTTCGATGCATTAAAAGAGAGTGTAATGGAGTCAAAATTTGGGCAACTTATAAATATATTTGGTGGCGAAGACTCCTTAGAGTTACTAAGGGTAACATTCACCAAAAAGTTAAAAAGCTCCATTATATCGATAGTCTCTTCTGAGACTTTTCAAAAGCAACTTAATCATTATATAAAACACTCCTCTTTAAGCGAAGATTTAATAACAAAAGTAGATAATATAGTAAGCAACAGACTTAATGAGTTAGGTCCTAAAAGTGTTAAAGAGTTAGTAAATAAACTAATTGCAGAGCACTTAGAGTGGCTTGTTGTATGGGGTGGTGTTTTTGGTGGATTAATAGGATTACTCTCTTGCTTTATGTAAGGTGTATTTCTAGTAACTAGCAGTATCTTTAACTGCTGTGTAATTCCAGCTAAATAGGCAAAGTTTCCATAAAATGTACGCTTTAAAATTAAAAAATATGACAATTTGACAATTTTTTAGCCTACCTTAATCTGTATATTATATAATATGGGAAATAAAACAATTCTAATATTTTTTAGAATGAAAAAAGGAAGAAACATGAAAACTTTAAATTTAATGGCAGTAGCTTTTGCAGCGGTAACAATTTTCTCTGGATGTACAAAACAACCACAACCAGTAGCAATGAATTATTACGCTCCAAATGGAGATAGCGAATTTGCATCTGGTGTAAGTGTTGTTGTTACAGAAGATATGATTAAAGATGTAAGAGCAAGAATGAAAAAAGAGCAAAATCAAAAATAGTTAAACTCTTCTACTATACAAACTCTTAGCTATTAGCTTAGAGTTTGCTATATCTCTAAATTTTTAGCTATAATTATGGCTCTAATTGTGAGTGTATCACAAAATTAATAGCCGGAATAACTAAATGACTAACAATAAAACTCCAACTAAAACAAAAATCAAAAATTCAAGCATAAAAATAGGTGAAATAAACACTTTAGAAATCGTAAGAGACACAGACTATGGCTTTTTCTTAGAGGCTGAAGATAGAGAAGAGATACTACTACCAAACGCTTATATAATAGAAGACGAAATGCCAATGGGTTCGCTTATAGATGTATTTGTATATACCGATAGCGAAGATAGACCAGTAGCAAGCACAAAAACACCTTACTCCAAACTTGGCGAATATGGCTACTTTACAGCAGTAGATTACAACAAGTATGGGGCATTCGTAAATTGGGGTTTACCAAAAGACTTGTTCGTACCACTCTCGCAACAAAAAGAGCGTTTCGAAGTTGGCAAAAAGTATCTGCTTCGTGTTTGCCTAGATGAACAAACCGATAGACTATACGCCACACAAAAAATAGGCAAATTTATAAACCGAGATATGAAGGGTCTATATGTAAGCAAAGCCCTAGATGCAATAGTACTAGCCCAAACCCCACTAGGATACAAAGTAATAGCCGAAAACCAATACGAAGGTATGCTATTTAAAAACGAAATCTTCGAACCAATAAAAGTAGGCGACAGAAAAAAAGTTTACATTAAACAGGTACGAAAAGATTTTAAACTAGACCTCTCCCTACAACCCCTAGGAGCCAAAGCCAAAGTAAACGAAGCCCAAGGCAAAATAGTGCAACTACTCAAAGATGCTGGTGGCAGCCTACCATTTACCTACAAAAGCGACGCAGAAGATATTAAAAAAATCTTTAATATGAGCAAGAAAAACTTTAAACGAACTTTGACAGAGTTGATTGAGACGAAGCAGATTGTATTGCTTGAAGATGGTATTAAAGTTGCTCCGTAACTATATCCGTAACTATACATGTAAAGATTTTAAGATTTTCTTTACATGTTTTTAAAAAGTTCAAAAAGTTTATTATGCACATAAAAGAGCTCTTTCCCTACCTTTTAACTACTTAAACCCGAATTATGCATTAGAGATTAATAATCTTTACAACTTGTATCACTATTAACTTTTCACTCGCGAAGCGAAGTCCCCTTTTGCATTTCTGCGGTCGGGTCATCGGTTGGCAAGTTTTCAGCCGTGCTGAGGTTTTTAGAATGTCTTAATCCCCTTTTGCATTTCTGCGGTCGGGTCATAGAACTCAAGTGACAGGGAAGTTCTCTTTTATCTTTACGGGTCTTAATCCCCTTTTGCATTTCTGCGGTCGGGTCATGAAAAGCATATCCTCTATGGAATAGGAAAGTATGAGTCTTAATCCCCTTTTGCATTTCTGCGGTCGGGTCATAGCTCGTTTTATGGAGCTTTTAGACTATTATTCTTCTCTTTTTAACTTAACAGTAAGCTTTTAAGGAGGCTATTTACGCACTTTTGCGAAGATTTGCAAAAAAAGTTTGTAAACTTAAGTAAAACTATACGCAATTTTGGCTTAATCTTAGCTTAAAGTTCCCATTTTAAGGGCTTTAGAGGGGTTAAAAAAGTTTGCAAATCTCTTTTTGTCGCACCTAAAAGTAGAGGTTTTCAAACTTTCAGCTAATTTTAAGTTTGAAAGTGCCCATAAAATGGGGCTTTAAAACTTAAACAAAACTAAAAGTTTGTAAATCGATTTTGATTTTTTAAAAATATGAGGTTTGCAAACTTTTTAAAAATTGCTGTTTTTTTGTAATTTGCCTAAAATAGGGCATTTGCTGGTTTTTTGCTTAAAATTGGCTTAAGTAAAAAGTTTGTAAACTGTTTTACTAAATTTCATTAGAATTATATCTGATAAAACCTGCTATAATCACACTTTTAAAAGCAGGAGAATATATATGCAAAACCTTACGGCACTTTTAGCCAAAAAGACAGAGCTTAACGAAAAGCAGATTCAAAATATTTTAACCCTTTTAGATAAAGGCGATACTATTCCTTTTATTGCGAGGTATCGTAAAGAGCTTACTGGTGGGGCGGATGATGAGCAACTTCGGGTGTTTTATGATGTTTATTTGAGTGCTAAGCGACTCTTGGAGCGTAAGGAGGAGATATTAAATATACTTGCCGAGCGTGAGCAGTTAGATAATAAGCTTGAAGAGGCTATTAAGAGTGCTGAGAGTATGACTGCTTTGGAGGATATTTATAGACCTTTTAAAGAGAAAAAGAATACCAGAGCTTCGATTGCTATTAAGCAGGGGCTTGAGCCTTTGGCTAATATTTTACAGACGGCAAAGCTTAGCAAAGAGGAGTTTATGCAAAAGGCTAAGCAGTTTGTGCGTGGTGAAGTAGCCGATGTGGCACAGGCTCTTAAGGGTGCTCAGGATATTGTGGCAGAGCGGTATGCAGAGCATCCTAAAGAGCGTCAGGTTTTGCGTGATATGGTGCTAAGGCATGGGGTAATAGAGGTTAAGGCTACTAAGAACTTTGTAGAGAATGGGAGCTTTAAGAATTATAAACTGCATAGCGAAAAGGTAGCTTTCATTCCATCACACAGGTACCTTGCTATAAAGCGTGGTGAGAAGGAGAAAGAGCTCTCGGTTAAGATAAGCATAGATAGCGAGCGGTACTTAGAGACTTTAAAGCGATACAAGCTAAAAGAGTGGATGAAAAGCTCTAAAGAGTTGCTTTTTGAAGCGTACAGAGATGGCTTTAAGAGATTGTTATACCCTTCGATAGAGCGAGAGGTTTTTGCTCTGCTTAAAGAGCGGGCAGACGAAGTTGCTATTGGGGTCTTTGGCAAAAATATGAAGCAACTATTTATGACACCGCCAGTAACTGGTAAAGTGCTTTTGGGTGTAGACCCTGCTTTTAGAACGGGGTGTAAATTGGCGGTAATAGATGAGAATGGTAAGTATTTAGACCATGCTGTTATCTACCCCATGCCACCAAAAGATGAGTATGAAAAATCTAAAGAAGTTGTAGCTAAACTTGTTGCAAAATATAATATACAAGGTGCAGCTATTGGTAATGGAACGGCTAGTAATGAGACGCAAGCCTTTTTTGCTAAGCTAAATAGTGATGGTGTGAATATCCCATACAGCGTAGTCTCTGAGGCTGGGGCTTCTGTTTACTCCGCTTCGGCTATTGCTAGCAAGGAGTATCCAGACTTAGATGTAACAATTCGTGGAGCAATATCGATAGCAGGAAGAGTGCGAGACCCTATGGCTACACTTGTTAAGATAGACCCAAAAAGTCTTGGTATTGGGCAGTACCAGCACGATGTAGACCAAAAGTTGCTAGAGCGAAAACTGCATGAGGGAGTAGAGAGTATAGTAAATGCTGTTGGTGTCGATGTAAACTCTGCTTCTGCCTCTTTGCTAAGTTTTGTAGCCGGCATTGGAGCAAAAGTTGCCGAGAATATTGTAAAACATCGTGAAAGCAACGGGGCATTTAAAAGCAAAAAAGAGTTGCTTAAAGTTAAAGGCTTAGGGGCAAAAGCGTACGAGCAAGCAGCAGGGTTTATACGCATTAGAGATGGCGAAAGTATATTTGACAATACAGGTATTCACCCAGAGAGTTACGAAGTAGCAGAAGCCTTGGTAAACTACAGAGACTTAAGTGATACCAAAAAGATAGCCCAAGAGCTAGGTGTTGGAGAGCCAACTTTGAAAGATATAATAAAAGAGTTAGCAAAACCCGGCTTTGACCCAAGAGAGGAGCTTCCTGCCATTCCTTTTAAAGAGGGGCTAACCGATATTAATGCCCTTAAAGTAGGAAGTATTGTCTCTGGAGTTGTGCGAAACATTGCCGACTTTGGGGCTTTTGTAGATATAGGGCTTAAAAACGATGGGATGATACATATTTCGCAAATGAGCCAAAAAAGAATTGCCCATCCTTTAGAGGTATTAAGTGTAAATCAGTATCTTCCACACATAGAAGTTATAGAGATAGATAGGCAGAAAGGAAAAGTTGGATTAAGTTTAGCAAATCTTTGTTAATGCTAATGTAATATTTGGATTAATAATAATTTTAAAGCTTTAAATATAAAGATTTTATGGATATTTTCTTATTTGTTAATTTTTCATTATTGTAAATATGCTAAAATTGATGTATAGAAAATAAAAAATTAAAAGAGTAATAATGTTTAAGAAAATATATATAGCATTGTTTTCAGGAGTTGTATTATTCGCAGCACCTAGCAAAATATTGCCAAATAATAGTAGTAATATTAAAAAAATAATAAAAGTAAAGAATAAAATTATTGTCATAATGAGAGAAAATGGCAAAGATAAAAGAGTAGAATTAGATGCTAAAACATTAGATATGATTAGCAAAAATTCAAAAAAATCATCCAAAAAAAGTTCTCGTAAAAAGAGTATTGCTAAGAAAAGTAGATCTAAAAAGAGTTCTAAAATTGCTAAAAAATCGAAAAGTAGCAGTAAAAATAGTAGTCATAAATATACAGTAAAGAGTGGAGATACACTATTTGCTATTGCAAAAAAGTATAAAGTATCAATATCTGATTTAACCAAGTTAAATAAATTGGGCTCAAATTCTTTAATTAAACCCGGAGATACTTTAAAGATACCTGCTAGTGGGTATACTGAAGCTGCAATAAAAGCTGTAGAGTATAATAACAAAACGGTTTATAAAGTAAAAAAAGGTGATACTTTATACTCTATTGCAAAAAATTACAATATGAGATTAGATACATTAAAGAAATTAAATAATTTAAAAAAGAATGCAAAACTTAAAAAGGGTATGGAATTAACTGTTCTTGGAACTCCAACAATAATTGCAAAGAGAAAACATGTAACAAAATATGCAATAAGAAGGGGTGATACTCTCTGGTCTATTTCTAAAAAGTTTGGATTAACAGTAGCTCAATTAAAACTTTTAAATCCAAAAATTAGAACACGAGGGTTACGAAGAGGAAATATTTTAAGAGTATCAAAACAAGAAGCACTTAAAATTGCAAAAGCTAGATATAATAGAAAAAAAAGATTAAGTGGTGTTTTAGCTAGATATGAGAAGAGTTATAATAGTGGTGGTTCTAGTAATGTGGTAAGATATGCTAAAAGATGGCTTGGCTCAAGATATGTTTGGGGAGCTTCGAGACCTGGTGCTTTTGATTGCTCTGGATTTACACAATATGTTATGCGTCACGCAAAGGGAAGAGCAATACCTAGAGTATCAAGAAGACAAGCATATTATGGGCAATATATTAGTAGAAGAAATTTAAGACCAGGAGATTTAATATTCTTTGATACTTCTCATAGTAGAAGAGGGTATGTAAATCATGTTGCAATATATATAGGTGGTAATAAATTTATTCATGCAAGTAGTGCAAAGCATAGAGTTGTGATAACCAGTTTGAATAAACCATTTTATAGTAGTAGATTTATGTGGGGAAGAAGAATTAATTAAGCATCTTTTGAAAATATTTTTACAGCTAAGAGAGCCTCTCTTAAGCTGAACTATATAATTACTGCATTGTAACAAGTTTAATATTTTTTATCTTATTTCTTATTCAATTAAAACTATAATATATATAATATTGGATAAAATATTGTGTATATTATAGTGTAAAAATCAACTATTTTGAACACTATTTACTATATCATAACAAGCCTATTGACCTTGTACTATCAATATAACAAAACAAGAAAGCAACACTTATAAAGTTTTATATCTACTACTCTTTTTGTTTTGTTTAAGGATACCTAAGTATTTAAGGTGCCCTTCAATGGTGTTAAGTTAAGGATTTTATATCCATTTATTGGCTTTAAGCTTAAAGCCGAAAGCTTAAAGCTAGCCACTGCGTCACTCCCACAGGAGTGGGAGTCCACGATTTCAACTGTCCAAAAGTTGAAAAGTGCTTTTTCGGTAGTTTAAACCGTGGATTCCCGTTTTCACGTGAATGACATGGTGGCAAGCTTTTAGCTTTGTGTTTTAAGCTTATAGCATTTTATGGAGTTACAACTCTTAACTTAATGGTATTGGAGGTGCCCTTTAATGGCGTTAAGTTAAGGAATTTACTTCCATAAATTGTAGTAAATTTAAAGCTAACCATCTCAGTCATTCTGAGTAGAGCGAAGAATCTAATTTAAACGGCTGTATAGCTAATAGTTTATCTCGGCTTTTTAAGTTAGATTCTTCGCATCCGCTCAGAATGACTGTGATGGTAAATATTTTCATCGCTTCAGGCTTTGAACTTAAAGCCAATAAATGAATATAGAATCCTTAACTTAATGGCATTGGAGGTGCCCTTCAATACCATTAAGTATATTTATCGAGGTCTATTACCTTGTTTTAAAATAACAAAATTGGAAATTAATATGAAACAAAACCTTAAAAATATTGTATTGGCTTCTCTCTTTTTGAGTTTACCACTTAGTGCATCTTTAAAAGATGATATTAAGAGTATTGCTACTAAGAGTAAATCTTCTTTTATTAAAAGTAGTTATTCTACTAATTTATATGACCCTATATGGATACAGGGTAACTCACTTTCGCCTTTAGGTCAGGAGCTTTTGTCTCAAATTAAGAGTGATAAAACATTTGCTTCTGATTTACCCTTTTATAAACTCTACACGAGTGTTAAAAGTGATTTAAAAAATGGAAAGTATAATGCAACTACCGAATTGAAATTAATGAAACTATATAAATCTTATATGGATTATTTAATAAAAGGTGGCATTAATTGGAAAAATTTCGATAAAGATATTGCAAGGTTAAAAAAGAAATATAACTATAATGTAGGATGGGAGAGAGCAACTCCACCATACTCTTCTAAAAAAATATTGACTAATGCAATTTTATCTAATACTTTTGGTGATGCATTTACTAAAGTTGAGCCAAAAAGATTTAAGTATAAAAAACTTAAAAAATATTTGGCTAGATATATTGCAATAAAAAATAGTGGTGGTTGGCCAATAGTTAAAAGTGCTGGGACATTAAAAGTTGGCTCTAGTAGTGCAGCAATTCCGAAAATTAGAAAAAGATTAAAAATTGTTGGAGATTTAGGAAATTGTGGTACATCTATGGATTCAACTATCTATGATAAGTGTATGGCAAAAGCTGTTAAACGATTTAGATTAAGACATGGGCTTAAAGCTTCGTCGGTTATAGATAAATCTACAAGAAGAGAGCTTGCAAAGCCAGTTAGTTACTATATAAGAAAAATGCGTCTTAATTTAGATAGAATCAAGTGGATTAAAAGAGATGAAGCAAGAGTTAGAATAGAACTTAATATTCCAGCCTTTAGATTATACTTATATGATGGTAAAGGTTTGGTTACTACAATGCGTGTAATTACAGGTAAACCTGACCATCCAACACCTATATTTAGTGATGTGATGACAACAGTTGTCGTAAATCCATACTGGAGAATTCCAGAGAGTATTGTTAGAAATGAAATGCTAAAACATTTAATAAAAGACCCACACCATTATGAAAGACAACATAAATATCTATATAAAGATTGGGATCCAAACTCTGAGAAGATAAATCCAGCTACTGTTAATTGGAAGCAATATAAAGGGAATAAAAAGCATATTCCATACCACTTTATGCAAGAACCAGGTAGCAGAAATGCTTTAGGAAAAATTAAGTTTTTATTCCCGAATAAGTACTCTGTATATATACATGACACTCCTGGTAAAAGATATTTCTTTAGAGATGTTAGAGCATTTAGTCATGGTTGTATGAGAATACAAAAACCAAGAGAACTTTTAGAAGCATTAGCTCTATATAATAGCAACTTAAATGTAGACTCTATTATGAAGCGTTTAGGAACAAATGATAATGAGCAGATAGGATTAAGAAGAAGAATTCCTGTAGATATTGTATACCTTACATCTTTTGTAGATGATTATGGTAATCTACACTTTAGAAGAGATATTTACGGATATGATAGAATGCAACTTAAAGGATATTTATCCTCTAATGCTTCGGTATCTGCTAAGAGCAATACAAAGGTTAAATCTAAAAAGCATAAAAAATATAATACAGCTAAAAAAGATAAAGTTGTTAAAAAAGTAAAAAGTAATAAAATTACGCCTAAAAAAGTAGAGAAAAAAGTTGCTAAAGTTGTTAAAAAAGCTAAAGCACCAGTAAAGAATAAAAATGGTTATGAAGTTATAGAAGTAGGGTATTAATTCCCCTACTTAAATTTAATCAATAAAGTTATCTTTTTTTAACTCTTTCTCTTCTATTAATTCTCTCCATATTAATGCTATTATACCGATAGCAATAACCACTGCTCCAAGTGTAATAGTCAGTTTAATAAAATTGCCCCATGTCATCCACGAGCCCCATAATTGTCCAATTAGTAAAATTGTATATATAAACAAGATTACAGATGTTGTTATACCTGCTAACTTCATAGCTTTCATCTTTTTTCCCTTTTTAGAATTACTACATATGCTTCTCTCTTCCATAAAAGAAGCATTCTTCGCATATCTTTTTCCATTGTTACAACTTCCCAACCCGCTCTTGCATTTTTGTTTAAAAATTCAGTAAATTTTAATGGGTCTATTTTTGATTGTCCTAGAAGCAAAGAGCCTAGCATACTCTCTTGATAAAGAACAGCTTTATATTCTAGCATTTATTACCTTTCTTAGTCTAATAGTTTAGTATTTTACAACATTTATGATATTATACCAATATATTTGTGGATAAATCATAAAGGGGTTTGCAGTGTCAAATGATGAAATTAAAGTATTAATTATAGAAGACGATACAGAATTGCTTATGGTTCTTAGTATGTATTTAAAAAAGTATGGTATGCAAACGGCTTGTGCCGAAGACCCATATATCGGTTTGTCAATGATAACCCAAGATAAATTTGATTTAATTATTTTAGATTTAACTCTACCAGGAATGGATGGGTTAGAGGTTATTCAAAAAATTAGAGAGCACTCTAATATACCTATTATAATCTCTTCGGCAAGAAATGATTTAACCGATAAAGTTATAGGTTTAGAGCGTGGAGCAGATGACTATATGCCAAAACCTTACGACCCAAGAGAGTTAGTAACTAGAATTAAAACTATACTTAGAAGAACTACAGCTTTAAATACAGTTAAAGACGAAGGCGATTTTGTAGTAGATAAAGCTGGGCACGCCATTAGATTTAAAGGTAAAACATTAGAGCTAACAGCTGCAGAATTTGATGTCTTAGAGTTGTTGATTTTGCAGAAAAATTCGGCACTATCTCGTGAGCAGTTATTGTATGAAAGTAAACATATAGACGATAGCAGTTCTATTAAAAATATAGATGTAATAATATCTAGGATTAGAAACAAGTTAGCAAAAGTAGACTCTAGTAAAAGTTATGTAAAACCGGTTAGAGGAGTTGGGTATATGTTGGTTGATGAGGCTTAAAATTGAAAAATATTTCAGTAACTAGCTTTATTCATACAATTTTTATTTTAGCAATATTAGTTGTCTCTTTAACTTTTTATATTCTCTTTAGCTCAACAAAAGAGCAGAGAAATGTACAGAGAATTTTACGATATAAATCTATTGCTAATAGTTTTTTAATACAAGAGAATTTACCTAAAAATAGTAGTGAAGTAAAAAAACTTTTAAAAAAACAGTCTTTAAAAATTGTACCTTTTGATAGTGTAAAAAAAAATATAGAAAATATTGGAGATACAAGATTAGATGCAAATTCAATATATGGAAGAGTAAGAGTATTTAAAGTAAAAGATAACTACTACATATATATAGAGAGGTCAGATTATAATTTAATGCTTAAAGATGAGCATATTTTAGATTATACTACTCAACTTATATTTACTATCGCTCTTATTTTATTACTATTTATAATTATTTTATATATTATGCTAATAAAAAAGCTACTACCTTTAAAGAGGTTGCATAAACAGATAGAGCAATTTGCTAGTGGTGATTTAAATGTAAAAATTACTTATGATGGCGATGATGAAATTGCAAAAATTGCTAAGAGTTTTGATAAAGCTATTAAATATATTAGGCAATTAATATCTTCTAAAAACCTATTTATGAGAAACATAATGCATGAGTTAAAAACTCCTATTACAACTAGCCGTATAATTGCAGATACAGTAGAAGACGAAATGGCAAAAGGGGTATTAATTCGCTCTTTTGATAGAATGAATGAACTTATAGAGGATTTGGCGCAGATAGAGAGAATAACTATGTATACATTTAATCCAGAAAAACAGAATTGGCTTTTAAGTTCAGTTTTTGAAAAAACAAAAAGATTACTTATGAAAGATACTAAATATTATAAATTTAATTTTGTAGATAGTAAAATATATACCGATAGGTCTCTTTTGGCACTTGTGCTTAAAAATTTAATAGATAATGCTATTAAATATAGTGTTGATAATTTTGCAACTGTTGATGTAGTTGGGAATAAAATTATGGTTAAATCTAAAGGTGATAAGTTAAAAGAGGATTTATCTTACTATACAGAGCCATTTTCTCAAGAGGAGAAACGCTCTGCTGGTTTTGGTTTGGGGTTATATATTGTTGCTAATATTACCGAAAAACTAGATTATACTCTTCGATATAGGTATAATCAAGATACTCAAGAGAATATATTCGAGATTATTTTAGATTAATACCCCCCCTTTTTTTTATAAGGAGCAGTTAGAGGATTTTGTAAAGCTATTTTCGTAGCTACAACTACTGCATACATATGTCATAATTTTAGGGGAACAACCCCCGCCTCTAATATCTACAAGTTCTATTGTATTGTGTTTGCATTTTGGACAAAAACCCTGCTCTATCTTTGCTAACTCTTGGTTTTTATCTTTTAAGTAGTATGCATATCCAAGAATAGATGCGATTAAAATAAATAGTAATAAAATAATAGTAAAAATATCTATATTAAATCCTTTTTTACAATTTTACCATATTTCATTTTAATATGCTACTCTATGAATAGAAGTAATTTTTGGTATAATTTGCTAATTTTATATAATAGAAGGTAAATAATGTTAGTTGCTCCAAGTATTTTATCTGCCGATTTTGGTTATTTAGCTCGCGATGTAAACAATATTTGTGATGCTGGATGTGATTTAGTGCATGTTGATGTTATGGATGGGCACTTTGTTCCAAATTTAACTATAGGACCAGTGGTTGTAGAAGCAGTAGCAAAAGCTGCCACTAAACCACTAGATGTACATTTAATGGTAGAGAATAATAGCTTTTTTGTTGATCTGTTTGCTCCAATAAAACCAGAGATTATATCGTTTCATATCGAGAGTGAAAATCATGCTCATAGATTGGTGCATAAAATCAGAGATTTAGGCATAAAGCCAGCAGTTGTATTAAACCCACATACACCAATAGAGAGCATAGAGTATCTGTTAGAAGATTTACATATGGTGCTTTTAATGAGTGTAAACCCAGGATTTGGCGGGCAAAAGTTTATTCCAAGTGTAATTGAAAAAGCAAGTAGATTAAAAGAGTTAATAAACAAGAGAAATCCAAATTGTTTAATCGAAGTAGATGGAGGGGTGAACGATAAAAATGTAACTTCTCTAAAAGATGCAGGTGTAGATATTGTAGTTGCAGGAAGTTATGTATTTAAACATCCAGAAGGTGTTAAAACAGCCATAGATTCATTGAAAGTTTAAAATTGGCACGCGTTAAAATTTGTGGTTTAACCAATTATGACGATGCAATGTATGCTTGCGAAACTGGAGCTGACGCTTTAGGCTTTGTATTTTATGAAAAGTCACCTAGGTTTATAACTTATGAAAATTGTGCTAAAATTATAGAGAAGCTTCCTCCCTTTGTTACAAAGTTAGGGCTTTTTGTAGAGCATAGCAAAGAGCAGATAGAGCAGGGTGCTAAATTAAGCGGTATAGATATTGCGCAAATTCACTTTGATGTTAGCGAAGAGTTTTTAAATTCAATAGATTTTAAAACAATGCCAGTTATTCGTGCGAAATCGGCTAAAGATATAGATAGATTTAGTGGTTATCGCCTTGTAGATGCATATAGCGAAGCTTATGGTGGCAGTGGCAAGAGACTTAATTTAGAGTGGTTTAAAGATAAAGATTGTTCACAAATTATAATTGCAGGTGGTCTGCAACCTGAGAATTTAGAGCAGTTAAGAGGTTTTGGTTTTTACGGCGTAGATGTAAGTAGCGGAGTAGAGGCTAATAAGGGTAAAAAAGATTATTCCAAAGTGAAAGAATTTATAAAAAATGCAAACTCTTTATGAGCCATTAACTATGGCTTTCAGAAAAAACAATGGTTTTTTAGATTACGATACATTTTACGCATTAGTAAAAAAACATACACAACTTAGCGAAGATGGCTTTACAATAGCTCAATTACTTCAAGCTTCAGGGTACCCTATAGAAGAGAAACTAAATGGTTACTGCTATAAACCAATGAAAACAAGCTACAAAGAGCAAGAGTATGTTGTTATAGATATAGAGACAAATGGCTCAAAACCGGGGCGCTCACAAGTTATAGAAATAGGTGGCGTAAAGGTTAAAAATGGCGAAATAATAGATAGAATCGAAACCTTTGTAGCTTGTGCCTATTTGCCTCAAAATATTATAGAGCTAACAGGTATTACGCTACTAGATTTAGTAGATGCACCAACTCGAAAAGAGGCTCTTAGAATGCTAAAGAAATTTATGGGCGATGCAGTTTTTGTAGCTCATAATGTTGGTTTTGATTATACCTTTTTAAGTGCTTCGTTTAAACGATTTGGCTTAGGAAGTATAGGAAATGCCAAAATGTGTACAATAGAGTTGGCAAAACGCACAATAAAGAGCCCAAAATATGGCTTAGTAGGACTTTGCGAAACATTAAATTTAGACTTAGGTACTCACCATAGAGCATACAGCGATGCTATTGCATCTATGAAAATTATGCATGAGAGCTTTAAACATTTGCCACCATATGTAAAAACTACAGATGATTTAATACAATTTTCGAACTCTACTAAAAAGATGAGAAAAAATAAACCATAGCATTGCCTCGAACTCAGCTATTAAGGAGAGCTTATGAATTTAGATACACTACTACTTTATACTACAGTTGCATTTTTTTATATAACTAGCCCCGGTCCTGCGGTTTTGCTTGCTGTTGTAAATGGATTACGAAGTGATATGAAAGTTGTTGCATCAGCTGCACTTGGTAATGTTTTGGGCTTAGGTATACTCTCGACAGCTTCTATTTTAGGTTTAGGTACACTTATAAAAACTTCTGCTCTACTATTTATGATAGTTAAATCTGTAGGTGCATTTTATCTGATATATTTAGGTTATAAATTTTTAACTAACAAAGGTGGACTTCACTTTGATGATACTAAAACTTATATAAATAGAAGTAGATTTTCATATTTTAAAGAAGCTTTGCTTGTGGCAGTAACAAACCCAAAACCTATTATATTTTTCACTGCAATATTTCCTCAATTCTTAGATATTAATAGAGCAATAGCCCCACAATTTCTAATAATGACAGCAATATTCTTAACAATATCATTTACCAGTTTGTGCTTATATGGGTTATTAGCAAAACACTCAAAAAAATGGCTACAAAAAGGTAGTGTAATGACATGGATAAGCAGAGCTACTGGCGGACTATTTATATCAATAGGAATTGCTTTAATGAATTTAAAGCAGAGAACTGCTTAGGCTGTATAAATTTTGTAGGAGACGACTTGTGTATCGCTCCCTACAAATATCATTAACTATAAACTATCAACCGCTAACTAAGTAGCTACATAAACTCTTTAGCTACCTGGTTTCCTATCTGTTTGTACTCTTGGTAGTAGTTTTGTACGAAATCTCGCACTTTTTCTGTTTTTGGTAGGTAATTTTTGCCCTCTTTGATTGTGAAAAGTTTTAAAAATTCGTTGGCGTCGGTTTTGCTTAAGTAAGTTTTTGCCAACTCTTTGTATGCTTGGGTGTATATATCTTTAAATTTGCCGTATTTTGAGTAGTCTATTTCGACCATTTCGCTATTTAATTTTAAAAGCTTGCTCTCGAAAAGTAACTCTAAGTGTATTAAGCCTTCGCAGTAGTATGGTAGTACTTCGCCTACCTCTCGCCATGCCATTAATCCGATTGCTCGGCTTACTATGTCGTCTATAAATGGTTCTTTTAGCTCTTCGATTTCGTTGCTAAAAAATGCCATTACTCCGCCTGTTGTGGCTTTGAACTCTTCTATGTTTTTAAATTGACCGCTTCTATTCATTGCTACTTCGGTGTTGCTGTCTATCCATAAAATATGTCCAAATTCGTGCCCGATTGTGCTAATGTCGTAAACTCTATTCCAAAGTTCTGGGTTTTTCTCGATTAAGGCTCTTTGTCTGTTTATAAAATCTATGCCAAATGTATTTACACTAAGTTGCATTATTGGCTTGCTAATTTTACCCTCGCGTACAAAATCTACATATGCAAAAATCTTTTTGCCAAGTTCGCTTGATACCTCTTCGTCGTTTGGTACTACTTGTGCAGAAAATAGCCCATTTAGTTCAGCCCCATAATACAAGGCTGGTTGCCCAATGTATAGTTGTGCACTATCTACTTGCACCAAGTTTTTGGCAATTACTCGTTTTGCATCTTCTCCAAACTCTTGTGCTAACTCATATGCCATCTTTTTAATGCTCTCTTTTGTATCGGAGCTCTTTTGCATTTGTGGGTTTATTACTCTTAAGTCCCATTCCAAGGCTACGGCTTTACGATATTTATCTTCGTAATACTCTAGCGGGTGTCCTACTTGAATTGGTGTAGTTATTTTCATCCAAGCTCTATCTACATCTGCCCATAGACTTACTAACTCGTCTGGATTAGTGTGTAAAAATGCCTCTTTTAGAGCTATAAAATATGCTATCCACTCCTGTTTTTGATTGTAAGTTTCATCTTCTAAATCTAGCAGGGTGTCTATTAAAATATTTAACCTTTGTGCCACCTCTAAAACCTCTTGTTTAAAGGCATCGGCGTATGATAATCGCTTATAGCCATCTTTTTCGTTTACTAAAACCGAATAGCATCTATCAGCAATTTTACCATTTTTGCAATCTAGTAAATTTTTAGCCTCTAACATTTCAAAAATCTTCTCTTCATCGCCTTTAAATGCTTCGAAAAGGTCGCGGTTTATACCATTAATAATATGCCCACGCCATCTGCTTTGCCACTTTGTGATACTTTCGCCAACACTATGCACTCCACTAATTATACTTCTATAAAATGGTGTTAATAAACTATTAGCTTCTATAAAATTTATTAAATTCTCGAAACGCTCTAAATATAGTTTTGAGTTAAATATATAGGCTAATTCTAACTTTGTATCGATTTGTTGCTGGGTTAAACCCTCTTGATTCATAAACTGCTCTAAGCTATCTTCTCGCAAATTTATAAGGTAGCTTAGAGATGCAACTATACTATCTTTGCTTTTACTCAATCCTATATGTTCTAAAAAACTATCTACTAACTCTTTTGCCTCTTTATGCTCTTTGCCTTTTGCTAAGTCAAAGTAACTGTTTAATGTAGCTTGATTACTGCTAAGTTTGTTGTAAATTTTTTGGGTATCGTTTAAAAATTCTTCTTTAGTCATTTGCATACTTCCTTAACATCTTTATTATTGGTTTAGCTAAATTTAGGGCTTTACTTCTGTGTGATAAATCTATTTTTACATCTTCTTCTAACTCTCCAAGTGTTTTATCGAAACCATTTGGTATAAAAATAGGGTCGTAGCCAAAACCATTTTCGCCTCTTGGGGTGTTTGTTACATCGCCATGCATCCAACCATGAACTAGATACTCGCCCCATTTGCTAACTATTGCAATAGCGGCTGTGTAGTAAGCTTTTGAGCTCTCTACTCCTTTAGCATTTAAGCCATATACAACTTTTTGTAAATTCTCTTTGTCATTTGCACCAACTCCTGCATATCTTGCCGAGTAGATATTTGGCTCGAAATTTAGAGCCTCTACGCTAATGCCACTATCATCTGAGATTACTATATATTTATCTTTATCGATTAAGTCATAAATTGCTTTAGCTTTTATTAGTGCATTTTGGGCAAAGGTTGTGCCATTTTCTTCTATCTCTAAATCGCCTACTAGCTCTTTAAATGCAATAACCTTGCATCCAAAAAATGCCTCTATCTCTTTTAGTTTTCCCTTGTTTCCACTTGCTACTACTATTTCCATTAATAAATCTTTAATATAATCTTAATATAATCACCATATTATACACAAAAATACTGTATAATACGACGATAAATTCACATATTATGGATAAGGATAGCGATTGAAACCTATTATTAAAAAAGTTTGGCATTTAAGTTTGATTATTGGGCTTAGATTTTTAGGATTGTTTATTGTTATGTCGGTACTTTCGGCATATGCGACAAATTTGGCAGGTGCTACACCTACATTGATTGGCTTAGCAGTTGGTGGTTATGCATTAACGCAAGCGGCTCTGCAAGTACCATTTGGTATATTAAGTGATAAAATAGGGCGTAAAAAAGCTATTTTAATTGGGCTTTTAATCTTTGGTTCTGGTTCTATAATTGCAGGAATGGCAGATAATATTTATACTCTCTTAATTGGTCGTTTCTTGCAAGGTGCAGGGGCGATTGGTTCAGTAATTATTGCGATGATTAGCGACCATGTTAAAGAGGAAGAGAGAGGTCATGCCATGGCAATTATGGGTATGGTAATTGCTTTGGCATTTACAGCTGCTATGGTATTTGGTCCGCTTGTTGGAAGTATTGCAGGTGTGCCATCTCTATTTTATTTAACTGCTGGTATGGCGGCTTTATCTATTGTATTGCTATTTACAATCGTGCCAGACCCACCTAAAATTATACATAGTTTTAGCGAAGAAGAGGCGAAAGTAAGTAGTGTATTTAAAGATAAAGATTTAAAAAGAATGTATATAACATTCCTATTTCATAGCTCGACTATGGCGATTGCATTTTTCTTAATACCGATGGTTTTAAAGCATAACTTTCATCTACCTATTGGTGAATTTTGGAAAGTATATCTACCGGCTGTAATTTTTGGAATTATAGCAATGGGACCAGCGGCAGTATTTGGAGAGAAGTACAATAAGGGTAAAGAGGTTTTCTTAATCTCTATTGCACTAATTGCTTTAGCATTTATTCTAATGGGCTTTAGCACAAAACTTTGGCTATTTGGCGTTGGTGTAACATTTTTCTTTATTGGATTTAATATGTTTGAGCCACTTCTGCAAAGCTTTGTATCTAAATTTGCAAAGGCACACCAAAAGGGTGCAGCACTAGGTGTGGCAAATACATTTGCATATGTAGGTATGGGAATTGGTGCAACTTTAGCAGGTAAGATATTTGAAGTAAGCAGTGTTAGCGGTGTTGCTATTTTTGTACTTATTGTATCGGTTTTTTGGGCTGTGTGGATATATGGAATGCGTAACCCTGGGCTTAGAGCTAGCATATATTTAGACCAAGAGCATTACGACTTTTCTAAATTGCCAGAGTTAAAAGCAACAGATGGTATTGCAGATATTTATATTAACCAAACCGAAGGTGTAATGGTAGTAAAATATGATAAAGAGTTGTTAGATGAAGATGAGATTAGAGGAAAAATGCTTAAAAGATAATTTGCATTTAGGGTAGAGGCACTTCTAGTGCCATTAAGTTAAGGGTTACATATCCATTTCTTGGCTTAAAGCTCAAAGCTTAAAGCTAGCCACTGCGTCATTCTCAGGGAAGCGGGGTCCCACTATTTTAACTGCCTAAAAGTTAAAAAAGTATATTTTTGGCAATTTAAATCGTGGATTCCCGTTTTCACGGGAATGACATGGTGGCAGGCTTTTAGCTTTATGCTTTAAGCTTTGTGCATTTTATGGAGTTAAAGCTCTTAGCTTAATGGCATAGGAAAGCCCTATATTTTAAGAAAAGAGGAAATTGATGAGTATAGATTTAAACGCTCCTACGCTCTATATAAACCGAGAAATATCTTGGTTAAAATTTAATAAAAGAGTGCTAGACCAAGCAACATATGACGATTTACTACCATTAGATAGATTAAAATTTTTAGCTATTTATGGAACAAATTTAGATGAATTTTATATGATAAGAGTGGCAGGATTAAAGTCGCTATATAAAGCTGGAGTTTACGAAACTGGACCCGATAAGCTTACACCATTAAGACAGCTAGAGTCTATTAGACGCCATCTTCATGGAGAGATAGAGATACTTGAAGAGTTATATTTAAATGTAAAAGAGGAGTTAGAGCAAAATGGTGTGCTTATAAAAAAGTATGAAGAGCTAGATGATGAGGTTCAAGATAAGGTAAAAAAATACTTTTTTGAGCATATATATCCTATTATTATTCCTATTGCTATTGATTCTACTCACCCATTTCCTCACTTGAACAATTTAAGTTTTGGACTTGCGCTTAAATTAAAAAGTAAAGATGGGCAGATAAAACATGGTTTAATTCGTATACCTAGAATACTTTCGAGATTTATTAAAATAGATAATATATTTATACCGGTAGAATCTATAGTAGAACACTTTGCAAACGAGTTATTTACCGGCTTTGAGTTAATAGTATCTACCCCTTTTAGGGTAACAAGAAATGCCGATTTAGATATAGAAGAGGAGGAGGCAGACGACTTTTTAGAAATTTTAGAGGAGGGTCTTCGCTCGAGAAATAAGGGTGCTATTGTTAGGTTAGAATTAAATGGTGATGCAGATGAGGCATTAGTTAATTTTTTATGTAAACATTTAAATATTAAAGAGAAAGATGTATATTACTATAAGCATACACCGCTGAATTTAGGTGCTTTTTGGCAAATTGTTAGCGATAAAGATTTGGCACATTTAGCTAGCCCTGCATTTATACCAAGAACTTTGCCACCACTTGATAATTCTGATGTATTTGATGCTATGGAGAAGAGCGATTTAATGCTGTTTCATCCATATGAGAGTTTTGAACCTGTAGTTAAATTTATAAAAGAGGCATCTAACGATAAAGATACTCTCTCTATTCGTATGGTTTTGTATCGTGTTGGTGCTAACTCTCCAATCGTTAAATCTTTAATAGACGCAGTTAGAAGTGGTAAGCAAGTTACTGTATTAGTTGAGCTAAGAGCTAGATTTGATGAAGAGAACAACTTAAAGTGGGCAAAACAGTTAGAGAATGCAGGTGCACATGTTGTGTATGGAATTCCAGGCTTTAAAGTGCACGCTAAAATTGCACAAGTTATAAAGCATAAAAATGGAGAGTTGAATAGTTATTTACATTTAGCAACAGGTAACTACAACCCAATTACTGCAAAAATATATACAGACATTAGCTTTTTTACTACCGATACAAGATTTAGCTCTGATGCGACTAAGTTTTTTCATCTGCTAACAGGTTTTGCATCGGAAAAAAAGCTGGATAATATGTATATGTCACCAACACAGATAAAGCCCAAACTGCTTAGATTAATAGAGAAAGAGGCTAGTTATGGCAAAGATGGGCATATAATATTAAAAGCAAACTCTTTAGTAGACCAAACAATTATAAAAGCACTCTATAAAGCCTCTATAGCTGGGGCTAAAATAGATTTAATAATTAGAGGTATTTGCTGTTTAAGAGTTGGAGTAGAAGGTGTTAGCGAAAATATTACAGTTAGCTCTATTGTTGGTAAATATTTAGAGCACCCAAGAATATATTGGTTTAAGCACGCTAAAGTTCAAGCTTATATATCTAGTGCCGATTTAATGCCTAGAAATTTAGATAGAAGAATAGAGTTAATGGTTCCTATAGAAGATAGAGATTTATCTAATAGACTATACCAAATATTAAGCACACAGTTATCAGACAATACACACAGATATGAGTTACAGTATAATAGAGATTATATAAAAGTTAAACCTAAAAAGGGTGAAGAGCTTGTAAATTCACAAGAGTTATTCGAGAAATATGTAAGTAAACTTAGTAAACTAACAAAAAAGAGTAGCTCAAAGCATATATCTAAACTTGCTAAAAAATTACTAAAGGAGAGTTAATGAAACCGATAATAATGCCATACAAAGAGTTAGAGCCAAAGATAGACGAGAGTGCTTGGGTAGCACCAGGAGCGGCTGTAATAGGAGATGTAAAGATTGGAGCAGATTGCTCTATTTGGTTTGGTGTCGTAATTCGCGGTGATGTACATAAAATTAGAATAGGCGATAGAGTAAGCGTACAAGATTTATCTATGATTCATGTAACACACTATAAAAAACCAGATAAAAGCGATGGAAGCCCAACTATTATTGGTAATGATGTTACAATAGGGCATAAAGTTATGCTACATGGCTGTACTATCGAAGATGCGTGCTTAATAGGAATGAGTGCTACAATTTTAGATAATGCAGTAATTGGAAAAGAGTCTATTGTTGGGGCTGGTGCACTTGTAACTAAGGGTAAAAAATTCCCACCTCGCTCACTAATACTTGGAAGCCCTGCAAAAGTTGTAAGAGAATTAACAGATGATGAAGTTAAAGAGCTTTACGCTTCAGCAGAGCGTTATGTTGGCTTTATGCAAGGGTATAGGTAGTTGATGGTTTATTGTTTATTGTTGATTGTTGATTGTTCTTGGTGCGTAGGGTCGGTTTACCGACCATAATATTGTTGATGGTTAATGGTTGATTGTCAATGGTTATGGTGTAGGGTCGGTTTACCGACCACATAAAGGAAGGTTGATGTTGCAAATTATTTTGAAGAGTTTAAAAGATATATTAAGCCCCTCGGTTTTGGGCTTTATTTTAAAAGTATCGCTTGGTGCTTTTTTTGTAATGGCTATTTTCTTTTGGATATTTTGGGATAGTTTTAGCCATTTAGTTGCTTCGTTAGTTGCACATATTCCTTTTATAGGGCACTTTGCTATTGTTCAAAGTAGTGGCTCTTTTTTGGGAGCTTTAATTGTTGCATATGGTTTAATAATTGTAGTAATATCTATTTTAACTTCGCTATACAGCCCAAAACTGCTTTTGAAATTGGCTAAAAAAGAGTATGGTATTGAAGGTAGAGATAACTCTAAAATTACCAAATCTATAATATATAATATAAAAGCAAGTGCTATATTTATAATACTTCTTATCCTCTTTTTACCACTACTTTTTGTACCAATTTTAGGGCAAATTATAATGCTAATTCTTTGGGCAATCCTCTTAAAAGAGCCAACATTTTATGATGTATCTTCTCTATTTGTAGAGAATGAAAAAAATTATAAAGGGTATAAATCTATCTGGATAGTTGCTATTATTGCATCTTTATTTAACTATATTCCAATTTTAAATATTTTTGCTCCAATTTTTGCACAAATTATGTTTATGCATTGGCTCCTTTCAAAAGCCTATAAATAGCCTTTTGAAATGGCTTTGATTTATTTTATTCTGCATTTTTAATTTTTATAAACATTTCATACTGAAATATATTTAGACAAAAGCTCCATTCTCCCTTATAATTTTAATAGATTTAGTAAAAAAAGGGGTTTAATATGAAAAAGTTATTTGTTTTTCTTTTAGGAGTTATGTTATCGTATACATTTTTAAGTGCAAAAGTTACTGTTACTAAAAATAGTTCATCTGATACAATGGCATCTCTTGATGGAACAGTATGGTGGGATAAAAATTTAAATGGTATACAAGATGAAGATTCAAAAGGAATTGCAAACATACGAGTTCATCTATATAAAAATGGTGAAGATACAGGAGCAATGGTTTTAACAGAAGGTGAAGGCGAAGGTAGATATAGTTTTAGTAACCTAGAACCTGATGCAAACTATACTGTTAAGATTGATTTACCACAAAATTATCCTGACTTTACACTGCAAAATCAAGGTAACGATGATACAAAAGATAGTGATATTGTTAATTGGTCATGGAGAAGCGACTCTGTATATTTAAAAGAGGGTGAGCGTGCCGAATTGGATGCTGGTTTAATTTGTAAAGTATGTGCTCAACTTCATTTAGAGAAGTATACAAATGGTGTTTTGGTGCAAAACAAGAGTGATATTCCAAGAATAAAAGTAGGAGATAAAGTAACTTGGAAGTATGTTGTTTATAACGATAGTACAAAAGTTACAATAGATAATATTAAAGTTACAGATGATAAAGAGGGCAATATAACTTGTCCGCAAACATCTTTAGAACCTGGTGAGAATATGGAGTGCTTTAAAGAGGGTATTGCAAAAGAGGGTTTATATTCAAATATGGCTACAGTAACTGGTTCTAGCCCAGATAAAAATTTAACAGATGAATACCCTAGTAACTATTTTGGTGTAGTAGCTAGAATAGATCTTAAAAAACTAACAAATGGGCAAGAGACAAACTCGACTTCTAAACTTAAGCTAAATGTAGGCGATAAAGTAACTTGGGAGTATATCGTTAAGAATATGGGTAATGTTAAATTGACTAACATTAGAGTAGTAGATGATAAAGAGGGTAATATTACTTGCCCTAAAAGCGAACTTGATGTAAATGAGAGCATGACATGTAGTAAAGATGGTATTGTACAAGTGGGAGAGTATGAGAATCAAGCAACAGTAACAGCTACAAGCGAAGGTGGTACTGTAGATGATACCAGTGATATAGCTAAGGGTGGCTATATAGGTGTAGTAGGTGCTTGTTTAGGTAATTTTATGTGGTTAGATAGTAACTTAAATGGTATTCAAGATGCAGGTGAACCTGGTGTTGTAGGTATAAATGTTGAACTTTATGATGAAAACGGAAAGCATATAGCAAGCACTAAAACAGATTCTCAGGGTCAATATATGTTTTGTGGATTAAAAGCTGGAAAATATAAAGTAAAATTTGAACAACCAAATACATACCTATTTACAAAAAGAGACCAAGGCTCAGATAGTGCTGATAGTGATGTAGATGATAATGGTTGGAGTCATCTTGTAGCTTTATCAACAGGTGATAAAAATTTAACTGTAGATGCAGGTATATATTGTGAATGTGATGATAATCAAGTGCATCCAAAAAGATATAAAAAACTATTTGCTGGAGCATCATTGAATTCAGCACTGCTTTTAGTACTATTTATATATATTGCAACTTTTACTATTAGAAGAGATAAAAGTTTATAAATAGTATCCAATTAAATTAGAGGGACTTTAGTCCCTTAATATAAATATAGCTTTTACACTTAGCTTTTTTTTAAATCGAAATGTTACCTTTGATTTTAACTTAAGAATAACCATTTTTTCGTTATGTTTATATCTGTTTATAAAAAATATGTTATAATGTAAAAAAGGAATTATATGAAAAAAGCATTCACTATGATAGAATTAGTTTTTGTAATTGTTGTTATAGGTATTTTAGCAACTATTGCTATCCCAAAATTTGCAGCAACAAGAGATGATGCAACTTTAACAAAAGCAAAAACAACAGTTGCAAATATTCGTGCAGCTATGAGTTCTGAAGTTCAAAGAAGAATTTTTGAAGGGAACTATACAGCAATAACAGATTTAGGTGGCGTGGTAAATGGTTATAATACAGCAATTTTTGATTATTTTGATGGTAATTCATCTAATAGACGTGTATTAGAATATCCTCCAAGATCATGTGAAACAAACAGCTCTACTGGTTGTTGGATTAAGACAGCAACAGGTACATATTTATATATAATGCCATCAGGTGTTAATCTTGCTAATCCTACTTTTACAGTTAATAATAATAGATTTGATTGTAATTCAGCAACAAATCCTGACTCTTGTAGGAAATTAGAGAGATAATGCACTATTACGAAGTTGCACTACTGAAATCTAGTGCACCTTTGCTTACATACTCTAGCAAAGAGTCTGTGAGCTTTGGCTCTATTGTTAAAGTTCCTCTTAAAAGTAGCTCTAAATTAGCAGTTGTTTTAAAAGAGGTGCAAGAGCCTGAATTTAATACTCAAGATATATTAGAGCTTACTAAAAACTACTACAAAGCTTGGCAATTAGAAGTTGCTAAGTTTATACAAAACTACTACTTTAGTAGCTTTGGCGAAGCTATATCGCTCTTTTATCCATTTCAAAATTTAGATAAAGTAGAAATTGAATATAAAAAGAGTAATTTACCAAAACTTACAAAACTGCAAGAGAAGGCACTAAAAGAGATAGAGAGTAAAAATTTATCTCTACTTTTTGGAGTTACCGGTTCTGGTAAAACAGAAATTTATATTCACTTAATTAACCAAGCACTAATACAAAACAAAACAGCTATTGTGCTAATGCCAGAGATTGCTTTAACTCCACAAATTACAAAAAGAGTGCAAAGTTATTTTGGAGATATAGTAGCCCCTTGGCACTCTAAAATTACAAAGAAGAAGCGAGAAGAGATATTAAACTCTATTGCAAGTGGCAAAGTAAAAGTAGTTATTGGTGCTCGTTCGGCTCTATTTTTGCCACTTGATAATTTAGGCTTAATTGTGGTAGATGAAGAGCACGACGATAGTTATAAAGCAATGAACCGACCTAGATACAATGCCAAAGATTTAGCTATATATATTGGTAAAAAATTGGGTACTAAGGTTTTGTTAGGAAGTGCCACGCCACTTGTTAGTGATTATAAAAAATTTGAAGTTATTAGACTTAAAAAACCATATAAAGAGGCAAAAAAAGAGTATAAATTTATAGCAACAGAAGAGATAAATTTTGAAGTTTTAAATGCCATAAAGTGGACAGTTAGTAAAGGAGAACAAGCTTTGATATTTGTACCAACTAGAGCAAACTTTAAATATTTAGTCTGCTCAAATTGTGGAAAAAATCAAAACTGCCCATTCTGCTCTATAGGTATGAGTTTACATAGAAAAAGAAAAGCACTTGTATGCCACTATTGTAACTATACTCAAGCAATTCCTAAGTTGTGTCAATTTTGCAATACAGAATCTTTAACCACGCAACGAGTGGGTACAGCTGAGGTAAAAGAGTTGCTAGAGAACGAAATTGATAGTGCAAAAATAGAGCAATTTGATGCCGATACAATTACTACAGGGAATAAATTAGCAAAAGCATTAGATAGAGTAAATAGAGGAGAGTCAAATATAATAGTTGGCACACAGATGCTAAGCAAAGGGCATGACTATCCGGAGATTACTTTAAGCGTAATTACTGGCTTGGATTATATTGTGGCTATGGGTGATTATAGAGCAAAAGAGAGAGCGATTGCACTTTTGCACCAAATTGCTGGAAGAAGTGGACGAAATAAAGATGCACAAATATTAATACAGAGTGCACAGCCCGATTTTTTTATACCATACTTGAGGGATTACGAAGATTTTATAAAAGAGGAGTTAGAGTTTAGAGAGGGCTTCTACCCACCAGAGCAAAACTTAGCAAGACTCTTAATTGCAAATAGAGACTATAGCAAGGCAAAAGATAAAACAGATGAGAGTGTAAATATATTAAAACAGTTAAAAAATATAGAGTTAGTAGGTGCTGGGCTCGCCCCAATAGAGCGAATTGCTAATAAGTGGAGATTTAGCATACTGCTTAGAAGCCAAAGCAAAAAGTCTCTGCTAGAGGCTTTGCATATTTTTATGAATGATAGAGATATAGAGATAGATATGGACCCAACGGAGTTTAGTTGAAATTATATACTTAGAAGAAACAGCAGGGCACCTGCAGCTACACTGATAATGAAAGCTATAAACGCATTACTAATACCAGAAAATATCCTGAAAATTATTTTATCCATTGAAAACTCCTCTAAGTTTAAAGCCTTTTTGGCTACATAGTTTACTATTTCTAAGAAGATAACCATTATTACAATTAGAATCAATGCTTTCATTGTCAGGACTAAGCTTAGTGTGCCATCTACTAGGGTTGCCCCTTCTAAATATATTTTGAATTTATACTTTATGTAAATATTATACCATAATTAGATAACATGACATATTAATATTTTAATAAGTAGTTTTAGCAAGTTCTTATAGAAAAAATATAATTTTGGGAACTTTTTTTAATAAATTTCGCTAAAATAGAAAAAAAAGAATAGAGTATAAAATGACAAAAAGATACCCAACAAAAAAGATTTATATAAAAGATGTAGCTATTGGAGGTGATGCTCCTATTTCTGTACAGTCGATGACATTTAGTGATACAAGAGATGTAGAAGCAACGGTTGAACAAATTAGAAGATTGCACTTTGCAGGGGCAGATATTGTGCGTGTTGCAGCACCAGATATGGAAGCAGCTTTAGCTTTAGAAGAGATTTCTAAGCAGAGTACCCTGCCACTTGTAGCAGATATTCACTTTAATTATAAATTAGCTTTAGAAGCTGCTAAATGGGTAGATTGTATCCGTTTTAACCCTGGAAATATTGGTGAAAAGAGTCGTATTAAAGAGATTGTAAAAGCGTGCCAAGAGCGTAATTTACCAATTAGAATTGGTGTAAATGCTGGCTCTTTAGAGAAAGAGTTTGACCAAAAATATGGACCAACAGCAGAGGCAATGGTTGCAAGTGCTGAGTACAATATTAAATTTTTAGAAGATTTAGGATTTACAGATATTAAAGTCTCTCTCAAAGCTAGTGATGTGCAAAGAACTGTAGATGCATATAGAATGCTTCGTCCTAAAAATAACTATCCATTTCATTTAGGTGTTACAGAAGCTGGTACAATTCATCATGCTACTATTAAATCTGCTATTGGTTTGGGTGCCTTGTTACTAGATGGAATTGGCGATACAATGCGGGTATCTATTACTGGTGAGTTAGAAAAAGAGATTACAGTTGCTAAAGATATTTTAAAAGATAGTGGGCGAGTAAAAGAGGGGCTTAATATTATCTCTTGCCCAACTTGCGGAAGAATTGAAGCCGATTTAGTAAGTGCTGTAGCCGAGGTTGAAGAGCGTACAAAGCATATTACAAAACCTATGAATGTATCGGTAATGGGTTGTGTAGTTAATGCTATCGGAGAGGCTCAACATGCTGATGTTGCTATTGCGTATGGTAAAGGAAGTGGGCTTGTTATGGTAAAGGGTGATGTAGTTGCAAGATTACCAGAAGCCGAACTTGTAGATAGATTTGTGCAAGAGGTAGAGAAATTTGCTAAGGAGAATTAGTGGAAGAGCTGTATAACTTAAATGTAGAGAGAGCAGTACTTTCAGCGATAATTTTCGACCCAGAGATTTATGAAGAAGTTGTAGCTGTTTTAAAGCCAGAAGATTTCTATCTGCCATTTCATCAGCATCTATTTGCCTCTATGGAGGAGCTTTATAGCAATGAATTACCAATAGATGAAGAGTTTTTAAAACGAGAGCTAAACAAACGTGGTAAATTTGATGAAGTTGCAATGATAGAAGTACTATCTGCAAATCCAATTACCAATACAAAAGCGTATGTTCAAGAGATAAAGGGGTATGCTAATAAAAGAGCACTTGTATCATTAGCTACACAGATTAAAAAACTAACAATCGAAGATGACTTAGAGGTTGAGCAAGTAATGGATAGAGTAGAGCAAAAGCTCTATGAAATTACTCAAGATAGTGTAAACGATGACTTTAAAGAGTCTAAACAAATAACAGTAGATACGATAAAAGAGATAGAGAGATTAAAAGAGCTTGGTAACTCTAAACTAATTGGTATAGATACAGGATTTGAGGGGCTTAATGATAAAACAAGCGGTTTTGGTAAAGGTGACTTAGTAATTATTGCAGCTCGTCCGGCAATGGGTAAAACAGCAGTTGTTCTAAATATGGCACTAAATGCTATAGAGCGGGGCGAAGGAGTTGCGATATTCTCGTTAGAGATGCCAGCTGAACAGTTAATGCTAAGAATGTTAGCAGCCAAAACATCTATACCTTTACAAGCCTTGAGAGTAGGTAATTTGCGAGATGATGAGTGGAGTAGACTATCTTCTGCGGTAGATGAAATTAGTCGCCGTAAACTATTTGTTGATGATGGCGGATATGCTACAATTCACCATGTGCGAAGCAAATTAAGAAAGTTAAAATCTCAACATCCAGAGATTAGTATGGCAATAATCGATTACCTACAGTTAATGAGTGGTGACCAAAAAGGTGGAACAGGAAGACAGCAAGAGATTAGTGAAATCTCTCGTGGATTAAAACAGTTGGCAAGAGAGTTAGAGATACCAATATTAGCCCTTTCTCAGTTAAACCGTTCACTAGAGAGCCGAGATAATAAACGCCCTATGCTAAGTGACTTAAGAGAGTCTGGAGCAATAGAGCAAGATGCCGATATTATATTATTTGTTTATCGTGATGATGTCTATCGCCAATCACATGTAAAAGAGATGCTAGAGAAGGCAAAGGCAGATGGCAGTGATGATAAGATAAAAAAGTATCAAGAGCAGTACGACCAGATTTTACAAAATCCAGAAGAGAAGACAGAGTTAATAATCGGAAAGCAGAGAAATGGACCAACTGGAATGGTAGAGTTAGTGTTCCAAAAACGCTTTACAAGATTTGTTGATGCACATAAAAATATAGCTGGTGCATCTTACGAGACAATATTTGAAGGTGGAGATTTCGACCAAACCGAGGGTAAAATAGACGCCCCTATTATATAAAAAAGAGTACTAAATGCTAACGCCACCGCCATTTTTTAGAAATAGAGCCGAATTTTTAAAAGTTGCGTTGGTTTTAATTGCAATTATTGCAACTAGACTGTTTTTTATCCATCAAGATTATAACAATTTAAAAAACTTAAAAGGTTACTATTATACAGAGGCTCAAGTTTTAAAACTATACGATGGCAAGGGGTATAGGGCTGGTTCAAAACTCTTAAAACTAAAAAGTGATGATGGTTTAGACTTTTATATTTATACAAAAGGTGAAGTTCCAAAAAGGTTTGATTGGGTAAGAGTCAAGTTCAAACTTAAAAAAAACAGTACGTTTTTTGATTATTTAAAAGGCTTTTTTGCATATGGCGATATTGTAGAGCCTGTAGAGAATGGCTTTGATGCAAAAGCTTATTTAAGAGAAAAAATTAATAAGCAACACAATAGAGATAACAATATAGAGACATTTTACCATGCTATATTTTTAGCTGACCCGTTAGATAGAAATTTGCGAAATAAGATATCTAATCTTGGAGTTTCTCATTTAGTAGCACTTAGTGGCTTTCATTTAGGTATTTTGTGGTTAATTGTCTTTGGCATCTTGTTTATTCCATATAGGGCACTACAACAAAAATACTTTCCGTGGCGAAATAGAAATATAGATTTAGGCTTCGTAACATTAATTATACTCTTAATTTTTGTGCTATTTGTAGGTGCCCCACCCGCTCTTACTCGCTCTTATGTAATGCTTGCTATTGGATGGTTTGTTCTTATTGCTGGCTTAGAACTTATAAGCTTTCAATTTTTAGCTTTTGCAATGCTTGTAATTTTAGCAGTAGCCCCAAAACTTATAGCATCACTAGGACTTTTACTCTCTTTTTTGGGAGTATTTTATATATTTTTAGTTATTAAATGGATGCGTAACTATCCAGCGTGGTTTATTACTATTATAGCTATTCCTGTTGGAATTTTTCTACTAATGTTCCCAATAGGGCACTACTTTTTTGCTAATACAACAATTTGGCAATTAATGTCACCACCACTCTCTATTTTATTTATAATCTTCTATCCATTAAGTGCTATTTTACATATTTTAGGCATAGGAGGAATCTTCGATAACCCCTTACAAGCCCTATTTAACTTACCAACTGATGCAATTAAAATAGCAATGCCAACACCTTTGATACTCTCTTACTTAAGTGTATCTATATTAGCAATCTTCTATAAAAAAGCATTCTGGGCAACACTAATTTTTGCTACTTTAGTAACTGCTTGGTATATGGGTATTTATATTTTTAGGTGATTAATATAATTCTTTTAATACTAAATTCCTCTAATTGATACTATTGTATAAATATAATATAAACTTAGATATATATTAAGTAATAAGTGATATAATACCATAAAAAGGAACTATTATGCTTATTACGGTGCCAAAAAATATAGAGGGGATGAATAAATCAGAAAAATATATCTTGAATAAACTGAAAAATTTATATATGACTCAAAAAGGTAATGTTTATCTTTATTTGGAACCAAAAGTTAAAAATTTGACTCCAGATTTTATTTTAATAGATCCTCTTAGAGGTGTTGTTATAATAGAAGTAAAAGGTTGGGATATAGATTATATTGATACTATAAATTCTAAAGAGATAAGAACTATTAAAAATGAGAAATTAGAAAACCCAGCTTATAAAGCAAGAAGATATTTCAATACAACACAAGGATTATTTAAATTTTATGATAATTTGATAGATAATAGAAGGAATTTAAATTTTGAGCTTCATTCTGTTGTAGCTTTTACAGAATTAGGACAAGATGATGCTCTTAGCAATAAAATAGTTAATTTTTTTGAACATTATCCGGCAAGAGTTTTATATAAAGAAGATATAAGCAAACTCAATTTTAATAAATTATTTAATAACTCTTTCAAGAAAATAGATGAGTCAATTATTAATAATATAAAGATTGCAATCTTTCCAGAAATAAAAATTGCACATAACGGTAATGAAAATAAAGTAAATTTAGATGAACAAATTAAAATATTAGATGTTGAACAAAATAGAATAGCAAAAAAATTACCATTTGGACACTATATGATTACAGGTATTCCAGGTAGTGGTAAGTCTATTGTATTACTATCCAGAGCATTATATATTAGTAGATTATATCCTCAATGGAAAATATTGATTGTAACTTACAATAAAGCTTTGACTTCACAATTAAAACTAAAAATAGAGAGTGTAAAAAAAGATTTTGAATATCATGATATCTCTTTAGATAATATAAAAATAATGACACTTCATAGCTTAGCAATGAGATACGGGAAGCTATCTCCTACAGATTTTTCTAAAGAAAAACAAGATAGATTTTGGAAAGAGATATTACCAAATTGTGCAACACAAAACGCAAAACCTCACTATGATATGATTCTGGTTGATGAATATCAAGATTTTTATAAAAATTGGTTTGAATTACTTATAAAATTATTAAAAAAATATAAAGACGAAAATGATGAAGAGTATATTAATCTATTTTTAGCTGGAGATAGATTGCAAAGTATTTATAACCCTAACGAGGTAAATTGGAAACAAGATATTGGTTTAGATATGAGAGGAAGATCAGATTTGTTGCAGAGCAGTTATAGAGTAACAAAAGATCACATACACTTTGGTTTATCTCTACTTCAAAAAGATAAGAAATATAGTAATGAAGTTGAAAAATTTTATAAAGATGGAAAAGATATATTACTAAAAAATATGACTAAGAATTCAATAAAATTAATCGAGGGAGATTATGAAGATATCTCTGAATATATACAATATCTATTGAAAAATAAATTTTCTTATAAAGACATATTATTACTTGCACCAACTAAAAGAATTATTGAAAAAGTAAAAACCTTACTACCAATAAATATTCAAAAAAATGTTATTACTTCTAAAGAAGCAGTGAATGATAAAATGATATTTTCAACTTATCATTCAGCAAAAGGTATAGAATCTAAAATTACTATTGTTGTAGATACAGATAAAATAGAAGATAGAAAACTTTTATATGTGGCATCAACCAGAGCCTCTCATAAATTAATATTACATAGTTTTGATTTTGAAAAAAGTGAAATATCTAAAAATATAAAAGAGATAGCAAAAGAACATTTTGACTCTTCGGTAAAAAGTTCATTGGATTTAATAAGTGCATAATATCGGCTGTAATTAGTTTCTCTCGTTCCCATCTATCCTGAGACTGTAAAAAAACCTATAATTTTCCGGAATCAGTGGCTTTACCCATGAACTTTAATACTATAAAATCGTATTACTTTGCGAGGCTAAATCCATCGATTCCAAGATTTTGTAAGTTTTCTCACAGCCTCTCCTCAGTGGGAATGTATACTGCAAACTATCCAAACACAAGTAAGCCCAAAAATGATATAATACCATATGGGAAGAAGTAGATACTAAATATACGAACCAACATATCCACACTTTGTAACTTGCACAATACTAAATTGGCTACCAATATTTCTTCGTGCCAATTGTTCCCGATGGTATATATATGAGAGTAACTTAATGGCATTGGAGGTGCCCTTCATTGCCATTAAGTTAAGCCAATCTACTTCCATAAATTGTAGTAAATTTAAAGCTTACAATCGCCGTCATTCCAAACGTTTGTGAAGAATCTAACTTAAAAAGCCGAAATAAACTATTAGCTTTACA
>JALVTE010000007.1 GCA_027024155.1 Campylobacteraceae bacterium
TCAAGCATAACTCTATCAAATAATTCTTAGTTGATTGGCATTGGGCTTTAACTCCGATATAAAAAATTATAGAACAAAGGCAAATATGAATCAGGCAGCACTTTTTGAATTTTTAAAGAGTAAAAACAGCACAAAAATTTTAGTAGTAGCAGATGAGAAAGAGGCAAAGCAGGCAAAGGTTGTATATGACTATTTAGATAAAAAAGCTTTTGTATTGCCAGATATTAGGCTTTTGCCGGGTGATGATACAAGAAGTTATTTAACAGATATATCTAAAGCTTTTAGTGCCTTAAAAGATTTTCACAAATTTGGCTCAGCAACACTTATTGCACCTTTTAGAACGCTAACATTTCCACTGCCAAAGGCTGAATATTTAAAAAGCTTAACTATAGATTTTGGCGATAATCTAAATTTAGAAGAGTTAAAGCAAAAGCTATACCATTGGGGTTATAACTTTGTAGATGTTGTATCTGCCCCAACAGAGGTTAGTTTTCGTGGTGATATTATCGATATTTTTCCAAGCAATTTGGAAAAAGCTGTAAGAGTTTCACTTTTTGATAGCGAGGTAGAGGAGCTTAGATATTTTGATGTATCTACTCAAAAGCGAGAGAAAGAAGAACTTGATAGCATAGAGATAGCACCAGCATTTTTAGCCCTAAATGCCGAAGAGTTTGAGAGCTTGCAAGATAGAGTAGAGCGGTGCCCTTATGATAGTTTTGTAAAAGATGTAGCCTCTTTAGGGCTTTGGACTTTGGCGGATTTAGCACAAAATTACTTAAAAGAGTACGAGCATCTGTTAGCTAGAGCTTCGATAATAGGCGAGATAGAGGAGTTTTACTCTCTAAATAGGGAATCTGCCCCATTAATAGAAAAAACAAGCTTTAGCACAAAAACTCTAAACGAGCCAAAAGAGTATAGAGAGTTAGAAGTTATAAATATAAATAAAATTATAGAGAGCCACAAAAATAAAAAAATTACTATAATTTCAAGAAACGAGAGCCAAGTTAGAGCCAGCACATTGGCTAATTTAGCTGATTTAGAGTTTAAATATATAGATGGCATTTTAAATATAGTAAGTGAAAAAGAGTTGATTCTTTCGCTAAACAGAGAGCAAAAACGCAAGCGAGTTAAAAAGCCAACACTAATACTAGATGAGATTAAAATAGGCGAGTATGTAGTACACGAAAATTACGGTGTTGGTATCTTTAAAGGCATAGAGAAACGCGAAGTATTGGGGCGGTTTAGAGAGTTTGTTGCTATTGAGTATCAAGGCGAAGATATGCTCTATATACCAGTAGAGAATTTAGAAGTAATCGACAGATATGTAGCATCTAGCGGAACTCTGCCAGCACTAGACAAATTAGGAAAAGCCAGCTTTGCAAAGCTAAAGAGTAAAGTAAAAGAGAAACTATTTGCCATAGCACGCCAACTTATGGAGATAAGTGCCAAAAGAGCCCTGCAAAAAGGTATAAAAATTGTAGTAGATAGAAACTTGCAACAAGCCTTTTTAAACGATGCAGGTTTTACACACACAGCAGACCAGTTAAAAGCAATCGAAGATATGCTAGATGAGTTAAGTAGTGGGCGTATAATGGATAGACTACTAAGTGCTGATGTTGGCTTTGGTAAAACCGAAGTAGCGATGAATGCACTATTTGCAGTAGTTAAAAACGGCTACCAAGGTGCAATTATAGCACCTACAACTCTGCTTAGCTCGCAACACTTTAAAAGCTTAAAAGAGCGACTAGAGAAGTGGGATATCAAGGTAGGGAAACTAGATAGATTTACAACCCCAAAGAATAAAAAAGCAGTAATAGAGGGTTTGGCAAACGGTACACTAGATGTTGTAGTTGGCACACACGCACTACTTGGAGTTAAATTTAAAAACTTAGCCTTAGTTGTAATCGACGAAGAGCATAAATTTGGCGTAAAGCAAAAAGAGGCACTAAAAGAGCTAACTATAAACACACACTTGCTTAGTATGTCGGCAACCCCAATCCCTCGCTCGCTAAATATGGCAATGTCGCAGATAAAAACATTTAGCGAAATATTTACGCCACCAGTTAGCCGAAAAGGTGTAAGAACATTTGTTAAAAATTACGATATAAAAGCAGTAGCCGAAACTATTCGAAGAGAGATAAGACGAGGAGGGCAGGTATTTTATGTATATAACTCAATCGCCGCAATCGAAGATAAAAAACGAGCCCTACTAGAGGAGATGCCAGATTTACGCTTAACAGTTCTGCATTCTAAAATCTCAGCCACAGTAACCGAAAAAGAGATGCTAAAATTTGAGCAAGGCGAGTATGATGTTCTGCTAAGCACTTCGATAGTTGAATCTGGAATCCATATGCCAAATGCCAACACAATAATAATAGACGGAGCCCAAAACTTCGGAATAGCCGATTTACACCAATTAAGAGGGCGAGTAGGGCGTGGCTCTGTAGAGGGCTACTGCTACTACTTCGTAAGCAATAAAGATGAGCTAAAAGATAACGCCAAAAAACGCCTACTAGCCCTAGAGAGCCACAGCGATTTAGGAAGCGGAGCCGTACTAGCAATGCACGACTTAGAGATAAGAGGAGGCGGAAACCTAATAGGCGAAGCCCAAAGCGGACACATTAAACAGATAGGCTACTCCCTATACCTAAAAATGCTAGAAGACGCCATCCGCACCCTAAGCGGAAAAGCTGAGGAGTCTAAAGGTGTAGAGCTAAAACTCTCAGTAGATGCCTATTTAAGCGATGAGCTAATAAACGAAGACCGCCTACGCCTAGAGCTATACCGTCGCTTATCGCAATGTAGCACTATACAAGAGGTGTACGAAATAGAAGAAGAGATAGAAGATAGATTTGGTAAACTAGATAAAATGACAAAGCAATTTATAGATTTAATGGTAGTAAAAGTTTTAGCAAACGAGAAAAATATTAAAAAAGTCTCTAGTTATGAACAGAGGGTATTTGTTGAATTTAATAGCGATAAAGAGAGAGTTATACTAAACTCTCCTACTAAAGATAGCGATGATGTTATTGCTACTGCTTTGGAGTATTTGCGGGGGTAGGTTT
>JALVTE010000008.1 GCA_027024155.1 Campylobacteraceae bacterium
GAGGTTTTTGAAATAGAAATAGTTGATTCTTAATTTATTTAACTAGCATTTAAGCATATTTTCTGTAAAATCGCAAAACTTTTCTAGTGAGTAGCTAGAAACCAAATTTAAATAAAGGCAATGAAATGGCTAGAAGATGTCAAGTAACGGGCAAGGGTCCACTAGTTGGAAACAATGTATCACATGCTCACAATAAAACTAAAAAACGCCAGCTTCCTAACTTAAGAACTGTAAGAGTTACTTTAGAAGATGGTACAAGAAAGAAGATTAAAGTTGCAGCTTCAACTTTAAGAACAATGAAAAAGAAAGCAGCTGAAGCTCAAGCGTAAGCTCTACTTTTTTACTTCGCCCTTTTTTGGGCAACAATTACTCCCTAATTTTACTACATTTTAAGTATAATATATACCAATTAATACAAAGGTTTTATAATGTTTGAAATACTATCTTTAAAAAATGGAATATCTAATGTTGATGGCTTTTTTTGTGATGCCATAAATTGTGGGCTTCGTCCAGATACCGAGCAGGGTGATTTAGCGTTTGTTAGAAGTGATGAAGTTTGCAATATTGCAGCAACTTACACAACAAACAAGTTTTGTGCAGCTCCTATAAAGCATGCTCTAAAGTATGGCAAGAGTTTTGAGGGAAATTTTGTCTTAATAAATGCAAAAAATGCAAATGCGATGACAGGGCAGAAGGGTATTGAAGATATAGAAGAGATTTTAAGCCACTTGCCAAGCGATTTAAATATTGTAAATCCTGTTATGAGCTCTACGGGGGTAATTGGCTATAGATTGCCAAAAGAGAAGATTATAAGCGGTATAGAGAAGCTGGATTTCAGTGCTAAAAATTCTGATAAAGCTGCAAATGCGATACTTACAACAGATAGTTTTAAAAAGGAGTTATGCTTTAGAGTAAAGTTAGAAAATGGAGATAGCTTTAATATTGCAGCGATAGCCAAAGGTGCTGGTATGATAAACCCTGCAATGGCTACGATGTTATGTTTTGTAACAACCGATGCCGATGTGCCAAAAGGTGACTTGCAAGAGTTGCTAGATGGTGCAGTAGCAGAGTCGTTTAATAAAATTAGTGTAGATGGTGATACCTCTACAAATGATACAGTACTTTTAATGGCAAATGCTAAGAGCGGAGCTTATGATAAAGAGGCGTTTAAAGTAGCACTGCAAAAGATACTTTTTGAGCTTGCGATGATGATACTTAAAGATGGTGAGGGTAGCAACAAAGTTGTAGCTTTTGAAGTAGTTGGTGCAAAGAGTGATGAAGAGGCACAAAGAGCTGCTGTGAATTTAAGTAACTCTCTATTAGTTAAAACTGCACTATTTGGACAAGACCCAAATTGGGGAAGAATTGCATCTACTATTGGGGCAAGTGGTATTGAGTGTGACGAAGAGAAGCTTAGTATCTATTATGATGATTTAGTAATTTATAGTAGCGAATTTCCGGAACTTGATAGCGAGAGAGAAGAGAAAGCTTATAAAGTTATGCAGCAAGATAGCTTTAGAATTAAGTGCGATTTAGGTTTAGGGGAGGGCAGCTACACTGCTTATGGCTGTGATTTGAGTTATGAGTATGTTAAGATAAATGCTGAATATAGAACGTAATTATATGTGCCTTTAATTAACAAATTAAAAACAGAACAAATGCTATAATAGACTTCTTGAAAAACTATATAAATATATCTATTGTCTATTATGCATCATATTTTACTAATTAGGATTTCGACTTAGCTTTGGCTAGGACTTCAATCCTAATTAACAAAATATAATACATACTAAACAATATCTACAAAATATATAGTTTTGCAAGAAGTCTATAAAAAGAAAAAAAGGATACTATATGATGTTACCAGAATACAGAGATTTGATAAGTGAGTTAAAGGTTAAAGATAAACATTTTGCTAGGATTTTTGAAAAGCATAATGAGTTAGACCAAAAGACAACAGATGCAGATAATGGTAAAATACACTTAAGTGATAAAGAGATTGAAACGCTAAAAAAAGAGAAACTTCTTTTAAAAGATGAAGCTTTGGCTATAATTATTAAATATAAAAAGGAGAAAGAGGCATAAGCCTCTTTTCGTAACTACTACCTACTATGTTACTCCCATGGAAGTGGGAGTCTACGATTTTAACTGCTTAGATATATTTTTGGTAATTTAACTGTAGATTCCTGTTTTCACGGGAATGACGACAGTAGTAAGCTTTAAGCTTTGTAAATTTTATGGAGTTAAAACTCTTGATTTAATGGTATAGAAACTGCTCTTTAGATATTAAAATAACTTAATATTCTAAAGATAAGCAAGTTAAAAATTCCTGCTGCTAAACCTGCTAGTAAATCGTCTCCAATTACTCCTAAACCACCTTTTATTTTTCTATCTATATATCCAATAGTAGATGGTTTCCAAATGTCAAAGAGTCTAAAGCTAGCAAAGCTTAGAATTACTGCAAGATATACAGTATATTGGTTTTGCCAGATAGAGAGCCCACCATATGTAATTGCGATTGTTAGCCATACGCCTACTACTTCATCTATTACAATACTTTTATCATCATGAGTGCCTGTTGCTTTTTCGTATTTATTTATTTCGAATATACCGATAATTGTAAATACTATAGTAGCTGTTACTAAACTGTTTACACCAAGATAGTATACTATTAGCAAAGCAAAAGGCATAGCAGCTAGTGTACCAGCAGTCCCAGGAGCAACAGGTGAGAGTCCGCTGCCAAAGAATGTTATAAGTAGTTTGTTAAAATTCATTAATTACCTTTATGTTAAAGATGTTGTTTGATAAAGCTCGATTAGTTTTATATAGAACTCTTTTTCGCTCTTCTCTTCTAATATACCACCACTTGGCATAAGCATATCATATGTCTCTTGTAAGTTTTTAAAACGTTTAGGGTATAGCGACGATAGAATATGTGCAGATATCTCTTTTCTAATAAGTATAGTTGGTGGCACAATACCATGTTTAATTAGTTCCATAAGTGGGCGGTGGTGATAGTGTATATGGTGGTGCTGACCATGTGGGCAAGTGTTATTGTTTACGATTGTTTTACATATGTCACAATATACATACTCATCAAAAAGTGATATTTTTATACCAATATCTTTAAATGTATCAAATACTGTACTAATCTCATTTTGGCTATATGTCATACCTAATGCTCTATGGTTTCTACCTACAATTAATCTTGTACAACCGTAATTTTTTGCAACTATTGCATCTAAGATAAGTTCATTGTAGCCTGCAAAAATATAACTATTTTCAAAAGGAACTACTAAGACTTTATTATGTGGAAGGAAATCATTTACTAAAATATTTAAAGACTCTTCTCTTATTTCAAAATCTAGCCCCTCTTTTGTAAATGGTTTCATTAAGAATATAACAAGCAGGTCGGTACTATCAAGGGTTTGTCTTATGACTCTTTCGTGGGCTCTATGTAGTGGGTTAGCTCCTAACATTAAAGCAGATATTTTTTTAGCACCAGAACTCTCTATTCTCTCTTTTACAGTCTCTATACTTTTTTTTATTGAGTTATATTCTACTTTGTATGGTCCACTTACTGCCCACTCTCCAATTCTGTTAAATGCTCTTTTTATTGCAGGTTGGCTAATATCTTCTGTGCCATAAATATTAAATATTCTATCTTTAGGGTTTATTTTAAAAGTCTCTTCTACAATTAATTCTCCGACTTTTTTATTATCGCATATTAAGTGTACAATATCTCCAGGTTTGAAATTTTGAATGTTTTTTTCGTTTAGTTTACCCTTTGGAGTTAAAATAAAAGAGTAGGGCATAGGTATGTTTTTGTATTTGTGGGTTCTATCTACTTCGCGTGCTTCATCTTCGCACATAAGACCAGTAACTGGCGTTAATAATCCCTCTTGTACAAGTGCAAGAGAAGATAACGCCTCTTTATCTATATATAGTGTATCATTTCTTTTTGAATAATTCAAATTTTCTCCTCTTTTCCCAGAGACTCTTTCTCGATATTCCGAGCTTTTTACTAAGTTCTGTATCTGGGTATTGGTATTGGAACTTTTTAATTATATACTGTACATACTCATTTATCGTTAGTATATTGCTTTGGTCGTATAATTTATTGTTACTATTGAGTACTATCTTCTCATATGGAGTTTCAACAGCACTATCTAGTGAAGAAATTATAAACTTTTTACCATCTAATGTTTCAAAAAGTTTCTCTCTGTCATCTTTTTTTAATTTATCTACTCTTGAAATGTACGCAATTTTATCATCTTCTAACGAGGCGACTTTACTTTTCCAATTTTCATTTTGTAAATCTATAAAAATAGGAGTAGTATTATATTTTTGTGCTATATCTATTGCAATTTTATCAGCTACTCTTTGATGATTTGTATATATGGTAATAGGTAAACTAATGTTATCTATATCTGTTTTAGCTTCCACTTCATTAAACATACTCTCTAATAAATCTTTATAAAATCTATTTTCTCTTCTTAATCTTTTATATTCATAATAGTGCTCTATTTTTCTTACTAACTCTTCTACAATAAATGGTTTAACTATATAATCTTTTGCTCCTAATTCTAGGGGCTTTACAACTGTATCGTTATTAATATAATTAACAATTAAAATAATAATTTTATCTTTGAATTTCTCTATAAGTTTATTAGAGTTTTGCCCCGGAATTGTAGTTGAAAGCAGGTAAATATCGCCATTGCTATCCATTGCATCTTTTACTGAACTAAAAATCTCTGTCTCAAAATTGTACTGCCCAAGTTTTGAGGCAATACTTTGTGCCAAATAAAGTTCGTTTTCTACTATAATAATTTTCATATCTCATCCCATCTATAATAATTTAATGTTGCTGTTGCGTATACCACAACGCCCTCTTTTCTTCCCACAAATCCTAGCTCTTCGCCTGTTGTTGCTTTTATATTTATTTGGTTTCTTCCAATTTTTAAAATATCTGCCAAAGTTGCCCTCATTGCATCTTTATGTGGCGATATTTTTGGAGCTTGTGCTACAATACTCAAATCGCAATTTATAATTTCGTAGCCAACTCCTTTTACAAATTTTGATACATCGCTTAAAAGCTCTTTGCTATCGGCATTTTTATACTTATTATCGGTATCTGGAAATAGTTCGCCAATATCACCTAAATTGCTAGCTCCTAAGATTGCATCGATAAGTGCATGTATTGCAACATCTCCATCACTATGTGCTTTAAATCCGAAAGGTGACTCTATATCTACGCCACATAAGACCATCTGTTTGCCACTCTCGAATGGGTGTATATCGATTCCAAAGCCAACTTTTGGGCAATTAGCAGGTAATTTTAGGCACTTTAAACTCTTTAACTCCTCTTTGTAAGTTAGTTTTTGAGCCTTTTGTGAACCCTCTATAAAAATCACCTCTTTAGAGTTAGCAAAAAAAGCGCTACTTTCATCTGTAAACTCTTTATTGCTTTTTAAAACTTCTTTTAAAGTAGCTGTATGGCTTAGTTGAGGAGTTTGAACACGAATTAGCTTCTCTCTATCTATAGGTTTGCCATCAAAATAGACCGTGTCACTGACTTTAAGTGTAGGTACTACACAGCTGTTTGATTTTTTTGCATTTAATAAACGCTTTAAAAGTTCACTATCCAAACAGCATCTAGCCACATCATTTACTAAAACATATTCGCTATCAATTAACTCTAAAGCATTTTGTAGCGACTCTTGCCTAGAGGCTCCACCAGCTATAAATTCATATTCAGCAAAGCTTTGCATTAGTTTTAACTCTCTGTTGTTGCCAACAATAACAATTTTTGCAAAATTATAATTTTTAGTAAAAGATTCTGCTACAAATTGCCACAATGGTTTACTATTTTGATACAACCACTGCTTTTTTGTAGGTAAACCAAAACGGGTAGAGTTACCAGCTGCTAATAATACTAACGAGAAATCTCCCACTAATAACCTTTCATGACACAAAGTGTTACAAGTTGTGTCATTTGTAAATGTTTGTGTAATTCTAGCCAATAGAGCTTAAAGGTGTAACAATATTCCACACTTTTAAAGAGAAAATTTCCATTTTTTCTAAATACGATAAATTTTATCCTATTTTATACACATTTCAAATTTGTTTAAGAAATGGCTGGTATAACTTCGTAATATAGCAATTACTAATCTAATGTAGTGTAATATAAGCTTTAAATTTCAAGGGTACTTATTATACGTGCCCTATAGAGGATATTTTATGAGAGAAGAATGGGTAAAGAAACGAGAAGGCGATAAAGTTCGAACTCAAATGTACTATGCCAAGCAGGGTATTATTACAGAAGAGATGGAGTATGTTGCCAAAAAAGAGAATATAGATGCAGAGTTTTTAAGAAGCGAAATAGCAAGAGGTCGCTGTATTATACCTGCGAATATTAACCATAAACAGTTAGAACCAATGGCTATTGGTATGGCAGTTAGTTGTAAAATAAATGCAAATATTGGCTCATCTGCACTTGCAAGTGATGTATCTGGCGAAATTGAAAAAGTTGATGTATGCTTAAAGTATGGTGCCGATACAATTATGGATTTAAGTACAGGTGGTGATTTAGATAAAATTAGAGAGGCAGTAATTGGGCACTCTACTGTGCCTATTGGAACAGTACCAATGTATCAAATTTTGCATGATATTAATGATAAAATAGAAGATTTATCTATTGATATGATGCTTCAAACTTTAGAAAAGCAGGCACAACAAGGGGTTAGTTACTTTACAATTCACGCTGGTTTCTTGCTAAGATTTATGCCACATGTTGCTAAGCGTAAAATGGGAATTGTTAGTCGTGGTGGCTCTTTAATGGCAGCTTGGATGATGCACCACCATAAAGAGAATCCATTTTACGATGCATACGATGCTATTTTAGATATCTGTAGAAAATATGATGTTGCTCTATCTCTTGGCGATAGTTTACGACCTGGGTGCCTTGCAGATGCGAGTGATGAAGCTCAGCTAAGTGAGCTTAAGGTTTTAGGTGAACTTACACTTAAAGCTTGGGAGAAAGATGTTCAGGTAATGATAGAGGGTCCTGGACACGTGCCATTAAATCAGATAGAGCGTAACATGAAGCTAGAGCGTGAGTATTGCCACGAAGCACCGTTCTATATTTTAGGACCATTAGTTACAGATATTGCAGCAGGTTACGACCATATTAGTTCTGCTATTGGTGCAGCAGTTGGCGGTTGGCATGGAGCTAGTATGCTTTGCTATGTTACACCAAAAGAGCACTTAGGCTTGCCAAACTCTGCAGATGTTAGAGAGGGAATTATTGCATATAAAATTGCTGCCCACTCAGCAGATATTGCTCGTGGACGCCCAAATGCAAGAGATGTAGATGATTTGATGAGTGACGCAAGATACAATTTTGACTGGAATAAGCAGTTTGAGTTAGCACTTGACCCAGATAGAGCAAAAGAGTATCACGATGAGACTCTACCGCAAGATGTATTTAAAGAAGCGGAGTTTTGCTCTATGTGTGGTCCTAAGTTTTGTTCGTATAAAATTACACAGAATATTATGGATACACACGGCGAAGATATGGCTAATGAGGAGCTAATGAATAGCTAACTTTAGGGGTTAGTTGTTAGTGATTAGTGGGTAGGGTAGGGGATGACCTATGTGTCGTCCCCCATTATCTTGGGTCGGGTGATGAAAATAAATTTTTGAAAGTTTATTTTCATCACCCGACCCTACAAAAAAGGAGAAAAAATTGAATAAAGAACAGATTTTAGAAGCGTTGAAAAATGTAATATATCCAGGTTTTACAAAATCTATTGTAGATTTTGGATTTGTAAAAGATGTAACAGTAGATGGTGATAGTGCAAGAGTTTTTGTAGATATTACTTCAAGTGCAGAGGAAGTTAAAAAGCAAATTATCCAAGATGCAGAGACAGAGCTTAAGAAGCTTGGACTTAAAGAGGTGTTTATAGATGTAAGTGCTCCAAAAGCACCAATGGAGAGAAGTAACTCTATGAGCGGTAAAAATATCGCACCTCAAGTTAAAAACTTTTTAATGATTAGCTCAGGAAAAGGTGGAGTTGGTAAATCTACAACATCTGTAAATATTGCTGTTGCACTTGCAATGCAGGGTAAAAAAGTTGGACTTTTAGATGCCGATATTTATGGACCAAATATTCCTAGAATGATGGGTTTAGAGGGGCAAAAACCAGAAGTGGTTGGTAATAAAGTTGTGCCATTTAAAGCTATGGGTGTAGAGGTTATGTCTATGGGTAGCCTTATGGAAGAGGGGCAATCTATAATTTGGAGAGGTGCCATGGTTATGAAAGCCATTGAGCAATTCTTAAGAGATATTTTATGGAGCGAGCTAGATGTATTGGTTATTGATATGCCTCCAGGAACTGGTGATGCACAATTAACATTAGCTCAATCTGTACCGGTGACTGCTGGTGTAACCGTTACAACACCCCAAGAGGTAAGTTTAGATGATAGTAGAAGAAGTTTAGATATGTTTAAAAAACTTCATATTCCAACTGCTGGTATTGTTGAAAATATGAGTGGATTTATCTGCCCAGGTGATGGTAAAGAGTACGATATTTTTGGTATGGGAACAAGCCAAAAAGTGGCTGAAGAGTTTGATACTGAATTAATTGCAAGAATCCCGATAGAACCAGAAGTAAGAATTGGTGGAGATACCGGAAAACCAGTTACTTATAATATGCCAGATAGTGAAACAGCAAAACGTTTCCAAGAAGCTGCAAGCAAAATTTGGAACTTTATAGAAAAAATTAATGAAGAGGGTGGTGCTGATAATGCATCAATCCAACCAACTACACCTCCTGGTGTTTCTGCTTGTTCAATGTAGCAATTTAAGCTTTTACCCCTCTAGCAGGGGAGAACTGAACTCTCAATTTGAATAATAATTTTGATTTAACACTTTTTTATGATACAATTCCCTAATCAATGCCCACTACAAGGATACTTATGAGCAATATAGAAAAATTAAAAGCACTTTTAGAAAATGAGATAATTCCAGATTTAGAGAGTGTAATAGACTCTATTTTTCAAATGATTGAGAAAGAGAAAACTATCTCTTTAGGAGAGCGAGAAGAGTTAGAAGAACTGCAAGAGATGCACGCAGAATGCAGAGAAATACTTATAGAGATAGAGAGTAAAGAGATGGATGAAGATGAAGCAAAAGAGTTATTAGAAGAGTTGGTAGAGATAGTTTCTAAAGATTAATATTATTATTCGCTACCCTTTATTATTTTGACCTGTAGGGGTATAGCTCTTGTGGCTACCCCAAATAGCTTGATGAAATATTTTAAATTCTAAGAAATATGATGAGAGGTGCCTTAGATATTTTTAGTAGTCTTTACACGCCCCTTTTGGGTAGCCACAAGGGCTACCCCTACAAAATATTTAGTTCTAACTATCTACTAATTTATCTATTATATTTTTATAATTATCACAAAAATTACCACTCTTTTCTATTAAGAATTGGTCGCTTACTCTATTTTTATGGGTGTATATTTTAGATGAGACAATATCTATTTTTAACTGTTCAAATATATTCATTATATAAGCTAATAAGCCTTTTTGGTCATTAGTATTTAACTCCATTAGGGCATACTCTTGGCTATGCTCGCACTCTATATTTATATCTCCTTTTTTAATATTTGGTTTTGGTAAATTTACTCTGCTTTGCTCTTTAAATGAACTCTCTATAATATATTTAATATCTTCAATATCATCATTCTCTACTTTTTGGTTAAAGTCGATTTTGAAGTATTTTTTGTTATCAAAAAGTTTAATAATATCCATATTTACCAAATTTAAATTAGATAATTTAGAGAGTAAGTATCCTAAATCTATAGAGTGTTTTTTTATTATCTCTATAGTTAAGAATTTTTTGTTTGTTATTTCATATTCAAAACTGTCTATATTATTGGCTCGACTTGCTATCTCTATAATTCGCTCTGTTGTGTATCTTATAAATGGTAAGTTAGATTCTATACTTAAGATTTTTCTTTGTAGGATTTTTGCTAAACTTTTAAACTTTTTGGATCGTTTTAATGCTTCTATTCTTTTTACTCTTTTTCCAACTTCATCTAAAAAACTTTTGTGTATTAAAAAATCTAAAGCATGAGAATATAGAGTTTCAAAAAGTCTAGCTGTAAATTCATTATAAATATTGCTACCAACTCCATTTGTATCTGCATAAGTTAGTATTAAAATCATATCAAGTTCTAGTTTATTAGGAAACATTGCAGTAAATTTAGCAACAGTTTTTGGATTGTAAATATCCTCTTTTTGTGCTATTTGGCTTAGTTGATTGTGGTATAAAATAAGTTTTGCTCCAAGCTCAATATTCTCTTTGGAGAGAGCAAGTTTCTCTCCATATATTCTAAATAGACTTGCACCAACTTTATGATGGTCACTTACTCTGCCTTTGCCTGTATCGTGTAAAAATGTAACCATTTTTAAGAGCATCTTTTTATCTTCTGCTAAACTATTATAGAGTTTATATATCTTTTCATTTTTTATATTCTCTAAAGCCTCTACACACTTTATTAAGTGGGTATCTACCGGATATTTATGATAGCCATCAAATTGTGGTAGAGCCTCTACTTTTTTGATAGGTTGAATATAAGCACCTAATCTATTTGCTTCAGATAAAGCAGTAAGTATTGAGCTAGTGTATTTAGCTTTAAATATCTCTAAAATTAATCTACTTATATCTTTGCTATCTTTTGAACGCTTAGCATGTAGAAGTTGCAAGTTTAATTTCGGGTGAGATTTATACTCTACATTAGCATTCTTTATTAAAAATTTAAGAGCCTCTTTTGAGTCTTTAAACTCTTTTGTTGGCATTAAGTAGCCTTCGTATATTGGAACTTTTGAACTAGCTAAAGCATCCATCCAAATTCTTGAATAGAGCCAGATTATACGCAAACTTTTATTTACTTTTTTTGCAAAAACCATATGTGCCTGAGAGTTGTTTTTGTAACCTAACAGAGAAGCTACATCGGGTATATACTCTAATCTTAATTGGTCTGTTTTTTTCTTTACACTTAAATGTAGAGCGGCTCTTACTCTAAATAGAAACTCTAATGCTACTCTAAACTCTTTGTAGTCATCTTCGGCTACTATCTCTTTTGGTAGGGCTTTTATTGTTGGTACATTGTAGAGTAGTTTTCCTATCCAGTAAACTAAGTTTGCATCTCTAAATCCACCAACACCCTCTTTTAAGTTTGGCTCCATCATTAATGGAAATTTAGCTCTAAGCTCTCGACGTTCTTGAATTTTGGCTAGTATAAACTCCTCTTGATTTGTGCGTCTAATTCTACTAATTGCATTCTCTACCTCTACCCAAAGGTATTTAGAGCCATCCATAAATCTTGACTCTAAAATAGCAGTTTTTATTGTAATGTCACTATTTGCTACCTCTTCTAATTCGCTAATTTCGTGTACTCGGTGTCCTAATTTTAAACCTGTATCTACTAATAGGTAGTACATTTTCTCTATTAATGCTTTTGTATTGTAGGCTGGTAAATCTTTATAAACAAACATAATATCGATATCAGATTTTGGGCTTAACTGCTCTCTGCCGTAGCTCCCTAATGCTGCAATAGTTAAAGGTATAGCATTCTTACTAGGAAAGTATTCGGCAAACATTTCACGAGTTGCTACTCTATAGACAAGCTTTATGATACTATCTATCTTTTTAGTATATTTAAGTAGAAAATCTTTGCCTGTACTCTCTTTAAAGGTTTGTGGCAATGTTTCATAATAATTTTTCAAATCTTCTCGTATAAGTTTTGAAATTTCGAAATCGGGTGCTTTTTTCTGTAGAAGCTCTTCTATCTTTACTTTTAACTCTTTCAAAGCCAATCCTAGTTTTTTATTGTTATAATAGCACAAAATCTTTAGGACAGAAAGTATGGAAACTATTATAGCTAAAATAAAAGATAGAACAAGAATAACAAAAGAAGAAGCCCTTAAACTGTATGATTTAGATTTACTAGAACTTGGGGTTTTAGCGGATGAAATCAGAAAAGAGAGATTTAGCAAAAAAAGTTATTTTAATATAAATCGTCATATAAATCCAACAAATGTATGTAAAGATACTTGCAAATTTTGTGCCTACTCAGCAACACGCAAAAATCCAAACCAATACACTCTAAGTGTAGATGAGATTGTAGATATAGCAAAAGATGTTTATGAAAAAGGGGCAAAAGAGGTGCATATTGTATCAGCACATAATCCAAATGTTGGTTTAAATTGGTATTTGGAATCATTTAAATATATTAAAAAGGAGTGCCCAGATATCCATATAAAAGCACTAACTGCTGCCGAGATAAACTTTTTAGCAACAGAGTATAATAAGAGTTTCGAAGAGATTATAGATTTAATGGAGATAAACGGTGTAGACTCTATGCCAGGTGGTGGAGCCGAAATTTTTGCTGAAGATGTAAGAGACAAAATTTGTAAAGGTAAAGTAAGTTCTGATGAGTGGATAGAGATTCACAGAATATGGCACAGCCGTGGCAAAAAATCTAATGCTACTATGCTATTTGGACATATAGAGAGTCGTGCCGATAGAATAGACCATATGGATAGATTAAGAACTCTGCAAGATGAAACAGATGGTTTTAATACTTTTATACCTTTAGTTTACCAGAGAGAGAATAATTACTTAAAAGTAGAAAATTTCTTAACAGCTAAAGAGATATTAAAAACTTATGCAATTTCAAGAATTTTTTTAGATAATATACCACATTTAAAAGCATATTGGGCAACATCTACAATAAACTTAGCCCTTCTAGCCCAAGAGTTCGGCTGTGATGACTTAGATGGCACAATACAAAAAGAGTCTATCCAATCAGCTGCTGGTGCTAACAGTGCCAATGGTTTGGAATTAGAAGATTTTGTAGCCTTAATTAAAAATAGTGGTTTTACTCCTGTAGAGAGAGATAGTTTATATAACGAGTTGAAAGTTTATTAGCTTATGTTATTAACTGATATATGTTGAGTTATAACATAAATTTATTCTCTTTTCTCTTCAGACTTTTTAGACTTTAAGGGTACCTCCATTGCCATTAAGTTAAGCCAATCTACTTCCATAAATTGTAGTAAATTTAAAGCTTACAATCGCCGTCATTCCAAACGTTTGTGAAGAATCTAACTTAAAAAGCCGAAATAAACTATTAGCT
>JALVTE010000009.1 GCA_027024155.1 Campylobacteraceae bacterium
CCATAAGTAGCTCCTGTATTATGATTTGATAGTAAATATTATCAAAAGTTCTATTTTAATAAAGCACCTATTGTTGCTTATATATAAGTAATTTAATATATGTATCGGATAGTTACAGCGTAGTTTAAAAGTTGTTACAATTTACCCCATCTTGGAGTCAAGGGCACCTATTATTAGAGGTGCCCTAAATTGTTAAATATAATTATTTTTTCTTTTTATCTTTTTTAGTATCTTTCTTTTTTGTATTATTCTCTTTTTTAGAGTTTTTTTTCTTACTCTTTTCTTTCTTATTTTTAATGCTTTTCTTTTTGCTTTTATTAGCTTTTCTAAAAAGATGTAACTGCTCATCTTCTAGCATCTCTTCTACATACTCGGGGTCTGCTTTTTTGTAATCTTTCCAAATACCAGAAGGTAATCTTATCTCTAATTTATCTTTTTCTCTTAATTTAATAATCTCTTTAGCATCTAGCACCTTTAATACAGGAGAGAAATCTGCTTTGCTTAAATCTACATCGTTTTTATAAAACATTGTCTGTTTCTTAAAATTACCCCAGCCAGGTATTCCATCGTCTGTATATGGTACTTCGTAGCCATTTTTAAATTCAACTAAAATTGAGTAGAAGCTATCATTAAATACTTCTACTATTTTACCTCTACCAAATACTAAACCATAAACTTTATCACCAACTTTTGCATTATCAAAATATGCCATCTGTATTCTCCTAAATAAGTATCTCTCGATTACCTTTATTATTTGGTGCACTTAGCACGCCCATCTTCTCTAATTGTTCTACAATATTTGCAGCTCTATTATATCCAATTTGTAGCTTTCTTTGCAAGTAAGATATTGAACTTTTTCTATCTGTAGCAACAACCTCTTTTGCTTGCTCGTATAGTGGGTCTAACTCGATTGCTCCATTAATTGGTTCATCATCGCTATCGCTACCACTTCTAAAGTAACTTTCATCATACTCTGGCTCTTGTTGTGCTTTTAAGAACTCTACAATTTTCTCTATTTCATCTTCGCTATTCCAAGGAGCATGTATTCTTACCAACCCTGTCATTCCTGGTGGTGTAAATAGGGCATCTCCTCGTCCAAGCAGTGACTCTGCACCCATAGTGTCTAATATAACTTTAGAGTCTATCTTTTGCCCAACTCTATAACTTAATCTTGCTGGTAAGTTAGCTTTAATAAGTCCTGTTACAACATCTACACTTGGTCTTTGTGTTGCAACTATTATATGTATTCCAGCCGCTCTTGCCATCTGTGCAAGTCTTGCAATAGAGTACTCTACCTCTTTACCACCTGTCATCATTAAGTCGGCTAATTCATCGATAATAACTACAATAAACGGCATATGCTCTTCGCCCTCTTTTTTGGCTTTTGCATTATAGTTATCTATATTTTTTACCTTATTTTGTGCCATTAATTGGTAGCGTCTCTCCATCTCTTTAACTAAGTTTGCAAGTGCAATAATCGCTTTTTTAGGCTCTATAATTACAGGTGTTAAAAGGTGTGGAATATCGTTATATATAGAAAATTCCAACATTTTTGGGTCGATTAAAATAAGCTTTAAATTATCTGGACCATTTCTATAAAGCAGAGATAGAATCATTGCATTAATACCAACCGATTTACCACTACCTGTAGTTCCCGCAATTAGCAAGTGTGGAAGTTTTTGAATATCGGTAACAAATGCTTTACCTACTATATCTTTACCAAGTGCTACTGCAAGTGGAGATTTTGTCTCTCTAAATGTTTTACTCTCTAAAATATCTCTTAAATATATTGTTTCAAAACTATCGTTTGGTATCTCTATACCCACAACATCACGCCCTGGAATTGGTGCTTGTATACGGATAGTCTCCGCACTTAAAGCCATTGCTAAATCGTCTTGTAGGTTAAGTATTTTAGATACCTTTACATGTGGTGCTGGCTTAAATTCGAAAGTTGTTACTACTGGTCCGGTGTAAGTATTTACTACATCACCATCTATTTTAAATAGTCTTAGTTTCTCTAAAAGTTCACCAATTTTTCTATCTATCTCTGCTTCATTAACTCTAGTTGTGCTCTTTTTAGGCTTTGCTAAAAACTCTAACTTAGGCAATTTAAAATTTTTAGGTTTTTCAACTTGTCCCTTATCTAATTGATCTAAAAGTTTTTTATTCTCTTCTAACTCGTTGAGTAGCGTTACTTTAGACTCTTTTAATTCTGTCTGTTTTTCTACCTTTTCTTCGCTTTTTAAGTTATTTTCTATAGAAGTGCTATCTATTTTTTCTATATTATTTTTACTCTCTTTTGGCTTCTTTTTTATTGTCTCTTTATTAGTAGTTGTTTTTTTTGTAACAATTTTTTCTTCTTTAATCTTATTTGTTTTATGTTCACTCTTATTTGCTTTTTTAGTAAATTCCTCTTTTTTTGTATTTAAATTCAAGTCATTAAATAGTGATATATCTTTGGCACTAAAGAGTCTAGTGAATTTATCTGCAATATCTTCTTTTATATTTGTAATTTTTTCTCCTACAGAGTGCAAATTTAGTAGATATGCAAGTTCGGATATATCTTTTTGCGTAATTAGTGTACTAGATAGTATAAAGGTTAAAAAAAATAGGAACCAAAGACCAGCTTTACCTATATATGGTGTTAAAGATTTATATAGTAAATCACTAATAATACCACTATTGCCAACTCCTAAAATTAAGACTTGTAATATAAGCATAGATATTACAAGTAAAAGCCAGCCTACATAGGGGTCTATTTTCTTTTTTAATTTAGGGTTTTTATAAAAATTATACATAGGTATTAAAATAAATAAAAAGTTTATATAAGCAAGATATCCAAAAATTTTAATATTCCATATTCCTATATTTTTACCAATAACTCCAACTAAATTAAAATTATGGAATATTGTAGAAAAGAGAATATACATAAGTAATGTAAAAATTGTAAATAGTATTAACACTAAAGCTCCTAAATGATAGTTAATACATATTATATCATATGAGTTTTCTAAACTAGCTAATTTTAAAAGAACTCTGATAATATATATTAAGCTCTTAAATTTTTATACTCTCTAATTTTAGTTAAATAAAAATATGTCAATATGAAATATTTATTTAAAAAAGCACCATTTTTTGGTTAGAATTGCAGATATATAAAATTTAAGAACAAGGAATTAATAATGAAAAAGTCAATGTTAGTAAACGAGGTATCAGAAAAAACGGGACTTCCTAAGAGTGAAGTAGAGATAATAGTAAACTCAATGTTAGATTCTATTACAGATGCACTAAAAGCAAGAGAAGCTGTATCTTTTATTGGGTTTGGCTCGTTTGTACCAGTAAAAAAGAATGCACGTGAGATTTTTATACCAGGTACAACACAAAAAGTTCAAGTAGAAGAGAAGTATGGTATTAAATTTAAACCAAGTAAAAAATTAAAAGCTATTATTGAAGAAGCTTAATTAAGTATATTTACATTAATGGCACTTTCGTAGACTTCTTAAATAAAATAAATTACTAAAGGGCATCTATTATTGGTGCCTTAAACTATATATTTTTATAAGAAGTCTAATTGAACTTGTGTGTTTATAAAGTATGGGCACTTCCATTACCATTAAGTTAAGGATTTCATATCCATTTTCTAGTTTTAAGCTTTATACATTTTATGGAGTTAAAACTCTTAACTTAATGGTATTAATATACATCTCTAATAATAGGGAATATCCACAATAAGTAATGCAACTGTAAGATTGTGCAAGAAATTTATGAGTCCTAGCCGAAGCTAAGACAATTTATACCCTTAATTTTTTACTTTTAGAAGATAAGAGTTAATATTTTTTAACAATTAAAGCTTTCTTTAACAAAAGTTGCTCTAATATTTCAGTTATTAACTTCAGTAATAATTGCCTCGGTGGTGGAATTGGTAGACACGCTAGATTCAAAATCTGGTGGGCTTTGCTCGTGTCGGTTCGAGTCCGACCCGAGGTACCACTTATATTCATAAGAAACTTCACATATAAATCTAATCTTTTTTTGATATACTCTACATTAAAAAGGTCTATTTTGAAAATAGTAGTAGCAATTAGCGGTGCTAGTGGTGTAGATTTAGGGTTAAAATTTATCAAATATCTCCCATCTAATATAGAAGTACACTTAGTTGTATCATCACATGCCAAAATTGTAGAGAAATTTGAAAACAGAAGAGTTACAATACATAGTAGTAAAGATATAGCTGCAAGTGTATCTAGTGGCTCTTTTAGGGTTGATGCTACTGTTGTTATTCCTTGTTCTATGAATACATTAGCAAAAATTGCTTGTGGAATTAGCGATAATTTAGTAACGCGCGTTGCAGCTGTTGCAATAAAAGAGCAAAAAAAGCTTCTGTTAGCTCCTAGAGAGTTACCATTTTCTGCAATAGCGTTAGAGAATATGCAAAAATTAGCCACTTTAGGTGTGGTAATTGCTCCACCAGTTTTGGGCTACTATAGTGAAGTAGAGAGTATAGAAGATATGGAAAAATTTATTATAGGTAAATGGTTCGATATTTTAGGAATTGAGCATAATCTATTTAAAAGATGGAGCTAGTAATTAGGGGTTAGTGGTTAGTTAATATAGTTGCGATACAATCATAAATAAATACTTAATAAGGGAAAGAATGAAACGAGCAGTTTATCCAGGTACTTTTGACCCAATAACATTAGGGCACTTAGATATTATAAGTAGAGCTTGCAATATTTTTGATGAAATAGTTGTAGCAGTTGCACAAAACAAAAGCAAAAAACCAATGTTTAGTTTTGAAAAACGGATAGAGTTGGTTAAAAAAGCGGTAAAAGATTATCCTAAAGTTAAAGTAATAGGTTTTGAAGGATTGTTAGCCAATTTAAGTGACGAATTAGATACTAATACAATTATAAGAGGGCTTAGAGCAGTTAGTGACTTTGAATACGAATTGCAAATGGGTTATGCAAATGCTTCGCTTAAAAAAGATTTAGAGACTATTTATTTAATGCCAAGTTTGCAGTATGCATTTATTAGCTCATCTATTGTTAGAGCAATACTGTCTCATAATGGAAAGATAGAGCATTTAGTTCCAGAATCAATATTAAATGATTTAAAGGTATAAAATGTATATAGTTTTTGAAGGAATAGATGGCTGTGGTAAAAGCACTCAGATAGAGCTTTTAAAAGAGAAATTGCCAAATGTCGTAGTGACTAAAGAGCCTGGTGGTACAGATTTTGGAGTAAAAGCTAGGGAACTGTTGCTACATAGCGAAATAAAATCTCCAAAAGCAGAACTGCTACTATTCTTAGCTGATAGAGCAGAGCACTATACAGAAGTTGTAGAGCCAAATTTAAAAAATACTCTAGTTTCAGATAGAGGTTTTTTATCAGGCATTGCATATGCGATGAGCTCTAATTTTGATTTAGATTTATTAATAGAGTTAAATAGGTTTACTTTAAACGGTAATTTGCCAGATAAAATAGTTCTGTTTGAAATAACTCAAGAAGAGTTAATAAGTAGAGTAGGGCAGAGAGAGCAAGATAAAATAGAGTCACGTGGATTTGATTATCTTTTAAATATTCAAAAAAATATGAAAAAAGTTGCAAATATTATGAAGCTAGACTATCTTTTAATAGATGCAACTGATAGTATAGAGAATATACACAGTAAAATTATAGAGTATATTAGCAATTAATTGATATAATTCCGTAAAAAGCTTAGAGCGAAGAGCTGAGAGCGTAGAGCATAGAGCTAACAATGTGGCTTCGCCTTTATGTAAAACGCACCGAAGGTGCACAATTAGCTCTGTGCTCTTAGCTCTAGGCTCTAAGCTTCCAATCAAAGGTGAAACAATGATAAACCCATTAAGAGGTATGAAAGATTTAGCATTTGATGATGCTAAAAAGTTTAACTATTTTTTAGATGTAGCTTCTAATGTTGCAAAAAATTATGGTTATAGTTATTTAGAGACACCAATTTTAGAAGATACAGCACTATTTAAACGCTCGGTAGGTGAGAGTAGTGATATTGTAAATAAAGAGATGTATCAATTTATAGATAAAGGTGGTAACGATGTATGTATGCGTCCAGAAGGAACTGCAGGCGTCGTACGATTTTTTATAAGTAATAAATTAGATAGACAGCCGGCAAAATATAAACTATTTTACCATGGACCAATGTTTAGATACGAGCGTCCGCAAAAAGGGCGTTTTAGAGAGTTCCACCAATTTGGATGTGAGAGTTTTGGCGAAGCTAGTGTATATGAAGATTACACAATTATAGAGTTAATTTCAACTATATTTAAAAAGTTAAATATTGGATACACTTTAGAGATAAATTCACTAGGTTGTAAAGAGTGTATGCCAGCTTATAGAGATACTTTAGTTAATTTTTTAGAGGCAAAAAAAGAGAATTTGTGTGAAGATTGTAACCGTAGAATTTTAACCAATCCAATTAGAGTATTAGATTGTAAAAATCCTAACTGTAAAGAGCAGTTGGTAGATGCTCCAAAAATTACAACTTCGCTATGTGAAAGTTGCGATAGAGATTTTGAAAAACTTAAAAGTTTACTAGAGTTAAATGGCATTGAATACACAGTAAACAGCAACTTGGTAAGAGGCTTAGATTACTACAATAAAACAGCTTTTGAATTTGTAAGTAGTGAAATAGGTGCTCAAAGTGCAATAGCTGGTGGTGGAAGATACGATAGATTGGTAGAGTTTTTAGATGGCAAGCCAACACTTGCTATAGGTTTTGCTATAGGTATAGAGCGTGTTATGGATTTAATAGAAGTTCCAAAACAAGAGAATAGTGGCTACTACTTTGGTGCAATGGATGAGAGTGCAATCGACACTATAGTTAAAGTTGCAAAAGATAAAAAGCAAGATAATAGAGTTTATGTAGAGTTTGCAGCTAAAAAATTAAAAGCACACTTAAAGGGTGCCGATAAGATAGATGCAAGATTTTGTGCGGTTATTGGCGAAGATGAGCTAAAAAGTGGCACGATATGGGTTAAAGATTTGGTAACAAAAGAGGAAAATAGTATAAAAATAGAGGACTTTTTAAAGCAATAAAGTTTATATTTTTGTATAATTATGTAACGGAAGTTACGCAAATTACTAAAGGGAAAGCAGATGTATGCAAAAAGGATAGAAGCACTATCGCCATCAATTACAATAGCAATTTCGACACTAGCAAGAGAGTTAAAAGCAGAGGGTAGAGATATTTTAAGTTTCTCAGCAGGGGAGCCAGATTTCGATACGCCAAATGTTATAAAAGATGCAGCAATCGAAGCAATTAAGCAAGGTGCTACAAAATATACAGCAGTTGCAGGTATTCCAGAGCTTTTAGAGGCTATTGCAAATAAACTATATAGAGAGAATGGTTTAAGATACGAAACTAACCAAATTTTAGTTAGTAACGGTGCAAAGCAGTCGCTATTTAATATAACTCAAGCACTTTTAGAAGAGGGTGATGAGGTTATTATTCCTGCTCCATATTGGGTTACATACCCAGAGCTTGTAAAGTATGCAGGTGCAACACCTGTAGAGATAGATGCAGATGAGAAGAATGGTTTTAAGATTACTGCACAAGAGTTAGAAGATGCAATAACAGATAAAACAAAAATGCTTATTTTAACAAGCCCATCTAACCCAACAGGCTCTATTTATACAAAAGAGGAGTTAGAGCGTTTAGCAAAAGTTTTAGAGGGAACTAATATTACTGTAATTAGCGATGAGATGTATGAAAAGTTAGTCTTTGGTGATGCTAAATTTACATCTGTTGCATCAATTAGTGAAGATATGTTTAATAGAACAATTACAGTAAATGGCTTAAGTAAAGCAACTGCAATGACAGGTTGGAGAATGGGTTATTTAGCTAGCCCAGATACAGAGTTAGTTAAGAAGATGACATCTTTGCAATCTCAAAGTACATCTAATATAAACTCTATTACACAAGTTGCATCTATTCCTGCATTAGATGGTAGTGCGGACGAAGATATAGAGAAGATGCGTCAAGCTTTTGAGTCAAGAGCACTTGAGGCAACAAAACTGTTTAATCAAATAGAAGGAATTAGCGTAACAAGACCAAGAGGAGCTTTCTATCTATTTGTAAACATCAAAGATATTACAGAAGACTCAATGTCATTTTGTGAAGCACTATTAGAAAACTATGGTGTAGCGGTTGTGCCAGGTATTGGCTTTGGAAAAGACGGCTACTTTAGATTCTCTTTTGCTACAGATATGGTAACAATAAAAGAGGGAATTAGAAGAATAGAGAAGTTTGTTAAGAAGTTAAGAAATTCGTAAAGATTATAGAGATTTATTCTCTATAATATATTTTTGCTCCACTCTCTTGCAAGAATTCCATAATCTAAAATATCAAGATACTCTCCATCTTTTCTGAAATGCTCTCTTCTTTTTCCTTCTAATTTTAAGCCTACTTTTTGCATTACTTTACCAGATGCCGGATTATTATGAAAATGGTGGGATGCTATACGATGTAAATTCAACTCTTTAAATCCAAAACGAACAAGCTCTTCTAAAGCTTCTGTTGTGTAGCCTTTGCCCCAATAATCTTTACCAATCCAGTAACTAGCAGTTGCGTGGTTATCTTTGATATTTAAATCTAACTCTATTATTCCGATAAGCTTTTTGCTAGCCCTTTTTGTAATAGCAAATACTATATTTTCATTATCTAAATAAGCACTATTGCTAGATTCTATAAAACTCTTTGCAACTTCTAAAGTAAAAGGATGTGGCATAGATGAAAGAAACTTTGCAATATCCCAATCGTTTGCAATTTTAGATAGAGAGGCAGTATCTGCATCACAAAGTGGGCGAAGTAATAATCTTTTAGTCTCTAAAGTTGCTTGTGTAGTAGGTAAACTATTCATTAAAGATACTCCTCCTTTTAAACTATTAACAATCAGCTATCAACAATTAACTATCAAGCTTAAAACTTAAAATCTTCCCCTAGATAGTGTGTTCGTACAGCTCTGTTTTGAGCTATCTCGTCAGCTGTACCTTGAGCTAACATTTTACCACTCTCTAATACATAAGCACGATTACATATATGTAGAGTCTCTCTTACATTATGGTCGGTAATTAAAATACCTATATCCATTTGAGCTAACTGCTGTACCACTTTCTGTATGTCACTCACAGCTATGGGGTCTACGCCCGCAAATGGCTCGTCTAATAGTAGGAATTTTGGGCGGTTTATTAGGGCTCTTGCTATTTCGGCACGGCGACGCTCTCCACCACTTAGTTTTACACCTAATCGGCTTCGGATGGGTTCTATATTAAAGGCTTGTAGCATCTCTTCGATTCTATCTTTTTGCTCTTGCTTGCTTAATATGCCAGCTTCTGCTGCTATTTTTAAGTTATCCTCTACGCTAAGCTCTCCAAATATGCTCGACTCTTGTGGCAGATACCCGATGCCTAATTTTGCTCTTTGGCTTAGTGATAATTTTGTTATATCTTCTCCATCTAATAATACTTTACCATCGCTTGGTTCTACAATTCCGCATATCATGTAAAAAGTTGTAGTTTTTCCAGCTCCGTTTGGTCCTAGTAAGCCTACTACTTCGCCACTTTGAACACTCAAAGATACATCTTTTACAATATCTTTTTTACCTATTGTTTTACTTAAAAGTTCCGCTTCTAATTTATGCATTTAGAGCCCTTAATATGTATTTTCTACTGCTGTTTTCTTTATCTATATCTATTGTAAATAGATTAAAGCCAGCACTATTTAAAAGTTCTACAAGCTCTACTGGTGCCCACTCTACAAAGTGTAAGCCATCTTTTTCTAATTCGTCTATTAAGCCTAAGTTTGCAATTTCTGCATATTCTAATCTGTAAAAATCGTAATGAAAAACTTTGTCGCTATAGACTTGCTGAAGAGAAAATGTTGGTGAAGTTGCAGAGCCTAACTGTAAACTATTGACAAAGCTTGAGACTAAAGTTGTCTTGCCAGCTGCTAAATCCCCATTTAGGGCAATTACTGCATTCTCTGGCAAGTAGCTTAAAATTTTGTTTGCAATATCTGAAACCTGTTCTAAATTGGCACTCTCTTCAAGTAGTGTTTTAGAGTTTATTTGAGACTTCAATAATCTTCTCCAACTGCTCTAATGCTTTACCTGTAGCGATTGTATGCTCTAATATTTCAATACCCTCTTTTATATCTCTTGCACTTCCATCTGCAAAAAGAGCGTAAGAGCCGTTTAATAATACAATATCTCGTTTTGCACCTTCAATTTCGCCACTTAAAATGCCCCTTGTTGTTATAGCATTCTCACTAGCATCTGCACCAAGAATTGCCTCTTTAGGTGCTAATTTAAAGCCATGCTCTTGTGGGTTTATTACACCTGTACTAACTTTCCCAGCCTCTACATATGCAAAATCTGTTGGGGCAGAGATGCTTATTTCATCCATTCCATCTTGGCTACTTACTACAAAGGCTCTTTTTGTATCTAGTTCAAGTAGAGCATTTGCCATCTTCTCTATAAACTCTGGGCTAAATACACCTAATAGGTACTTTTTAGCACCTGCTGGGTTTGTTAATGGTCCTAAAATGTTAAAAATTGTTCTATGTGTTAGAGATTTTCTAATTGGCATAATGTGCTTCATTGCAGGGTGATGATTTATTGCAAAGATAAATGTAAAGCCAACCTCTTCAAGCATTTTAACTTGCTCGGCTGGAGCTAAGTTTAAGTTTACTCCTAATGCCTCTAGTACATCAGCCGAACCTGAGTTACTTGTAATACTTCGGTTACCATGCTTAGCAACCTTTGCACCAGTCGCTGCTAAAAGTAGAGATACTGTTGTAGATATATTAAAACTACCACTCTTATCGCCACCTGTACCTACTATATCTATAAGTTCATCTTGCAACTCGCTTGCTACAGGCAGTTTAATAGAGTGCTCTCTCATTACACTAGCTGCATCTGCAATATCACTACTACTTTCACCATTTTCGTATAGCTTTACTAAAAAATCTTTCGCCTCTTGCTCACTTAACTCATTGTTAAAAAGCTTTTCAAACATCTCTCTACTCATTTTATTCCTCCCTTTTTTTGAAGCATAAAGCTAAAGGCTGAAAGCTTTTTATTTAAAAATAATCCTATTAGCTTTTAGCTTTATGCTTATAGCTTGAAGCTAAATTAAGTGCCAAAGCACTTAATTTAACTCCCTAGCGTATTCCTCTTTTGCAGATTTTGGTATAGTTTTTGTTGTTGGTATTTGTAAAACTTCGTACTCTTTGCTACCTTTTAAGTACTCTATTTTAATTTTGTCTCCAACTTTTACCTCTTTAGAGGGTTTTGCCTTTATATCATTAATAAAGACAACACCGCTCTTTACCATATCTTGTGCAATGGTGCGACGCTTTACAATGTTTACAGCACTTAGCCACTTATCAACTCTCAAGAGTAAACTCCTGCTTTGCTTTTTTTGCTTCGGCTACGCCTAACATTGTTAAAGTATCGCCAGATATGTAGCCATAGTCTCTTAACTCTTGTAAAATCTCTTTTGCTCTGTTTAAATCGAACATTCCCGTATTTACAAGTGCTTTTAAGACATCGTCCATAGTCTCATCGGGCTCTTTTAGTAACAGTTTTAGTAAAAAAACCTTTTTCTCTATATCTTCTTCTTTTAAACCCATTAGTGCAACTCGCTATTTAGCTTAACCTCTCTAGTGCTTCTTCTTGCTATGATTTCACCAGTTGTTGAGTCTTGGCGGTAGTGAATACCATTTAAGTTAGCAAGTTCGGCACCTTTAAAGTACTCTTTATCCTCTAAATTAGCTTCTGGATTTGCCTCTTTTATCTTCTCTAATTGCTCTTTAGTAATTTTAATCTTTGTACCTGCTAAAATTGTTATACCTGCATCTACAATACAACCATCTCCTACTGGTAAACCAGTTACAGAGTTTGCACCAAGTAGAGTATTCTCTCCAATACTAATTGGGTTACCATCTGTACCACTAAGCACACCTAAGATACTAGCACCACCGCCAACATCTGAACCACTGCCAACGATTGCAGATGAACTAATACGCCCCTCTACCATTACAGGACCTAAAGTTCCAGCATTAAAGTTAATATAGCTAGCCCCTGGCATTACAGTAGTACCTGCCGCTAATTGTGCACCCATTCTTACTTTACTTGCATCTAATATTCTAGTATTATCAGCTGGAATAATGTGCTGTAGGTATCTTGGGAACTTATCTACACTATCTATATTAGGGAAAGTGCCTTTTAACTTCATCTCTATCTCATTTTCTCTTAAGTAATCTAACTCATAAGGCTTATTACCTACCCATGCAACATTTGTTAAAATTCCAAATGCACCATTTAAGTTTACACCTCTAAGTTTGGCTTTACCAAGTGAAAGTGCATATAGCTTTAAATAAACTGCTTCTACACTTTGTGGTGCTTCATCTGCAAAAAGGAAAGTAATAGTATAGTCTCTTGCAATATCGCCAAGTTCACTTAATACTTTTATTACCTGTACATTCTTATGTGCATCACCAGTTGCTTCAGCTATAAATGGTGCAAAGGCTGCCATTGCATTTGATACAAATCTATCATCTATAGTAGTAACAAACTCACTACCACTAAAGTCTACAGCTACACCGCTCTCTTGAAGAGCCTTAATAAATACTGCAGCAGAGCCAAAGTTTTCATCCCAATTTACTACAGCAAAATTAGCTTGCAGTATCTTGTCTGCATTCTTCTGCCCTCTATCTACTTTTGCGATACCAAAAGCAATAGGCTTTTTATAATCACTGCTAGCCTCTACATTTGCAACTAACTCTTTAAACTCATCTACACTTTTAACTGTCTCTATCATATATTCTCCTGTTGTCTTAAAATAGTTGTATTATTATACAATCTTAGATTTATAAATCTACTATATATAATTTCAAAAGCTTGTTATTTTTAGAATTAGCTTTAAAAATAGAGTTTAGTCAGCTTAAACTATTCACATTAAGTACCCTCTTGTGTTATTAAATAATGTATATAGTGCATAGCTTTAGTTAAAAAAATATTTCAATTTGACAAGTTTACAAAATTTGTCAA
>JALVTE010000010.1 GCA_027024155.1 Campylobacteraceae bacterium
TATGAATAAATTTGAAAAAATCGTTATCTTTATTTAAATTAGAGTAAAATACTCTTAATTAATTGAAGCTGAGAGCTCAAAGCTCAGAGCGAAGAGCTAACAAGGTGGCTTCGCCTTTTTTAAGCGGCAAAACTGCACTATTAGCTCTAAGCTTTTGGCTTCAAATGAAGGAACTATATGTTATTAACAAGAGCTAGCGAGTATGCTTTATTATCGCTAGATATTATTGCAAAATCTGATAAGCCACTAGGTAGTGAGCAGTTATCTAAAGAGTTAAACTTACCAAAGAGTTTTTTAGCTAAAATACTACAAAATTTAGCCAAAAGCGATATTTTAGTCTCACACAGGGGCTCGCAGGGTGGTTATGCGCTAAATATAGACCCGGCAGATGTGTCACTATATGATATTATTTTCTCTGCAGAGGGCAAAAGACCTGCTGTATTTGATTGTATATCTTACTCTGATACCTGCCCAAAAGGGGCTATTGGAACTTGTGCAATATCTCCCTTTTTAGCTAGATTTCAATTTAAAATAGATAACTATTTAAAAAATTTAACACTAAAAGAGTTACTTAATGAAAAATGATTTTGATTATGTGTTTCATCTGTCCCACATAGATTTAGATGGATATGGTTGCCAATATTTAACAACTAAAGTTTTTGACAATATAAAGTGCTACAACGCTAACTATGGTCCAGAAGTAACACAAAAGATAGAAGAGATTTTAACCGATATAGAAGCTACAGAAGATATAAAGCCTTTAATTTTAATAACAGATTTAAACTTAACAACAAAAGAGGCAAATGCCTTAGAGAAATCAGCAGTTAAATTGGGAGCAAAAATTGTACTGCTAGACCACCACGGCACAGGTGCAAACGCAGCAGAAAAGTTTGCTTGGTACTATTTAGATACAACAAAGTGTGCAACAGTAATTACATATAATTGGCTAAAAGAGCACTTTAATTTTGATGAAAATGGCGAAGAAGAGGCAATAGTAGAGGCAATTAATGCTATCGATATTTGGGTAGAAGATAGTAAGTATTTCCCATATGGTAGAGTTCTTTTAGGTATGATAAGTGGTGCTAGAGAGGTTAATAGAACAGTATTTGCTAATGAAGATAGAGAGTATAAACTCCACTTAATTAGCGAAGCAAAAAAGATACTTGCAAATAGTAATTTAGAAGAAGCACCAGTTATCTTAGATGATGCTCTACATAAAATTAAAAAAGATTTCTTTATAACAAGCAAGAATGATACAAAAGATAACTTAGTAGCCGACTATGTTACCGAAATTTTAACTAAAAATCGTGATTTAATGAGTGTAAAGTATAAAGATAAAATAGGAATATTAACTTACTCTACAGGAAACACATCGCTAATTGGTAACAATTTCTTAATTAAAAATGATGATTTCGATTTCTATATGGATGTTAATGCTCGTGGTGGTTTTAGTCTACGAAGCAATAACAAAGTAGATGTATCGAAAATGGCAGAAGAGATAGGCAAAGGTGGCGGACACCCAAATGCAAGTGGTGGCAAAATAGAAGATTATAAAAACCACTTTGTTTACAGTAAAATTAGAGAGTTTGTACAAAACTATTTGGATGAAAAAGCAGTAAATTAAATAGGGGCGATTTATGAGTAAAATTTTAATAATGCTAGAGCTACAGCAAAAACTAAACGACAACACAAATGGCAAAGGCTGGGAGAATGGCTTAACTGCACAGGGCAAAAAGATAGATTGGCGAAGATGTATCTACCTAGAAGCAGCAGAACTTGTAGAGAGCTACCCTTGGAAACACTGGAAAAATATAGATGCCAAAGTAGATACAGATAATGTAAAAGTAGAATTGGTAGATATTTGGCACTTTGTTATGAGCGAAGTTTTAAGAGTAAATGCATTAGGCGATGCAAGAGATTTAAAAGAGCTAGCAAGCGATATAGAAGCCTCCATTGCAAATGAAAATGTAGAGTACCTGCAAGATTACTATGCACAAATCGAAGCGATAGAAGAGCTTATAGAGAAACTATTTTGTAACTTTGAATTAGTTGATTTTACAGCAACATTCTTCAGACTATGCGAAAAACTAGGCTTAGGATTCGATGAACTCTACTCTCTATACATTGGTAAAAACATCTTAAACATCTTTAGGCAAGACCACGGGTACAAAAATGGAACATACATAAAAGTATGGAATGGCAAAGAGGATAATGTAGTAATGCAAGAGATACTTGCAAACAACAGTAATATAGGTGTAGATGAGCTTTATAAAGAGTTAGAGAAAGCCTATTCTATTAAATAATTCGTGTTAAAGGAATATTATGAATTTAGAAAATATAGATAAAGAGTATGTGCTTCATTCATACGGCAGAAACTATACAAGTTTTGTAAAGGGTGACGGTGCAAAACTATATAGTAGCGATGGTAAAGAGTTTATAGATTTTGGTAGTGGAATAGGGGTTTGTAGTGTTGGGCATGGTAATAAAGAGTTAGCTAATGCCATTTGTGAGCAGGCTAGCAATTTAATACACACATCTAACCTTTGGGTAATAGAGCCACAAGCAAAGTTAGCACAAAAAATTGTAGAGTTAAGTGGTTACGATATGCGACTCTTCTTTGCAAACTCTGGTGCAGAAGCAAACGAAGGGGCACTAAAGATTGCAAGAAAGTATGGGCAGGTAAATTTTGACAGTAAAAAGTATAAAGTTATTACACTAGAGCACTCATTTCATGGGCGTACAATTACAACTGTTAAAGCAACAGGGCAAGAGAGTATGCATACACCTAACTTCTCGCCATATCCTGATGGTTTTATGCATGTAAAAAGCATAGACGAAATTTATAAGAATATAGATGAAGAGACAGTAGCGGTAATGATAGAGCTAGTACAAGGCGAGGGCGGAGTCCAGCCATTTGCTAAAGCAGAAATTCAAGAGTTGGCAAAATTCTTAAAAGCTAAAGGGTTACTTTTAATTGTGGACGAAGTTCAAACAGGCGTTTATAGAAGTGGTGAATTTTTAGCAAGCAACTACTACGAAATAGAGCCAGATATTATAACTTTAGCAAAAGGTTTAGGTGGTGGCTTGCCAATTGGTGCGGTAATGACAAGCCTAAAAGATATTTTTGCTCCAGGTGACCACGGTAGTACATTTGGTGGTAACTTTTTAAGCACAAGAGGGGCACTTACAGTACTAGAGATTTTAAAGTCAGAGTATGATAACGGCGAAATTGCTAAGAGAGTAGAGAGCTTTAATAACTACTTAAATAAGTTAGCAAGCTCACTACCAAAATATTTCGAAAGCAGTGTAGGGCTTGGCTTAATGAGAGGCTTAAGATGTGTTAGTAGCCAAGTGCAAGGCGAAATTATTACAAAAGCGTTTGAACACGGCTTAATTGTTTTAAAAGCGGGTAGAAACACAGTACGATTTTTGCCACCACTAACAATTAGCCAAGAAGAGATAAGTGAGGGCTTTAAACGCTTAGAGATTGCATTGATGGAAGTTAATATATAGTAATGAAAAAACTACTATTAGCAACGGCACTTTTAGTTAGCATTGGTAAAGCTTCAGAGTTAAAAAATTTACTAAATGATAACTACAATACTCTATTTGATTTAGAGTTGCAAAAGAGCTTTAGCGAGAGCAAATATAACTCGCTAAGCTGGATATCACCTGTAATGCTTACATTTCAGAGAAAGTGGAGCACCCAAATACCAGATGGAACACATCCATTTAATAGTTACTCTATAAGTATAAATCAGCCAATTTTTAAAAGTGGTGGAATATATTACGGTATTAAATTTGCAAAATCTAACTACAACTTAGGCAAAGCAAATACTATTAAGCAAAAAAATGCTCTAATAGCAAAAGCTGTAGAGTTGCTATTTAAAATTAAGCAGACAAAGCTAACTATAGCGAAGTTAAAGACACAAATTGCAAATAGTAAAATCGAGATAAAAAGCAGAGATGAGCTATATAACGCAGGTGTAAGCGATAGTGTAGATTTAGATAGAGCATTAGCAAAAAGAGACGAAGCCGAAATTGCTATGCTAGATATGCAAGCCAATTTAGAAGAGCTAAAAGGGGCATTTGCCAAAATTAGCAACAAAAACCCAAACCGCTTAAGAGTGCCAAAGTTAAGAATGGTTAGCAAGTCACAATATATTGGCTCTAATGTCGATATAGATGTAGCAAACGCTAGTGCAAGAGCACAAGATTATGCAACTAAAATGGTAAGAAGCAAATACTTGCCAACTGTAAGTGTTGGGGCTAGCTATACAAAAGTTTCTAAAGCTCAGCCATTAACTCACGATAAATTTGCTAACTACTCTCTAACAGTCTCTATGCCACTATCTGTAAATGTTGGCAACGATTTAGAGACAGCAAAATTAAAGAGTATGATAGCAAAGGTAAAAGCAAAAACAACCCGCAAAGATAGCGAGCAAGATTATAAAACTATTAATAAAAAGATAGCAATAATTAACCGCAGAATTGCTCTAGCTAATAGAGAAGCTAGAACATATAAACGCCTTTTAAAATCGACAAGAAACCTGTACAAAGCAGGGCAAAAGAGTATAAACGATGTTAAAATACTAAAAAACTCTCTGAAAATGAAGAGACTAGATGCTCAAATTTTTAGCGTACAAAAACAGTTAGAACTATTAAAACTTTATGCAAAGATGAGGTAACAAAATTGCGTTTTAGTGAATATATGCAAGAGTGGTTATATGGAGAAGATGGCTACTACAAAAGCTTTAAATTCATAGGAAAAGAGGGCGATTTTTACACAGCAGTAAGCACAAGTGCCTTTTTTGGTGCTTCGATTGCTAACTATCTTTATGGGCAAATTAGCAGTGGCAAACTACCAAAGAGCACAGCATTAGTAGAAATTGGTGCCCACCAAGGCTACCTACTGGGCGATATGATACGTTGGCTATACTCGCAAGATGAAAGCCTGCTAAATAGTATGCAATTTTGCATAGTAGAGAGGCAAGATAAGGTAATAGAAGCACAAAAAGCCTACTTTAAAGAGAACTTTGGCGACGCTGTTAAAATAGAGTACTACAAAAGCTTAGCCGATTTAAACCTAGAGCATGCCTTTTTCGTAAGCAACGAAATCTTCGACGCCTTCCCATGCGAGCTTTACAAAGATGGCAAAATAGCAGTAGTAAACGAACACAAAATAGAGTGGCAAGACGCAAACTTACAAGAGTTAGAGTTCGCCAAAAAACACAAGCTTAGAACTGGCGAAATAGCCGTAGGCTACGAAGAGTTCGCTAAAGAGGTAGCAAATAGTGCCAAAAACTTCGAATTTATTAGCTTCGACTACGGCGAGAAATATGCAAGAAACGACTTCTCTATAAGGGTTTACAACAAGCACAAAACCTACCCACTATTTGACGAAGAGCTAGAGCTAAAAGAGCAATTCAAAACAGCCGACATAACTTACGATGTAAACTTCGCCCAAGTAATAGAAGCCTTCGAGAGAGCAGGTTACAACTTAGTAAAATACCAAACCCAAGCAAGAGCCTTAGTAGAGTTTGGAATTATAGATATACTATCACAATACCACCAAATGGCAACCCAAGCACAATATTTAGCACAAGCCGATAAGGTTAAAACTTTGATTGCTCCTACTATTATGGGTGATCGGTTTAAAATGGTGCATTTTAGGAATAGTTAGGGGTTTGTTGGTGCTCCAAAGTTGCACTTTGGAGCAAGGGGAAAGTAGATATTCAACATTTAGACCTCTATTGTAGTTGTTACTTAAAGTAGCATATAAAATTGAATAGAAAAAAAGCTAGATGTAGACTTGACTGGGGGGGGTAGTTTGGTACAATAAACTTGCAGGAAAATTGTTTCCTACAATATTACGATAAAAAGGTGGATAATGAAAAAATTAGTAATGGCGGTAATGGCTTTAGGTATATTGTTAAGTACAGCAAATGCAGGAGTAAAAGAAGTTTATGTTGGTTCAACAACTAGTTTAGGAAAGCAGTATGTAATAAAATGTACAAATGGTCGTTCTATCTATGAAGTACATATAGAAAGTAATGGTTTTTGGTATTCTGGTGCATCAAATATGGGGGATGACTATAAAAATAAGTCTATAAATGAAGTAGCAGAAACATTTTGTCGTTAGTAATACAAGTAGCTAAAATATTAAATATAGCAAGGTTTGTAGTATGAATATGAAATACGAATGTTGGGCTCCCCTCGTTACGCAGTTGTACTGCGTAATGCATACACTTGTATAGTACATTATTGTCGCTAATTCTTAACTTATATAGGCTTTTCCTTTCATTTTTTTTAGAAAAAACGAAACAAAAAAATCGCACAAGAAATGAGATTTTCGGGAGATTTGTTTAATTTCCGTTAAAAATGCAAAACTCAGCCTATTGGCTTCAGACAGTTGCATTTTCTTAACACTACAATTAAACAAATCTCTATTTCCGAAAATCTCAGATTGTGCAGGAACAGCAAATGAATTTGCTGTAGAGAAAAGCTGTTTATGCTACTTCCCCTATTGTGTGAATACTATCAAGAACATCACTCTTCTTTTTAGATACTCTGTATAAATCGTAACTGTTTTGTAGATTTAGCCATAGTTGTGGGGTGGTTCCGAAAAATTTGGCTAGTTTTAGTGCCATCTCTGTTGTTATTCCTCGTTTTGTGTTTATTATCTCATTTATTGCACGAAATGAGGTGTGTAACTCTTTAGCTAATTTTGTTTGCGAAATATTTAAGGGCTCTAAAAACTCCTCTTTTAATATCTCTCCTGGGTGGGTTGGTTCTCTTTGTAGTTCTATCATAATCTTTTCTCCTTAGTGATAATCTATAATGCTTACATCGTAAGCATCGCTATTTTTAAATTTGAATATTACTCTATACTGTTTATTGATTCGTATAGAGTAAAACTCTTTCAGGTCTCCTTTTAGTTTTTCTAAACGGTTAGCAGGAGGTACTTTTAGATCGTCTATCGTAAATGCACTATTTAGGTAATCTAATTTTCTTAATGCAACTTTGTGAATATTTGGCGGTAGTTTTTTGCTTTTACCGGTTATGTAAAACTCTTCACTCTCTTTGTCTTTGAAACTTTTAATCATATAATAGTATAACATATAGTGTTGTACAAAGTCAAGTCTATTTTTTCTTCCCAAATAATTCCATAACACAATTCATACTTTAAGCTTCAGAAAAAAACTCATCTTTTCTCTTCTCCCAAAGCTCCAGCTTTGGGATGCATGTGCTAACCCAATCACCCAAAATAAAGCACATATAACCAAAAAAATGATAAACTAACTCTATGGGTATTAGCAGATATAAAATATATGAACCAACACATCCGTACTTTCTAACTTACACAATTTTGCATTGGCTTTCCTATATTTACAAACAAAGATAGTGTACAGATAATTATAGATAGTTTAAAGTATCTACAAAAGCAAGATAACATGAAAATATATGCTTATGTAATTTTAGAAAATTATCTACACTTAATTGCAAGTAGTAAAGATATTGGCAAAACTATGCAAAAGCTTGAATCTTATACTGCTTATGAGTTATTGAAACGGACGAGAGTAAATTGTGCAGGAACAGCAAATAAGTTTGCTGTAATTCTTCACTCTTAATTATTTATCTATTCCATATAACTTCAATAAAGCACTCGGCTGTGGTCTTCTGCCTAGCCACTCTTTGTATAGTTCGCTCATCTCTTTGCTTGAGCCTTTTTCTAGTATGTTTTCTTTGTACTCTTTGGCTCTTGTTTTGTTAAATTTACCATCTTTAAGGCACTCGAAGAAGGCGTCGGCACTGAATACTTCTGCCCATTTGTAGCTGTAATAGCCTGCGGCGTAGCCTCCGGCGAAGATGTGGGCGAAGCCGTGTTCGAAGCGTACATAATCTGGCACTTTAAGTAGGGCTGTTTTTTGGCGGATTTGGTTTATTAGCTTGTTTACCTCTTCGCCCTTATATAGCTTTTGGTGTAGTTGGAAGTCGAATAGCGAGAACTCTACTTGTCTTAAGATAAACAGGGCAGCTTGGAAGTTTTTGCTATCTTTTATTTTATCTAGTAAATCCTGTGGTATTGGCTCTTTGCTTTGGTAGTGGTAGCCGAACTCTTTTAGTATGCTTGCCTCGTATGCGAAGTTTTCTAAAAATTGTGATGGGAACTCTACTACATCCCAACTTACACCTTCGATTCCGCTAATGTTACGCTCTGGTACTTTGCTAAATAGGTGGTGGATTGCGTGCCCCATTTCGTGGAAAAGGGTTACTACATCGTCGTGTCTTAGTAGGCTTGGCTGTTCTTTGCTTGCTGGCGAGAAGTTGGCTACTACGAATGCAGATGCTAGTTGCTCTTTGCCTTTTGCATCTATGTAGTGGCTTTGCCAGTTGTGCATCCAGGCTCCGCCTCTTTTACTTTCGCGGGCTTCTAGGTCGAAGTATATTCTTGCGAATGTTTTGCCATTTTGTGCTATGTCGTAAACTTTTACGCTCTCGTGCCATGTTGGTGCTTCTGCTTTTTTAAACTCTACATCGAAAAGTTCGCCTGTTAGTTTAAGCATACCATTTAGTACTGCGTTTTGCTCGAAGTATGGTTTTGTTTGGCTATCATCAAAGTCGAATAGCTCTTTTTTTAGTTTTTGGCTGTAATAAGCAGTGTCGTATGGTGCTAAATCTTCTATGCCGTCAAGCTTTTTGGCAAAGGCTTTAAGTTGTGCTATCTCCTCTTTGGCTTGTGGAATTGATGAATCTAGTAGTTCGTTTAGGAAGCTTAGTACCTCTTCTTCGCCAGAAGCGTCTCTTGTTTGTAGGGCGTACTCGGCGTATGATTTGTAGCCTAGTAGGTTGGCTTTTTTAAGTTTTAGCTCTAGTAGTTTGTCTATTACCTCTTGGTTTTGTGGGGCTCTTGTGTTGTAGGCTCTGTATAGCTTTTCGCGTATTTCGCGGTTTGGTCCATAAGTTAGGTATGCTATGTAGCTTGGCATCTGTAGGGTAAAACGGTATTTTGTTTCGCCATCTATCTCTACTTTTGCTGGCTCTATTTCGCTTTGGGGCATACCATCTACATCTTTTGGCTCTACTATTAGCTCGAAATCGTTTGTTGCGTTTAGTAGGTTTTGGCTAAAGTTGTTTGAAAGTTGGCTAAGCTCTAGGTTTATGCTCTCTAACTCTTTTTTATCTTCTTTGCCTAATTCGGCACCTGATAGCTTAAAGTCTCTTATCTCTAAATCTAACACTCTTTGCTCTAGTTCATTATTTGGCTTTAAGCTTTTGATTTTTTCGTATAGTTCTTGGTGTTGCGATATGTAGCTAGAGAAGCTAGATAATAGTGGAATTGACTCTTCGTAAGCTTTTTGTGTCGCTTCTGAATTGTTTACACTATTTAGGTGGGAAAGTGGCGTAAAAAAACGGTCTAACTCTTCGTTTAAGTCCTCGGTAATTTTTATGCCATCTTGGTAAGATGTTGCATTTTTTGCGATATTGTCTATAGTCTCTTTATGCCTATTTAGTAGGGTTTCTAACTCTTTTGGAAAATTTTCTAAGTTATCAAGCTTAAAATCTATGAACATTACTAGCCTTTATTTGGTTTTTTGGGTAAAATACTACTGAAGTTAAGCTTAGAGCTAAGGGCTTAGAGCGTAGAGCTAATAAAGTAGCTTCGCTTTTTTTTAAAGCGACGAAGTCGCACAATTAGCTCTGTGCTCTAGGCTCTAAGCTCTTAGCTTAAAATAATTGAAAGGATAAATTATGAAAGTATTATTAGTAAAAGATGTAAAAACTTTAGGGAAAGCTGGAGAGATTAAAGAGGTTAAAGATGGTTATGGGCAAAACTTTTTAATTAATAAAGGGTTTGCTAAGCTTGCTACTCCTGAGGTTGTAAAAAATTGGGAAGAGCAAAAGGCTAAAGAGGCTGCTGAATTGGCGGCAGAAATTGCAAAGCTAGATGGCTATAAAGCTAAGTTAGAGTCAGATGAACTTAAAATTGAGAGAGAGAAAGCACCAGTTGGTATTAAAGGCTCTGTAACTAATACAATAATTGCCGAAGAGTTAAAAAAGCTAGGTATGGATATTGATAAAAAAGAGATACACCTTAAAAAGCCTATTAAGAGTGAGGGTATAACAGAAGTAGATGTAAAACTAGGGCATGGAATACACGCTAAATTAAAAGTAAATGTAGTAGGAGTTTAAGAGATGTTTGACGCTACAACCATACTTGCCTATAAGAGCGACAAGGGTGCTGTAATAGGTGGTGATGGGCAGGTTACTTTTGGCAATACTATACTAAAGGGTAACGCTACAAAGATTAGAACACTTTACGATGGAAAAGTTCTTGGTGGCTTTGCTGGTAGCACGGCAGATGCTTTTAGATTGTTTGATATGTTTGAAGCAATTTTGTCTGAGAAGCGTGGCGATTTATTAAAGTCGGTTATTGAGTTCTCTAAGCAGTGGCGAAGCGATAAACACTTGCGACAGTTAGAGGCTATGATGTTGGTACTTAACAAAGAGCATATATTTATACTAAGCGGTACTGGCGATGTTGTAGAGCCTGAAGATGGCGAGTTGGCTTCTATTGGAAGTGGTGGAAACTTTGCTATTAGTGCTGCTAGAGCTTTGAAAAAGCATGCAAATTTAGAGCCGTTAGAGCTAGTAAAAGAGAGCTTGCAAATAGCAGGTGAGCTTTGTATATATACAAATACAAATATTAAGACATTGGAGTTAAAATAGTGAATAGAGATATAGTCGAAAATATGACACCAAAACAGATTGTAGAGTATTTAGACAGATATGTAATAGGGCAGGGTAATGCTAAAAGGGTTATTGCTATTGCTTTGCGTAACCGTTGGCGAAGAATGCAGTTAGATGAGACTATGGCACAAGAGGTTACACCTAAAAATATTTTAATGATTGGTAGTACGGGTGTTGGAAAAACAGAGATTGCTAGACGCTTAGCTAAAATGATGAGCTTGCCATTTGTTAAGGTAGAGGCTAGCAAATATACCGAAGTTGGATTTGTAGGGCGAGATGTTGAGTCGATGATTAGAGATTTGGCTATGGAGTCTTTGGCACTTGTAAAAAAAGAGGAGGCAGAGAATAATAAAGAGAAGATAGAAGCTTATGTGGAGAATAAGATTATCGAAAAGTTATTGCCACCACTGCCTAAAGGTGCTAGCGAAGAGAAGTTGGCAGATTACGATAGAGCATTTGCTAAAAAGCAAGAGCAGTTTGCAAAAGGCGAGTTAGACCACCTAAAAATAGAGATAGATGTTGCAGAGATGAGTTTTGATATAGCATCTAGCCCAAATGTTCCGCCAGATGTTGCAGAGGTTCAAGAGTCGATTATTAAAGTAATTGGTGGTATGAATAAGAAGAAGAAAAAAGAGCTAACTGTAAAAGAGGCTAAGAAGATTTTAGCTTCTGAAGCGGCAAGAGAGTTGCTTAACGAAGAGGAGCTAAAGGCAAAAGCTTTAGAGCGTGCTAGAAGTGGTGGGATTATATTTATTGATGAGATAGATAAAATTGCTGTAAGTGCAAACTCTAGCTCTCGCCAAGACCCAAGTAAAGAGGGTGTGCAAAGAGACTTGTTGCCGATTGTAGAGGGTAGTAGCGTTAAAACTAAAATAGGGCAGTTAGATACTGACCATATTCTCTTTATTGCGGCGGGGGCTTTCCACTTAAGTAAGCCAAGCGATTTAATTCCTGAACTTCAGGGGCGTTTTCCATTACGTGTTGAGCTTGATTCTCTTGATAAAGAGGCATTGTATAGAATATTAACAGAGCCTGCAAATTCGTTGATTAATCAATATAAAGCACTCTTAGGTGTAGAGGGCGTAGAGGTAGAGTTTAGCGAAGAGGCATTAAGAGCTTTGGCAGAGTATTCAGCACTGGCAAATGAAAAGACTGAAGATATAGGTGCGAGAAGACTACATACTGTAATGGAGAGACTGCTAGAAGATTTAAGCTTTGAAGCTGATAGCAAGAGTGGACAGAAAGTAGAGATTGCTAAAGAGTTGGTAGATGAGAAGCTTGGTTCTTTGGTTGAGAGTGAAGATAGTACACGGTATATACTTTAGTGATTAGGGGTTAGTTGTTAGTGGGTAGTGAGCGGTAGGGTGCAGTGTCCTTACTGCACTTTTTTACTATTATATTTGTAGGGTCGATTTATCGACCAATTACATAATCTAGGTTTATGGTCGGTAAACCGACCCTACGTGATAAAGCGAAATTTAATAGAGTGTTTGGAAGTTTTGGTGCGGTAAGGGTACCGCACCCTACGGGGATAATAGTATAATAAAATATAAGGTATAAAATGGAGCAAAAGCAAAAGGCTGGGTTTGTGGCGGTGGTTGGGAGACCAAATGCTGGTAAGAGTACGCTACTAAACCATTTAGCAGAGTATAAGTTGGCGATGGTTTCTAAGAAGGCTCAGGCTACTAGAAAGAGAATGAATATTATTGTAATGCATAAAAATACGCAGATAATATTTGTAGATACACCTGGTATTCATAGAAAAGAGAAGTTACTAAACAGGTTTATGCTAGATGAAGCTTTAAAAGCTTTGGGCGATAGTGATTTGCATCTATTTTTGGCACCTATTAATGACCCAATTAGTCACTACGAAGAGTTTTTAGAACTTAGAAAGAATAAAAATACTCCACATATTGTAATTTTAACAAAAGTAGATAGAGCTACAAACGAGAAGGTATTAAAGAAGCTTAGCGAGTATAGTAAGTATGCTAACGAATTTAAGGCGATAATTCCATTTAGTGTTAAAAGAGGTGGTAGTAAAGAGCAACTTCTTGATGAGGTAGCTAAGTATCTACCTGAGCATCCATGGCTTTACGATGACGAACTTTTAACTACAGAGAATATAAGAGATATATATAAAGAGTTAATACGCGAAGCTATATTTGAGAAAATAAGCGATGAGATACCATACGAGAGTGATGTTGTAATAGATAAGATAGATGAGCAAGAGAATATGGATGTAGTTACAGC
>JALVTE010000011.1 GCA_027024155.1 Campylobacteraceae bacterium
AAAAATAGAGTTTAGTCAGCTTAAACTATTCACATTAAGTACCCTCTTGTGTTATTAAATAATGTATATAGTGCATAGCTTTAGTTAAAAAAATATTTCAATTTGACAAGTTTACAAAATTTGTCAAATATTTGTAATTTAATAAAAGCTGATTTTAAGTGCTTATTTAGCAATTTTATGTAATAATTGTGAACAATTTGTCAATTACTGCTAAAAAATATGAACTTTCTTCTTTCATATTAAATAATTTAAGTTTTATATTAGTTAATGTAAAGTATACTTCAAGCATAGGAAATGCAAGTCGCTCTTAGATATTCTAAAGAGCTAAAAAGCTTTCAAGATATTATAAGGTGGTAAAAATGAAAACTATATCAAAATTTTTAAGTGTTGCAGTTGTTGCAAGTTCTGTTCTTTTTGCGGGTGGTGCTTTTGTACCAGAGCCTACTGCTCCAGATGTAGAGCCAGTAGAACCAGCAGTTGCAGAAATTCCAGATACAGCACCGGAAAAAAATATTCAGCCATACTTTGGTGGTGCTTTAGGTAGTTCAACAGCTACAGTAAATAGCGAAGCTAAAGTTTGTGGTGGTTGTCAGTATGATAAACTAAATCAAACAAGTTCTAAAGCTCCTGATAAAATTCTAAGATGGGGTGGTAGTGGAGATTCTACTTCTGTTATGGCTTTAGCAGGTGTTGAATTAAATGATTTCTTAGCAATAGAAGCTCGTTTAACAAAAGCAGTTTCTGATTATGAAATTAAAGACCATAAGCCAATAAGTTATACAAATGGTGCTATATATCTTAAACCTCAATATAAATTTGAAATGGGTTCAATATATGGCTTACTTGGATATGGTGTATCTAAGTTTGACTTTATGGATGAGAGTACAAGCGCAACTGGATTCCAATATGGTGTAGGTGGTAGTTATAATGTAAATGATGAGTTAGCTGTTTTTGCTGATTATACTAAACTTTATGGTGGTGGTAAGAAAATATCTAAAGCTACTACAATGAACGGTATTGATAGTGTAAATGCCGGTGTTATATTTAAACCTTAATTAAAGACAACAGAAAAATATTCTAAAAGGGGCTTTGCCCCTAAAATTAATCAACTCTTTTTAAAATATATATAGTTTTATCAAACTCTTCCATATCATATAGTTTTATTGGGATGATACTCTGTATCTCCCAGCCACAAAGTAGTTTAAAAAACTCTTGGTTGTAGTAGTACTGTGATATGCTATCATAACTTTTTGTATATAAATTTCCACTTTTCTCAAATAGTGTAAAGTTAGACTCATATAAACCATTTTCATAAAAGCTCTCTATTGCTAAAAATCTACTCTCATCTTCAGCTATAAAGTTCCCAACTGCTAATTCTGAAAGCCCAAATTCTGTATTTATATCGAATATAAAATATCCATTATCTTTAACTACATTTTTTAAATCTTGGAAAAACTCTATAAACTCTTGGGGTGTTAAGTAATTAATCATGTCAAAAGTTGCAGTTGCAATATCTACTTTTTCATTAATTTCATTTAACTCTTTAGTAGATACATTTAAGCCCTTCTCTTTAGCATACTCTACCATTAATGAACTTCTATCAATACCTTGCAAACTTTTAGGATTGAATTGTTTTTTTATTTCATATAAAAAGTCACCTTTTCCGCAACCTATATCTAAAAGAGAGTTAAATTTTATAGTTTTTAAAATATTGTAGTAGTAGTTATAAAGAGTAGGGGATACCTCTTTTACTCCGATTAAATCTTCGATTTTAGCGTAGAGGTTAAGTGCTTCTACACTATTGTTAGTACTGTCGGTACTATTTTGCACGATTCTCTATAGCCTCTTTTAGTAAATTATAAAGCTCTAAAATCTCTGCCTTTTTCTCAAAAAAACTATTTTTATTTGCAATTAAGTGAGCACTAGATTCCATAATATCTTCGGCAACTTTTAAGCCATTCTCTTTCATAGTAGCACCTGTTTCTACAATATCTACAATAGCATCTGCTAATCCAACTAATGGGGCAAGTTCAATAGAACCGTAAAGTTTTATAACCTCTACACCAACAGCTTTACTTGCAAAATAGTTTTTTGTAATGTTTACCATTTTTGTTGCAATTTTAATATCTGGGCGACTCCAATCTAGCTCGTCGTCGTTTTTAATACCTATTGCTACTTTACATTTACCAATTTGTAAATCTAGTAAATCTACAATATCTAACTCTTTTTCTGTAATAACATCTAAGCCTACAACTCCCAAATCTGCAGAGCCATACTCAACATATGTTGGCACATCTTGGTTTCTTACATTTAAAAAGGTAAACTTCTCTGTCTTTAAAATTAGTTTGCGGCTCTCAAATTTAAATTCGCTGTCAAAAATATCAGCAAGAAGGCTCATGGTCTCCTCTGCTATTCTTCCTTTTGGTAGTGCAATAGTTAGCATCTACTCTCCTTAATTACTTTTTTCATTCCTTCAAAGATTAAATCTTCGATATATTCGCTCTTTTCTATATAGCTACTTATTAATTTACCATCGCCACCACAGCAGTATATTGGCAAGTTTTCACTATTTATAGATTTAATAAGCGATACTATTGGTGCAATAATACCATAAGATATACTCATTTTAGTAGAGTCAGTTGGTAGTTTATCTATATCTATTCTAGCTAAATTGTCAATTTTTAGTATAGATGAAATATCTCCATAGCACTCTTTAACTCTCCAAATTCCTGGCAAAATTGTACCACCTACAAATTTAAAGTTTAACTTTTTATCTATTGTAATAGCACTACCAGCATCTATATATATGCCATCTCCTCGACTAAGTAAAAGTGTTTGTCTATCTATACCCATACCTTCATATGAGCCATTTAAATTAACATATCTACTTAAATCTATCCAATTACTTATAGCAGATAACTTTGCTATGTTATTAGGGTTTACATTTATATAGTAAACTTTTTTATTAGT
>JALVTE010000012.1 GCA_027024155.1 Campylobacteraceae bacterium
AAGAGCTTGAGAATTTAGCTTCATTACTGAGCGTTTACGTTCTCTGCTTGAGGACCTTTTTGACCTTCACCGATTTCGTAAGTTACTTTTTGACCTTCTTGTAAAGTTACACGACCACCATTTGGGTTGTTAACTTGACGGAAGTGAACAAATAGGTCTCCTTGTCCGTTATCTTGACTAATAAAACCATAACCTTTTTCATCGTTGAACCACTTAACAGTTCCTTCTAATACATTAGACATTTTTTACCTTTTATAAAATTAAATTCACTTAAATCGTCTAAAATTTAAGCGGAAAATTTGTGGGAAGTATTTCTAGCAGTGTAACACAAAGTAACGCATTGCAAGAAGAGAATCTATCCTCAACCTTTTCAAAAAGCATTATAGCTGATTTTATTAAATAAAGCTAGTAAATAGATAAAAAAATACAATTTAATTTAAATTGCTTGTAACATCCATCTTTTGTAGGTGCTTTTATTATACTTTAGTATAATTATCATAGTTAAAACTTAGGCTAAATTGGAGTACTATGAAAAGAGATTGGGGTTTATCTATTTGGGGCAGTGATAACTTTAAAATTGTTGATGATGATATTGTGGTAATTAATGGTTGTGAACCGACACTTTTAAATATTACTAAAGAGATTAGAGAAAAAGGCTACAAAGGTCCTATATTGCTTCGTTTTCCGCACTTAATAAAAAAACAGATAGAGTTACTATTTAGTGAATTTACTCGTGCATCTAAAGAGTTTAACTATAGTGGAAGTTTTAATGCGGTATTTCCTTTAAAAGTTAATCAATTTCCTAACTTTATTAATGAATTGGTAGATATATCGAATGAGTATAATTATGGCTTGGAAGCAGGCTCTAAAGCTGAATTGATAATTGCAATGGCAAAGACAAATATTGGTGCTCCAATTACAGTAAATGGTTTTAAAGATAAAGAGATGATAGCACTATGTTTCATAGCTGCAAAAAGTGGGCATAATATTACTGTAACTATAGAGGGCTTAAATGAGCTAGAGACTATTTTAGAGGTAAATAGAGAGTTTAATTCTAATTATCAAGATAATATTGCTCCAAAAATTGGTATGCGTATCCGTATGCACAGTTCTGGCATTGGTGCTTGGGCCAAGAGTGGTGGATATAGTTCTAAATTTGGCTTAACTTCTACAGAGCTTTTAGAGGCATATGATATGCTAGAAAAAGAGGGACTTATTGATTTATTTAGTATGATACACTTTCATATTGGTTCACAAATGGAAGAGATTAGTCCACTAAAAAAAGCTCTTCGCGAAGCTGGAAATATTTATGCAGATTTAAAAAGAAGAGGTGCTAGTGGATTAAGAGCCATAAATATTGGTGGTGGCTTGGCTGTAGAGTATTCTCAGAATAAAAAGAGTGATAGTCGAAACTACTCTATAAAAGAGTTTTCAAACGATGTAATATTTTTAATGCAAGAGATTTCTAAAAATAAAGGTGTTCAAGAGCCAGATATTTATACAGAATCTGGACGTTTTATAGCAGCTAGTCACTCTGTACTTATTGCCCCAGTACTAGAGCTATTTTCGCAAGAGTATCATGAGAAGTCGTTAAGACTTAAGAGTAAAAACCCTCCGTTAATAGAGGAACTTTATGATTTGTATAAATCTATAAACAGAAATAGTGCACGCGAATATTTGCATGATGCAATAGACCATTTAGATAGCTTGCTTACACTATTTGATTTAGGATATATAGATTTAGAAGACCGCTCAAATACTGAGATTTTAGTAAATTTAATTATAAAAAAAGCTATTGTTTTACTAGCAAAAGAGGGGAGTGATGAGTTAGAGAGATTGCAAAGTAAAATACAAGAGAAGTATTTAGTAAATTTCTCTATTTTTCAATCGCTTCCAGATTTTTGGGGTTTAGCACAGAAGTTTCCAATTATGCCAATTTCTCACTTAAGTGACGAGCCAACGCAAGCAGCATCTATTTGGGATATAACTTGCGATAGTGATGGTGAGATTGGATTTGATAGCTCTTCTCCTCTAAAGCTGCACGATATAGATGTTGAGAAAGAGGAGTACTTTTTAGCATTTTTCTTAACGGGTGCGTACCAAGAGGTTTTAGGTATGAAGCACAATCTATTTACACATCCAACAGAGGCAGTTATAAAGTTTGATGAGAATGGAGAGTATATAATCGATTCAATTCTTGAGGCCCAAAACTTAATGGATATATTAGATGATTTAGACTACGATATAGGAGCAATAGATAAAAAGTTAAAAAGTAATATTGCAGAGTCTAATTTAATAGATGATAAACAAAAAGAGGCACTTTTAGGTAAACTTTACCTATATTTAAGCGAAAATAGTTATCTTAAGACGATTCAAGCAATAAGTACTTGAATATTATGATATATATTACCATTAAGTTAAGGGCACTTCTAAAAATAGGTGATACCCACAACATCTCTAGCTTTTCTCTAGGCTAGGCACATCTTTGAAGTACTAGCTGGGCTAATTCGAAAAGATGTAACGACGCATAGAGGAAAGCTAGAGATGCCCTTCGGGTGGGCAATGCAAACGTAATCTTGTACAAGATATTTAAATCATCTTAGCTTCGGCTAGGACTCATAAATCTCTTGCACAATCTTACATTTGCATTGCCCATTGTGGGTATTACCTATTGTTAGAGGTGCCCTTAAATCCAAAATATCTATAAAATGGTACTAAGCTAAAATTCTAAAGTAATGGAAATATTTACCATAGCCGTCATTCTGAGCGGATGCGAAGAATCTAGTTTAAATGGCGGTGAAGCTAAGAATTGTTTTCGGCAGTTAGAGTTAGATTCTTCGCTCCGCTCAGAATGTTCTGTCTTAAACTCTCTTAAATTATAAACAAATTCCCTTAAGCTCTTACATAATTTTCACAAAATTCTCTTTTATGTTTTACTACTGCAAATATTATTCTAAGTAGCTTATTC
>JALVTE010000013.1 GCA_027024155.1 Campylobacteraceae bacterium
TGCCACAGCAGCTGTAGCTAAGTAAAGATAGCTTTTTTTGCCACTTTTTAAGTAATCGTATAGATAAAATAGGCTTAAAGCGATAAACATATTCAAAAGAGCATCGGCAATAGCTGCTTTTGCAATAACTGTAATTTGCAAGCTTCCTGCCATAAAAAGGGTTGCTAAAAAGGCTGTTTTTACATCGAAATGGCGTTTTGTAAAGTTGTAAATTGCCACCGCCCAAAATGTCGAGGCAATGGCTGATGGCAGACGCAGGGCAAATTCGTTTAAGCCAAAAAGTTTTACACTAAATGCCTGCAACCAATAGATTAATATCGGTTTGTCAAAGCGTAAATCGCCATTTAAATAAGTTGTAATATAGTTATGGCTCTTTAACATTTCGCGTGTTGCTTCGCTAAAAGCACCTTCGTCTAAATCAAAAAGTGGCATATATCCTAAAGCTGCATAAAAGCTTAAAAATATTATGAAAGCTAGAACCAATTTATGGTGTTTTAATAGACTATTTTGCATATGAACCCTTAAAGAGTCTATTGTATAAAAGCACTGTTGTAACTGCTCCTAAAATAGAGCCAGCAAGTGCATCACTTGGGTAGTGAGCTCCTACAACAACACGACTAAATGCGATTAAAAATGCTATAAAATAGAATATATAACGCCATTTAGGAGCCATATATCCAAAAGCTACAAATGCACTAAAAGCTGTGGCACTATGTCCCGATGGAAACGAAGCATACAGGTGTCCAAAATGGAACCAATCAAAACCATAAAGATGCTCACTAAAGTAGAGACGTGGACGGTAGCGAGCTACTATAATTTTAATTATATTGGCAAGAATTCCAGAAATTGCAACAGAGCCAAATAACAATAATGCGTATTTACTTACAATTTCGTCTCTTTTGCGATAGATAAAGTATATTAAAATAGATGGTATTAAATAGTATTCAGACTGCCCCAATTTTGTAATTTTTGCAAATATTGGATATAGAGTTTTATGGTTGTGAAAATAGTTAGCTATCTCCACATCAAAATAGTTATAAAGCAGTGCAATTAAAAGCAACAGTGCCAATAAAATCGTTAAATAGACTCTTTTCATACGCTTCTTTTCAATAATTTTTGATATTATAACAAGAGTTCATAAAGAGTGAGTATAATTTGCGAGTATTAAAAGAGTACAAAGAGTTGTTAGCACCGTTTTTATTGGTTATTTTTGCTGTAAGTTTAGGCATTTACTTTCGCCCAATTATGACAATAGATGAGACACGCTACATTGGCGTTGCTTGGGAGATGTTTGATAAACACTCTTTTATTTTGCCACTTATAAATGGCGAACCTTATGACCATAAAATGCCACTTCTGTTTTGGCTTATACATTTAAGTTGGTACATTTTTGGTGTTAATGAGTTTAGTTTTAGATTTATTCCGCTAATTTTTGCTCTTGGTAATCTATTTTTAACATACAAAATTTATAAAAGTTTATGGCAAAACGATAGCGAGGGTGCTATTATAGCTCTCTGGGTACTTGCGGGTACTGTTCTTTATATATTCTATAGTTCACTTTTAATGTTCGATATAATGCTTGGTTTTTGGGTTTTACTGGCTGTTTATGGTATTATAAAAGCTTCTAGGGGTGAAAATAGCGGGTATTATATAATTGCTGTAGCTGTGTTTTTTGGAGTTTTAACCAAAGGTCCTGTAGTTGGGGCTTACATTTTACCTCTCTTTTTAGGGGCTAAATGGTATACTAAAGTTAATTTCTCTTTCTATTTAAAGTTTGCGGTAGCTGGTCTTGTGGGGCTAATTGCCTCTTTGGTTTGGGTAATTCCTGCAATCAATTTAGGTGGCGATGCATATGCCAAAGGTTTGCTATTAAAACAGAGCGTTGGTAGAGCTGTAAACTCTTTTGCCCACAAACGCCCTATTTGGTGGTATATTCCAGTAGTAATTGGCTTTAGTATACCTTGGATTTTGTATAGTAAATTTTGGCAAAGAGTAAAAGATATAAAGTTAGATAACTCTCTTAAATTTCTTCTAATTTGGATAGTTGGAGCATTTATAATATTCTCTCTGATTAGTGGAAAGCAAGTACACTATCTTATACCAATAGTACCAGCTATAGCTATGCTTATTGCTAGAGTATATTCTACTTTAAATTTACTAAATTACAGAGCTAGAATAATTGGTCTGCTTTTTTTGATTTTAGCTACTTCTTTTGCTATTGCTCCTAAATTTATAAATATAGAGTTACACTATTTAATAGATTTTAAAGCTATAGTAATTAGCTCAGTAATATTATTAATTTATGCACTATTTTTACTATTTAAAAAGTTTAAGAGTAAAATGGCTTTTATAAAAACTTTAGCTATTGGCTCCCTGCTTTTAATGTTTAGCGTTCACTATATTGCACATATCTATTTGAAAAGTCAAGATTTGCATAAAATTTCTCAAAAAATATCTAATTTACAAAGCAAAGGATATAAAATCGTACATCAAGGTAAATATCCTGACCAATTCCAATTTTTAGGGCGTTTGCATAAGCCCTTAAAAGTTATTTACAGTAGAGATAAAATAGTTCAATTTATACAAAAACACCCAAAAAGTGCTGTGGTAGTTTATAAAAAAAGAAAAGCTAAATATAATAAAAGTGCTGTTCTATCTAGCGGAAAACTTAGAACCACAAATATACTATTAGTGCCAGCAGATAAGTTTAAGGAGTTTTAACTACCCATTAACCCCCAATGGCATTAAGTTAAGGATTTTATATCGGCAAAATGGTATATTATAAAACTATGCCATAGCCGTCATCGTATAATACAAAACCCCAAAGAAATAAAAAGTTTGACAATGTAAAAAACATGTTAAACTAAGGGGTGCTAAAGTAGAAAGAGGAAGATAAAAGAGGTCGCTGTCATTGGTTAATAAA
>JALVTE010000014.1 GCA_027024155.1 Campylobacteraceae bacterium
CTTTTTGTATGCACAAGCTGAGCCATACGCAAACGAACTTTATAAGTATCTACAAAATGCTCCAACAATTATTAGGCTCGAAATTGCCGGAAGTTTCAGACGCAAAAAAGAGACAGTAGGCGATTTAGATATAGTCGCCTCTGCAAGCAATCCACAAAAAGTTATAGAGTATTTTACAAAGTTTCCAAAAGTTTCACAAATTGTAAGTGCTGGCGACACCCGCTCTACAATAGTGCTAGATAACTATCTACAAGTAGATTTTAGAGTAGTAAAAGATGAACATTTCGGCTCTGCACTGCACTACTTTACAGGTTCAAAAGCCCATGTATTAGAGATTCGTAGAATGGCTCAAGATTTAAATTTAAAAATAAACGAATATGGGCTGTTCTCTAACGACAAAAACTTAGCATCCAAAGAAGAGGCAGACATCTACAGAGCTTTTGGAATGGAGTATATAGAACCAGAACTCAGAGAAAACCGTGGAGAGTTAGAAGCCGCCAAAAATGGAACACTGCCAAAGTTAATAGAGTTAAACGATATTAAAGCTGATATTCACATATACAGCAACTTTAGCCTTGGCAAAAACAGCATAGAAGAGATAGCAAATTATGCACAAAAATTAGGCTACAGATATATAGCAATTACCGACCACTTTGGCTCTATAGATAGCAATAAAATAGAGCAATACCTAAAAGAGATAGAGAGATTAAACTCCAAATATAAAGATTTTAAAATTCTAAAAGGTGTAGAGTGCGATATATTAGAAGATGGCTCACTAGCTTTAAACAGTGACACTCTAAGCAAATTCGATATAGTTTATGGTGTAATTAACAGCAATTTTAAATTGCCAAAAGATAAACAGAGTGCAAGATTAATAAAAGCCATCCAAAACCCATATTTAAGTGCAATTTCACACATAAGCAATAGAGTAATTCAACAATATGAAGGAATCGAATTAAATTACAAAGAGATTTTCAATGCATTAAAATCCAACAATAAATTGCTAGAGATAAACTCCCAACCAAATCGCTTAGACATAAACGACATACTAGCCAAAGAGGCAAAAAAATATGGCATAAAATTCTTAATAAACAGCTCCGCTAAAAGCTTAGAAGAGTTACACTATATAAAATACGGAGTAAACCAAGCAAGACGTGGCTGGCTTGAAAAGAGTGATGTGTTAAACTGCAAAGATATTGATAATTTTAATACTTATCTAAGTAAATAATAAAATAACTAAACTTGTTTCCTAAGAAACTATGTAACTCATTTTATCTTTAAAGTATTTCCTTAAGTCAGCATTAGATTTTTCCTTTAAATCTTTAATATATTTTTGAAATTCATTTAAAATAATTTCATGTAATCTTATCCTATTTAGTGTTGAAAAATCTCCAAAATCCTCATACAAATTACCTATTGTCCAGATACGAAGTTTTTTATTTTGAATTTCTGCTTGATGCAAAACTCCACATCTAATATCTTCATAAAACATCTTTTTTAACTCATCGCTGTTAAAAAATCTACTTAACTCCTCTGAATCATCTATAAATTTATAAAACATTTTTCTTGATGAACCATCTGTATTTTCTTTTCCTTCTTTAAAAGCCTGTAAAGTTTCTATTAGTAGCATATCTATAGCTAATATTGTAAAACCATACTTTTTATCTTTTGCTTCCTTCTGTTCTTCGTGCTGTAATAATATACTAATTGGTTCAAAAAACCTTTCATTAAATCTACTCTCTAAAATATCTACTGCTTTTTGCCAATCTGCTTCTGAATTTTCTAAATCAAGATTTTTCCAATCTTCAGAATAAACCCCTTTTGCTATTTCCATCAAACAATCCTCTTTAAATACTTAGCAACCGCATCCTCATCATTAGTATGTGGCAATACAATATCTGCTTTTGCTTTTAACTCATCTATTGCATTAGCAACGGCTATTTTTGTTCCAGCCGAGCTAAATAGCCCCAAATCGTTGTGGCTGTCGCCAAATACTGTAGTCTTGTCTATAGAGATATTCTCAATCTCTTCTAACTTTTTAAGTGCGTGGGCTTTGTCGCCTAGTGGGTTTAATACAGTTATAAAGTAGCAGTCAAAATATGGGTCGTCTGAGCGTTTTATCTCTATAGTATCACCAAAATTATCTTTTAAAACTTGCTCTAAAATTTCGCTATCCTCTTTGCTAGCTTGGTAAACTATTTTTAAATTATGCTCTTTTGCTCTAAGCTCACCCTCGCTAAATATGCGTCTTCGCATCTCCATAGTTTTTACTATCTCTTCTTGGTGCTTGTTTAGCTTTTTTGGATAGTAAAAGTGCTCTACTGCTCCATCTTGTGCAACAATTAAAGGCTCTATATTTAACTCTTTTTTGCTAACATCTATAATCTCATCACCAAGCTCTTTACCAATAGAAGCCATATGCAAAATCTCACCATTAGGCTTAGCAATAACTGTACCATCTAGCAAAATCAAAGGCTCTCTTAAATCTAAACCTTTTAACAGCTCTGCAACACCTGTGTAACTTCTAGCAGTAGCAACAGAGAGTTTAGCCTTACTAGCAGTTCTATTCCAAACCTCTTTAGTAAAATCACTAACAGTAGTATCACTTCTAAGAAGCGTAAAATCCAAATCGCTTAAAAATAGCATGTATCTCCTTGTCAGTCGAAGCTAAAAGCTAAAGGCTTAAAGCATAAAGCTAAAGCGGTAGCTTCGCTTTTTAAAAATGGCGAAGCCACACTAATAACTTTCAACTTCAAACTTTTAACTTTCAACTTCCCCAATGTCATCGCGTTTCCAGCGACTTGCATCTAAAAATGTATCTTCGTGAATATGTTTAAACGAAGCTTTTAGTGTTCTAAATAGGTTTTCGTGTTTGCCCTCTAACTCTCTTAGCCACTCTTTTGTA
>JALVTE010000015.1 GCA_027024155.1 Campylobacteraceae bacterium
TATCTTTTGCTGCACCTTTTGCTCTGTGGGCTTTGGCATCTAATTTCTCTTTTGCTATTGCAATTACATCTAAATTTACTCTGTTTTTATTTAAAATCTCTACTGCCAATTTTAGCAAAGTTGCTCCGCCATCTATAACCCAAAGGTCTGGTGGCGAGTTTTTGGCAAAGCTCTCTACTCTTCTTGTTAGGGTCTCTTTCATCTGGGCGTACTCGTCTTTGGCTTGTAGTTCGTATTGACGGTAGCTTGTTTTATCCCAAGTGCCATCGTCCCAAACCACCATTGCACCAACTGTTGCTTGCCCCATCATATGCGAGTTATCAAAGGTTTCTATTCTATATGGTGCACGCTCTAGGCTTAGTAACTCTTTGATTTCTAACTCTATGTTGCTCTCTTTTTTATCCTGTTTTAGAAGTTCGTTAGCGTTTAGCAGGGCTAGTTGCGAAAGCTTGGCTTTGTTGCCACTTTTTGGGTGTTCTATTTTAATATTTTGCCCTAAGATGCTACTAATGGTCTGCTGAGTACTCTCCAAATCTTCAAAATCGCTAGCTACTATTATGGTTTTACTCTCTATGGCTGTTAAGTTTTTATAGTGAGAAAGAAGCACTTGTTTATAAGCTTCGTTGCTGTCAAATATTTCGGTATTTCTAAAGTAGCTGTGTGTAGAAGATATTATCTTTCCATCCCTCATAAATATCTTTACTACTACGCCTCTATTTTCACCTTGTTCTATGGCAAAAATATCGTAATTAGCTCGGCTTGCAAAATCTATACCCGATTTTATCTGCAAAGACTCTATTGCTAGCATTTTGTCTCTAACTTTGCTTGCCTCTTCAAAGCGTTCATTTTCGGCTAGAAACATCATACGCTCTTGCATTTTTTCTATTAAGAGTTTTCTATTTACTATTGCTTTTTTTGCCTCTTGAACTATTTTGGCGTAATCCTCTTTGCTAACTCTACCTTCGCAGGGGGCTAGGCATTTGCCAATTTCATAAAAGAGGCAAGCTTTAGTGCCATTTAGGCAACTCTTTTTTTGCACTAATGGGTAGAAGTCGTATAGCGATTCAAGCAAGGCTTTTGCTCCGCTTGGGAATGGACCGTAATATTTTAATTTTGCTCCCTTTATTACGCGTCTTGTAATTTCAAAACGTGGAAAGTCGGCTTTTTCATCAACTACAATGTATGGGTAAGTTTTATCATCTCGCAGTAGAATGTTGTATTTTGGTTTTAACTGTTTTATTAGAGAGTTTTCTAAAATTAGAGCATCTTCTTCTGAATTTACCACTATATAGTCTAAAAACTCAGCTTGTGTTAGCATTTTGCCAATTCTTGTAGCTTGCGGGTGTTTTGGGCGAATTGGTGGGGTTAGAAACCAGTAGCTTTTTACTCTATTGTTTAAGTTTTTTGCTTTACCTACATATAAAAGCCTGCCGTTTGCATCGAAGTATTGGTAAACTCCAGGCTCTTTTGGCAGATTTTTTAAGACTTCATCAATTTTGTGCATTGGCTAAAATATCCTCTTTAATTTTATTAAAAATAGATGCTAGCTCTTCATCTTTTGCTAAAATTTCGAACTCTCCTTTTGCCAACTCTCTATATTTTGGTATAGAGGTGCTTACTATAAGTGGAGCAGGGGTGTGGTGTTTAGATGTAAAAAATACGATATTTTCTACACAATCGAACAACTCTTTGCACTCTATCTCTACGCTAGATATCTGTTTTAATAACTCTTTTAATAAATCTTTATTATAATTAAGTTCATTTTTAAAGCCCGGATGCGATAGTGCACCAAAAAGTGTATTGTTTTTTATATAAAAAAAGGCAATAGCTTTTTGAAATCTAGGTGGTAAAAATTCTAACAATCTATTGTAACAGGAGTGCTTTTGTATAGATTTAAAATATGGTCTGCTCTTAACGGTTTTAAGAATTTCGTTCGCTCTTTTCATATTGCGATTATAGCATCTTTACTGTTAAGCCTTAGTTTTAGTGGGTGTGGATACAAAACAAATCCGGTATGGATAGAGAAGGGTAAATAGTGACAAAACATTACGATACTATAATAATAGGGGCAGGAATAGCAGGGCTATACTTGGCAAGCAAATTACCAAAAGATAAAGATGTATTAGTACTTTGTAAAGATATACCTTGGGAGTGCAACACCTTTTATGCTCAAGGAGGTATGGTTACAGCTTTAGATGAAAATGATATACCATTTCATATAGAAGATACACTAAATGCAGGTTCGCAACATAACCTAAAAGAGGCGGTAGAGGTGCTATCTCGTGACTCTTTAGGTGTACGAGAGGATTTTGTGGCAAATGGTATGGAGTTTGATACTGACGAAAATGGAAACTTGCTATATACAAAAGAGGCAGCGCACTCTACCGAGCGTATTCTACACGCTGGTGGTGATGCTACTGGTAGATATATGCATATGCACTTAATGAATCAAAACCCACATAAATTGCAAAAAAACAGTCTAGTTTATGATTTACTTATTGAAAATGGCAGATGTTATGGTGTTAGGGTAATGGTGGATTATAAGCCACATACTCTTTATGCAAACTCTGTAGTAATTGCAAGTGGTGGAATTGGCTCGCTTTACCTTTATAATACAAACTCGAGAACTGTAAGTGCAGATATTCACGGAATTTGTGTAGAGAAGGGTATCGGGCTTAAAGATATGGAGTTTATGCAGTTTCACCCAACTGTATTTGTAAATACACCATATGCTAGAAAGCTACTATTAACCGAAGCTCTAAGAGGAGAGGGTGCTTGGATAGTAGATGAAGATGGTAAAAGGTTCCTGTTTGATTACGATGAGCGTGGAGAGCTAGCAAGTCGCGATATTGTATCTCGCTCTATCTTTTTATATAAAAGAGAGACAGGTAAAAAGGTTTACTTAGACTTTAGTATGTTTGAGGCAAAATGGTTTAGAAAGCGTTTCCCAAATATTACTAAAACTTTTGAAGCAATAGGTTACAATTTGCCAAAAGACAGAGTAGAGATTTCGCCAGCATTCCACTATGCAAATGGTGGTATAGAATGCGATTTGGATGGTAGAGTACCAGGCATTAAGGGGCTGTATGTTGCAGGAGAGGCAGCAAGAACTGGTGTGCATGGGGCTAATAGATTGGCTTCGAACTCTTTGCTAGAGGGGGCTGTATTTGCTGCAAGATGTGCAAAAGCTATACTTAGCGATAAAAATTGTTGGGAAGTTGAGCCTAATTTTGATAAAGATTACGATACACTTCTGCACCAAGAAAACGACAAAAAATATAAAGAGCAGTTGCGTAAATTTATGTGGGATGATGTAGGTATTGTTCGTACTAAAAAGGGCTTGCTTGAAGCTAAGAACTTTATATACGATACTAAGAGTAAAAAGATAGGCAGACTCTTGGAGCTTAGATTAAATACCGCAGCAGCAATAGTAAATGCAGCACTTAGACGCGAAGAGTCTTTAGGCTCACATTATGTAGAAAAAGATAAGGATTAATATGAAACATGTACCAATAGTAGTTTTAGATTTTGGCTCTCAATATACACAGCTAATAGCAAGAAAGCTTAGAGAGAGTGGAGTATATACAGAGGTTGTACCATATAGAGAGGATATAGAGGCTATTAAAGCAAGAAGCCCTAAAGGGATTATTTTATCTGGCGGACCAGCATCTGTTTATGCAGAAGATGCTTATAAACCAGACGAAGCTATTTGGGATTTAGGCTTACCAATTTTGGGTATATGTTATGGAATGCAGTTAATTACTCAACACTTTGGCGGAGAAGTTGTAGCGGCTGATCATCAAGAGTATGGTAAAGCAAAACTGCATATTATAGATGAGAATACTCCTATATTTAAAGATGTGGCACAAGATTCAATAGTATGGATGAGCCACGGAGATAAAGCCGAGAGATTGCCAGATGGCTTTAGTGTAATTGGAGATAGTGAAAACTCTCCATACGCTGCGATTGCAAATGAAGATAAAAATATATATGCATTCCAATTTCATCCAGAGGTACACCACTCTGTAGAGGGTACAAAAATGCTTAAAAACTTTGCAAAGCATATTTGTGGATGTGATAGCACTTGGAATATGGGAAGCTTTGCGAAAGAGAAGATAGAAGAGATTAGAAAGCAAGTTGGCGATAAAAAAGTGCTTTGTGGTGTAAGTGGCGGAGTAGATAGCTCAGTAGTTGCTGCTATGCTTAACGAGGCTCTTCCAAAAGAGCAATTGGTATGTGTGTTTGTAGACCAAGGCTTGCTAAGAAAAGATGAAGCTAAGCAAGTGCAAGATATGTTTAAATTGCTAGATATTCCACTAATTACAATTAATGCACAAGAGGAGTTCTTAGGAGCACTTGCAGGTGTAACAGACCCAGAGCGTAAGCGTAAAATTATTGGAGAAAAGTTTATTGAAGTTTTTGATAAAGAGGCAAGTAAACATACAGATGTAAGCTTCTTAGCACAGGGTACACTCTATACAGATGTTATCGAGTCTGTATCGGTTAAAGGACCTAGTAAAACTATTAAATCTCACCACAATGTTGGTGGTCTGCCAGATTGGATGACGTTCGAGCTAGTAGAGCCACTAAGAGAAATTTTTAAAGATGAGGTTAGAAAACTAGGTCTAGAACTAGGACTGCCAAAACATATGATAGAACGCCACCCATTCCCGGGACCAGGCTTGGCAATTCGTGTAATGGGCGAAGTAAACGAAGAGGCACTAAGACTGCTTAGAGAGAGCGATGCAATTATGCAAGAGGAGCTTCGAGCAACTGGTTACTACACAAAAGTTTGGCAAGCATTTACAGTACTTTTAAATGTACAATCTGTAGGTGTAATGGGCGATAATAGAACATACGATAACACAGTGTGTGTAAGAATGGTAGAGAGTGTAGATGGAATGACAGCAACATTTGCACATGTGCCACACGATGTATTAGAGGGCATAAGCCGTCGTATTATTAACGAAATAGATGGAATAAACAGAGTTGTTTACGACATTAGCTCTAAACCACCTGCAACAATCGAGTGGGAGTAGATTTTGGGTAGCGTAAACAAACCTAAGTTTAGTATATTTAAAAATGTTACATATGCCCTAGAGGGTGCTAAAACAGTCCTTAAAAGCGAAAAATCTTTTAAGACTCAGCTAGTAGTTATTGCTATTATAGGCTTAGCACTTCTATTTATAGATTTATCTACAATATCTAAAATGGTACTCTTCTTCTCTACATGGCTAATACTAATAGCCGAAGCCTTTAATAGTGCAATAGAAAGGGTAGTAGATTTAGTAACACAAGACTACCACCAACTAGCCAAAGAGGCAAAAGATATTGGCTCTTTTGCTGTACTTATTACTTTTGTATTTATTGCTGTTATTTGGGGTGTTATTCTCTATTTGGAGTTTAGATAGTAAATATGTTATAATAGTTAAGGGCACCTATTATTAGAGGTGCCCTTAAGAAGGAGTTTTATATGGAAGTAAGAAACTTAACTAATTTATCTATATCGGAAAAATTTTTAATGCTAGAAGAGTTGTGGGAAGATTTATCTAAAAATGCCCAAAATGCTGGTTTTACACCATCTTGGTATATAGATGTTTTGGAGAGTAGAGAAAATAGTGTAAAAAACAACAATAGTAAATTTGATAATTTTTCAAATGTAAAAGAGAGGCTAACTAAACTTGCAAATTGAAATTTTAGATGATGCTGAAGAGGATATAAAACAGGGGATAGATTAGACTTCTTTCAAAACTCTATAAATGCATATATTGTCTATTATGCATCATATTTTGCTAATTATGATTTTGACTTAGCTGTGGCTAGGACTTCAATCCTAATTAGCAAAATCTAATACATACTAAACAGTATCTGCAAAATATAGAGTTTTGCAAGAAGTCTATTTTTATGAAGCCCAGAGTAAAGGATTGGGAAGTTATTTTTTATCTGCAATCCTTACAGACATTGAGTCTCTTAATGTGTATGCAGGAATACATATTCAAATCAATGGCTTTTATAGACTTCTTTCAAAAAGATTTCCTTTTTCTATCTATTATAAAATTAAAGATAATATAGTATATGTGTATGCTGTATTAGATTGTCGTAGAAAACCATCTTGGATAAATTTGAATCTCTCAAATAGATAAATTACTTAACCAACTTCAACAACTCCTCTGTTGCAGTATCGCTTCTATCCAAATTTGTGTGGTTCTCTTCTATTTTTATTAACTTAACCTTTAAACCTTTGCTTTTTGCTAGTTTGTAAAAATCTTTACTATTGACTGCTTTTGAGATAGTGTCTTTTGTTCCGTAAACTATGTTTATTTGGGTCTCTTTAGGGATTTGCTCTATTACTTTGCTTGCTGTAATAGAGTCTTTATATTTTAATTTATAAAAACCGCCTGCTAATTGGGCTTTGTTTATTAAGTTGGGTTTGTAACCTAGTAGGCTCGCAGTTGCTGCTGCTCCTGCAGAGTGGGCAGATACTATTAACTCTTTGGCTTTGTATTTAGTTTTTAAATCGCTTAGTAGAGATGATAAAAACTCTAAATACTGTTTGCTAGTTGCTAGCTTTAGTGCTCCTCCTTTTTTGTGTGTAAGGGCAGTTAAGTGGTTTGTAGATGAGCCTGAGTAGCCGGGTAGGGCTATTGCTATAGTTGTAATATCGCTCTCCATATTTATATTTTCGGCATATGGTTTATATACAGCTAATGTATTTGCTCCCTCTTTCCATGCACCGTGGATTAGAACTATCAGTTTGTTGCTGTTTTCGCCATCAAATTTGGCATAGTTTATACACTCGCCACCAGAATATATATAATTGTTACCTAATTTCTGACACTGTTTTTGATTTATCTCTTTTGCATATATTATAGTACTTATTAGTGAAACTGTTAATATCGTTTTAATCATAATAAAATCTTTTTGATAGATTATATCTAAAATTCTGTAATTCTACAAACTATTTAACTATTAGTCAAAAAGACTCAACTTTCTTTACTCTACTCTTGATATTTATTTGATTTTTTTGTATAATTATAAAAAAAATTAAGTAGGAGAATAGATTATGGCTAAATACCAATATCAGACAGAAGTAGGACAACTATTAAAATTAATGACACACTCTTTGTACTCAAACAGAGAGATATTTTTAAGAGAGTTAATATCTAACGCAAGTGATGCGATAGATAAGTTTAACTATCTACATATTACAGATGAGAAGTTTAAAAAAGAGGAGTGGAAGCCTCAGATAAATATTAAAATAGATGAAGAAGATGGTTCTATTGCTATAAACGATAATGGTATCGGAATGAATGAGCAAGATTTAATAGATAACTTGGGAACTATCGCTAAATCTGGTACAAAAGCGTTTATGGAGCAGTTAGAGAAAAATAAAGATGGCAAAATAGATAGCAACTTAATTGGGCAGTTTGGTGTTGGTTTCTACTCTGTATTTATGGTTAGCGATAGCGTAGAGGTTATTAGTAAAAAGGCTGGCGAAGATAAAGCATATAAGTTTAAAAGCGATGGAACTGGTGAATTTGAAGTTAGCGAAGTTATAAAAGATGAGCACGGAACTGTTATTTATATTAAGTTAAAAGATGATGCAAAAGAGTTTTTAGACCCACACAGAGTTAAAGATATTATTAAGCGTTACTCTAACCATATTCCATACGAAATTTATATTAATTATACAGAGAAAACTACAGATGAAGATGGTAATGAAAAGGTAGAGAGTAAAAGAGAGTTAGCAAATGAAGCAAAAGCACTTTGGACATTAAGTAAAAGTGAAATAAGCGACGATGAATACAAAGAGTTTTACAAAACAAATTGGCACGATGTAAGTGACCCACTAACTTGGGTACACACAAGTGCAGAGGGGTCACTAGAGTATAAAACACTATTTTACATACCAGAGATAGCACCTGCAGATATATTTAGAGCAGACTTCCAACCAGGGGTTAAGCTCTATATTAAGCGTGTATTTATTACCGATAGCGAAAAAGAGTTGTTGCCAATTTATCTAAGATTTGTTCGTGGTATTATAGATAGCGAAGATTTGCCACTAAATGTTAGCCGTGAAATTTTGCAAGAGAATAGAGTGCTAGCAAATATTAAACAGGCATCTGTTAAAAAGATTTTAAGTGCAATTAAAAAGTTAGATAAAGAGAAGTTCGATAAATTTATTGAGCAGTACAATACACTAATAAAAGAGGGTATCTATACAGACCACTTAAATAAAGAGACACTACTAGATATTGTACGCTATAAATCTAGTGCCGTAGAGGGTATGACTTCGCTTGCAGATTATTTAGAGAGAGAAAAAGATAAAGAGGATAGAGCAAAAGAGATTTACTATATCGTAGGAGATGATGAGAATATTTTAAGACACTCACCACTATTAGAGGCTTATAAGTTAAACGATTTAGAAGTGCTAATTATGGATAACAAAGAGATAGACGAAATCGTTACACCAATGATTGGCGAGTATAAAGAGTGGAAACTTGTAGATGTATCTATGGTAGAGCCTCCGAAAATTAAAGAGAACGAAGAGGAGTTAGAGAGCTTAAAAGAGGAGTATAAATCTCTAGTAGAGCTATTTAAAGAGGAGTTAGGAGAGAGTGTTAAAGATGTTAAAGTAACTACAAGACTGAGCGAGAGCGACAGTTGTGTAGTACCAGATAGCACAGACCCAATGGTTTCTATGCGTGCAATGTTTAGACAAATGGGACAAGAAGAGCCAGATATTCCACTAATTTTAGAGCTAAACGGAAAAAGCGAGCTTATTAAAAAGCTGCAAACTACTAGCGATGTAGAGTTGGTAAAAGAGTCAGCATGGATACTACTAGATAGTGCAAGATTAGCCGAAGGCTTAGAGCCAACAAGTAAAATTGACTTTTCTAAAAGAGTAACATCTTTGCTGAAGAAATTAATTAAGTAAAAAGTCTGTACTCTGCTTATAGCAGGGTACTAATATAGGGCACTTATATTATCATCGTTAAGGATTCTGCATTCATATAATAAAATTGTTTATTAAATAACTTTAGTTAAATATAATTGATAATTTGCCATCGCCGTCATTCCCGCAAAAGTTGGAATCCACAATTTCAAATGCCTAAAAGTAGTAAAAATACATTTTCAGTAATTTAAAGCGTGGATTCCCGTTTTCGCGGGAATGACATGGTGGCTATTTTTTTACTTTATACCTTATGCTTACTGCATTTATGGAGCAATATTTTCCTTAGTTAAAAACCGGTCTAAAAAAGCTTCTCTCATAACTTATTATGCAGTCTGTTTTATCTGCATATTCAAAGGCTTTTATGCACTCTTTATCTTTAAAAGATGCTTCTCTATACTCTTCATATTTAGCAAAGCTTGGAAAAGTAAAGAGTGCTAATGCAACATTGTTTCTACCTTCAGATGGCAAAAAGTATCCGTGATGTGTACCACCAAATTTATTAACTAGTGGTATCCACATCTTTGCATAAGTTTCGAATTCATTAATCTTTTTTGGGTCTATAATATAGTTTAAGTAACAAGTTACCATTTAGATACTCCCTTCTTTTTCTATAACTAAAATTCTAGCCTCTCCTATTGGGTGAGCGTAGTGTTCGGTTCCTACTGAAGCGTAGAATATATCGCCACTCTCTAATATAGCAGATTTCTCTTGACCATCTTGTTTGTAAAACATTTTTACTCTTCCATCTAATACGGCAAAGACCTCATCTCCATCGTTTATATGCCAAATGTATGGTTTGTCTGTCCAGTGAATTTTAACAGTTGTGCCATTCATATTAGAGATAAGCTGGCTATCCCAAGCATTTTTTGGTTTAAACTCTTTACTTTTAATAATCTTCATAGCTATTCTACCTCGCCACCATCGTAATAAAATTCGTTTAAACCTTCTAAAAATGCTTCTAGTGTTCTGTTATCGCACTCTTGGTATTTTGGGTGAGTAGGGGAGCGGAAGATATTTTTTATGGCTGTTTTGCTTATTTTGAAATCGGCTAATTCAAATATCATCTCTATTTCGAACTCTTTTAAATTTAGGGCAACTCTTAGTTTTTTTATAACTAAGTTATTATCTAACACTACATCTTGTGGTGGAAGGGTGTTGCTTTTGCCTCTTTTGTAGCTAACCAAGCCATCTAAAAATACGCCTAGCTCTTCGTAAGTTGCATTGGCACTATTTTTTTTGGAGCGATTTTTTAATATGCTATCTAATCGCTCTTGGCTTATTGGGTACTCTTCTAACTCATACATATGAAGAATTTGCCCTCTGTTTAACTCTAATGCTTCTTTAATACTTTTTATAATCTCTGATGGTTTCACTACTTTTTCTCTTTAGGCTCTATTTTCTCTACAGCTTCTGATAAGTCTAGTTTTATTAACATTAATAGTTTTAAGCAATCATTGTTGTGTATATTGTGTTTTAAGCTCCAATACTCTGGGTCTGTATATGCTACATGTGTTTGACCATTTATCTCATTATATACGGCCAATCTAATAGGTAATTCCAAAGACATAGATGGATTACAAGATATTAGCTTAGTCTCTATTTTATTATTAGAAAATTCTAAAGTTTTAGTAGGATATAGCATCTGTTTAAGTTTTAGAGCCTCTTTTTCATGATCAAAAGTATAGACTAATTTATAATTTTTCTTTGCAAGATTTTGGCTGACAATTTCTATAGTTTTATCTATTTTATATCTGCTTGTACTCTGTTTTATAAATGTTGTTTTGGCATTTTTGGTTTTATCGGAACATCCACTTATTAGTAGTGCCCCAATAGATAAAGTTAATAGTACTCTTTTCAAATTAAAACCTTTATACATTAAATCTAAAGTGCATTATATCGCCATCTTGTACGATATATTCTTTGCCTTCCAGTCTCATCTTTCCTGCCTCTTTTGCACCTGCTTCTCCACCATACTCTATAAAGTCTTCGTAAGAGATTACTTCGGCTCTAATAAAGCCCTTTTCGAAATCGTTATGAATAACAGCTGCAGCTTTTGGTGCAGTTGTATTTTTACGAATTGTCCAAGAGCGAACCTCTTTTACACCTGCTGTAAAGTAGCTCATTAAGCCTAGCTTATCGAAACCTTTTCTTATAATTTGGTCTAAGCCTGACTCCTCTACACCTAAAGATTCTAGCATTTCAGCTTTTTCCTCTTCGTCAAAGCTTACCATCTCTTCTTCGATTTTAGCACAAAGCTTTATTACTTCTCTACCGTGAGTTTGGGCATACTCTTTTAGCTTTTTTACATATTCGTTATCTTCTGCTAAGCTATCTTCATCTACGTTTGCACCGTAGATTATCTCTTTGTCTGTTAAGAGTCTTAACTCTTTTTTAAGTGTAGCTAATGCGTCGCTATCATCTTCGAAAGTAGAAGCTGGCTTTTCTGCCTCTAAGTGTGCCAAAAGCTCTTTAGCTACTTCTAATTGAGCTTTTGCATCTCTGTCATTTCCTTTGGCTTTACGCTCTAAGTTAGATACTCTCTTCTCTACTGCGTCAATATCTGCTAAAAGTAGCTCTGTTTCAATAATTTCAATATCGCGAACTGGGTCAATACCACCCTCTACATGAGTAATGTTTTCATCGTCAAAACATCTTACAATTTGTAAAATAACTTCTGTCTCTTTAATGTTAGATAAAAACTTATTTCCTAAACCTTCGCCTTTACTAGCACCTTTAACCAAACCTGCTATATCAACAAAATCTAGTGTAGAGTACTGTATTCTTTCTGGGTTTACAATTTTTGCTAACTCTTCTAATCTAACATCTGGTACTGGCACAACAGCCTTATTTGGCTCGATTGTACAAAACGGGTAGTTCGCACTCTCTGCATTTTGTGCTTTTGTTAAAGCGTTAAAAGTTGTTGATTTTCCTACATTTGGTAAGCCTACTAATCCTATTCCTAAACCCATATATTACATCTCCATAAATTATTTTTCGCAATTATACTACTATAATACTATTTTTTTGGCAACATTTAGCCCAAAACCACCTAAACCTACAAACTCAGTATCTTTATTAGTAGTTAGCAAGTTAATCTTTTCAACACCAAGGCTTTTTAAAATTTGTGCCCCAATACCAAACTCTCTAGCTTGCTCTTTAGATATTGTTTTTGTATCTAAAAATACCAAAAGACCACCATTTCTTTTTAAATACTCTATAGAATTTATTAATGCATTGTATTTTGCTTCGTTTGTTAGCAAGTTTAAGTCGCTACCAATGTTGTGAAAACGCACATTCTCTTTTTTGTTTGCATTGTAAAATTTAATAACTGTATGCTCTCTATCTAAAT
>JALVTE010000016.1 GCA_027024155.1 Campylobacteraceae bacterium
ATTTACAAACCCTTTATTCTCTTTTGTCGGTGGATTAAAATCACCGATAACACACTCTATACCATTTGCTACTTTTTTAAAATCAAAGTTATAAACATTTGCACTCAAAAGTGAAAAAAGTGCAACTGCTACTGATACTATTTTTCTCATTTACTCTCCTATTTTATTTATCAAAGCTTTACTATCATCTCTATTAAATTCTGGTTGCAGAGTTATATGTGCAATATGGAATTTACTCTTTAACAACTCTTCTACCTCTTCAAGTTTTGCTCTGACTTCATCTAATTTTAAATTGTTTGTAAAATCTATATGAGCTTCTAAAAATATATCGTGGTCATTTAATCGCCAAATGTGGATATGGTGGATATTTTCTATCTCTTCAATTTGAGCAACACTTTTTGCCAACTCGTCTAAATTAATCTCTGGTGCAAACTGCATTAAAATTGCAACCGACTCTTTTATAATGTCATAAGATGCATACATTAGATAAAATGCAATTAAAATTGTTATAACACTATCTACCCAATAGATATGCAGATACTTCATCAATAAACCACCAATAACTACAGCTACAGAAGTTGCTACATCTGTCATTAAGTGTAGATAGGCAGCTTTTACATTCATATTATCGTGCGAATCATCTTTTATTAAAAGAACACTCGCACTATTTAACACAATGCTTAGCACCCCTAGCCAAATAACCCAATTTGAGCCTACTGGTTCTGGGTGAAAAAACTTATGTACAGCTTCGTAAATTAAAAATATTGCAATCGCTAAAAGAAGCGATGAATTAAAAAGTGCAGCTATAATTTCGGCTCTTTTAAAACCAAAAGTTTTACCCTCTTCGCTTGGTTTCAAAGAGAGCCTGTTTGCTCCCCATGCAATAAGCAGTGCCAATACATCACTAAAGTTATGCATCGCATCGCTAAGCAGTGCCAAAGAGCCAGAAATTACTCCGCCAATAATTTGTGCAACAGTTATAATTACATTCAAAATGACAGTTAAAAAGAGTTTACCTCCGCTAACTTCGTGGTGATGATGTCCCATATTTTACCCTTTACATCTATTTTGTCGAACATTTATAATATGTTCAATTTTCTTTTTTAAATCTTGTAGCATTAAATAGTGTTCGCTATCTGTTTTACCCTGCTCTTGCATATGTTTAATATGTTCTTCTACAGTCTCTAACCACTCTTGCACTACTTCATCAGGTACAGTGCAATCTTCGGCATCTCTCTCCTCTTTTTCAATTATCCAATCGGCTATTTTTTCTAAAATATGAATCATATTTTCTCCCTTCAAACTTCCAACTTAACTCACAAGCGAATAAATCATCTTCGCCGCCAATAAAAGTAGCAGTACAGCAATTAGCTTTTTAACCTGTGCAGGTGTTAATCGGTAATGCATTATTTTGTCACCCAAATAGCCACCCATAATTGCAGCTACCGTTACTGTGCCAAGTAGAACCCAATCCATCTTTACAAAGCTTAGGTATGTAGCAAAAGCTCCTAAAGATGAGAATGGAATAATAAAACTTACAGCATATGCTGCTTTTTTTGCATCGAAGCCTAAAAGTATTAAAAGTGGCATTATTAATGCTCCGCCACCTACTCCTATCATTCCAGATATTATACCTACAAAAAAGCCTATTAAAAATAGAATCCACGCTTTATCGTAAACTACTTTTGTTTCGCGTTTTGTATATAAAAGTAAACTAGCCGCAATTATTAAAAAGGCAACCAAAATCCACTTTACCACAACAACAGGCACAAATTGAGAACTCCATGCACCAATAGGTGTAGCAATTAAAATCGCAACAATTAATGGCAGAGCAAATTTAATATCTAAAACACCTCTAAAAAAGTTCATAATCGAAGCTGTAATTGTAGAAGAACTATTTATAAAAAGCCCGATTGCTTTAGATAAATTCAGTGGCATACCCAGCATATTAAAAATAGGCACAAGCACAATAGCTGAACCTACTCCACCCATTGCAAAAAGGGTAGAGAGCCCCAAAGTTAGGGCAAAATAGAGTAGATAGTGCATCATAAATTAATATCCTTTGCCATACCACCTTTTAATCTCTCCATTAAACCTAAAAGTCCGCCTACAAGATATTTAACATTAAAACCTTGCTCTGCTAAATAGACTCTTGCCATGTTAGAGCGGTCGCTGTGAGGACAAGCTACTACAATTAATTTATCTTTTGGAAGCTCATCCAATCTTGTTGGTAACTCATTTGCAGGAACTTTAAGCCCAAAATTAACTTGCCAAACTTTTGTCTCCATTGGAACCCTAATATCTACAAGCTCTGCCTCACCTTTATTGTAAGCCTCAATAAATTCATCTACCGAAATTCTAAAATTTTTCATCTCTTTTGGAACAATGTTCTCCGGAAAATTTGCCATTTTTACATCCTTTGTTTTTTTAATTAGTTTTATTCTACCCGTAGGGGTAGACCTATGTGTCTGCCCGTTAGTTCATAATACTTTGATATTTTTAAAGCATTTGAAGCTAACGGGACGACACACAGGTCTGCCACTACATCCTATATCCTAACCTCTAACCTTAGCCATATAATCCCTTGCCTTATCACCACGCAAGTAATTTACAGCTCCAAGCAAGCCATCAGTTAAATAGCGTGCATTAAAGCCTTTTAGCTTTAAAAACAGTCTTGCAATTTCTGCTCTGTCGTAATGTGGACAAACAGTAACTATAGTTTTATTTTTATCTAACTCATCTATTCTGTTTGGCAATTCATTTAATGGAATATTTTTTCCAAATCCCAAATGCCACGCTTCGTACTCATCTTTAAATCGAATATCTATAATTTCAGCCTTACCATCTTCGTAAAGTTTAAGCATCTCATCTAGCTTAATCTTCATAGCTTTTCGCTCATCGTAATCGAAACCTTTTAAATAGTCATCAAAACTTATCTCTTTCATAATTCTCCTTTATTAATTGGTGCAGTAAGGAGACTGCACCCTACGCCTTCAACCTTCTACCTTCACCCTTTCTTGCCAAATTTATGCAATAGACTCTCTAACGCTTCTACTGCAATATCTGGTGGCATATGCCCATGAGTATAGTGGTATTCTTCATCAAAGCCGGTTTTCATCATTTTTGCTATTGGTGAATGCCAAGCAAAATCATACTCACCGTTATAAAGTGCATTCGAATAAATCAAAATAGCACTAAATCCACCCATATTCATAATACAAAATACTTCAGGGTTAAACTCAACCTTTTCATGCTCAATATCTTCGGCTTTTAAAATAGAGCTTACAACTACATCGGCTTGGTTAATTGCAATGTGTCCAAGTTTTGGTTGAGCTAAAGCACTTACATCTCCTGCAGCAAAGATATTATCAAAGCCGATATGTTTCATTGTTTCATCTACAGGAATCCAACCTTTATCGTCGCCTAAATTGCTTTTTGCAATAAATTCAGGGGCAATATACGGCGGTATAATAATTGCCAAATCGCAATCCATACTGCTACCGTCACTAAATATTACCTTATCTTTTGTAATTTCGACAAGCTCTTTTGCAGTTGTTAATTCAATACCATGCTCTTGCATAAGTTTAGCAACTGGTTCTCTTGCACCATCGCCAACATCTTCAAAGAAAATCTCTGCCGGAGAGAAGACATTAATTGTACTTTTATCTCGCTTGCCCTCTTTGCGTAAACGGTAATCCATCATAAACATAATCTCACCAATAGGACCTTCGCATGGTGCTTTTAAATTTGGAGCTTCTACCATTGTGCCAAATTCGCTTTTTGCTGCTCCTGTTACTACATTTCCACCCTCAAAGCTTTGCAAACGCTCATTTAATCTTTTTGCTTCGCTGTCGTCACAAACAGAGTAACCAAACTCTCTGTATCCTTTAATTGCATCATAATCCTTAATAGCTCCAGAAGCGATTATTACATAATCATACGGCAATTTATCGCCGCTTTTTAAAAGCACCTCTTGGGTGTCGGTATTAATTAAATCAACTTCACCCTGCACAAATGCTGCTGTGTGTTTTCTAGCTTGTGGTTCAAGATTAATATGCACATGTTCTAAACTTTTGCCATCAAATGCCACTTCTGGCAATGCCGGTTTTTCTAAAGAGGTATCTCTTTTATCTATAATTGTTACCTCAAAATGGTAATCGTAATCGCTTAATCTATAGAGTGCTCTAAGCCCTGCAAAACCACCACCTATTATTACAACTTTTTTTAAATTACTACTCATGATTTTTCTCCTTTATTGAGTTACTGTCAGTAAATTATACTCTTAAATTTAAACTCTTTTTGTTACTTATGTAACATCTCTTCAAACCGCCTCGTTATATCCTCGGCTTGAATGAGCCCTTCTATAAAAATCTTTCCATCTAAAACTAGAGTTGGGTCTTTTCGTATACCTAAAGCTATTGCATCTTCTACACTGCTGTTATAATTAAATTTCAAACGAATTGGCAAATGCTTTATTGCACAACTAAGCCTTTTTGAGAGCTTAGCACTAAGTACCCTATCTCCATAAATTGTACATTTATAGAGTGGTACATGCGTTAAAACTTCATTTAAAATTTCACCCTCTGCCATTTCGTGGCAAGCATCACCTATTATCATTTTTTTGCCTTTTTTAAAATACATAATCACGTAGGGTCGATTTATCGACCATTAAATAGACATCCATCTCAATTATTGGTCGATAAATCGACCCTACACGTATATTAATATTTAAAATATATATGCCATTTTGGCATGTGGGGCGACACATAGGTCACCCCCTACAAACTACAAACTTGCAACTTCAAACTTCAAGCTTTAAGCTTCCAACTCCTCTTCTACTTTCTCAATAGGATTTGACTTTTTATTTCTTGGGTCTGTTGCGTATGCGTACATTGGTACATAAATTAATGTTAATAGTGTTCCTATCAATAAACCACCCACGGCAACATCTGCTAATGGTGAAAGACGCTCTAATCCGACTGCTTGCTCTAATGCTATTGGTATCATTCCTGCGATTGTTCCAAATGCTGTCATCATAACAGGACGGAAACGGACACGAACTGACTCAACTGCTGCATCAAATGGTGTTTTACCCTCTTTTTCATACTCTTTATAAAAGTCAATTAGTAAAACGGCATTTTTAATAATAATACCAAAGAGCAAGAGCAATCCAACCATCGATGGCATACAGCTAGGTTTATGGAATATCAACATTCCCCAAGCAGCCCCAATCATAGAAAGAGGCAACACTAAAATCATAATCAGTCCAAGTCGAACAGACTCATAAATTGCAATTAAAATCATTAATAAAATTACAACACCAAATCCGATTGCTTTAACCATTCTCTTAAAGCTATCGTTAAGTTGTGCAATATCACCCTCTTGAGTTACAATATATCCATTTGTATCGACTTTTTTAAGAGCATTAACTGCATCTTCTGTAATATGTGTAACTGGTCGCTTAGAGCGGAAACCATTTACATCGATACTGTAGAGCATTTTATCTCGCTCAATTTTTGCCGGTACTAAGTGGCGTTTAATTGTTGCAACTTGACTAAGTGGTATTTGCCCATTTTTTGTACTAATTGGCAACATTTTCAAAGTTTCTATATTTTGACTAAATTTACCCTTTAAATATATTCTTGCAAACTGTGTCTTCATCGAAGTAAAGTTTGCTGCTAATGACGCCACTTGTCCATGCAGTGGTATTTGCGAGATTATCTGCATTGGCGTTAGCCCATAACTTAAAGCTTTATTATTATCGATTTTGAGCTCAATTTCACTAAAATCTCTATCCCAACTTGTCGAAACAGATGTTAGCCCTTTAATATCTTTAATAGCATTTAGCACCTCTTTGGATTTAGAAGGCAATTCATGATAATCGCTCGATTTTATACGCACATCTAATGGTGCTTTAATACTAGATAGTGCTGTTGCACCAAAGTCGTAAACATCATCTTTTTTAATACCATCAAGTTTTGCTAAGCGGTTTCTAATTTGTCCCTCTAACTGCCAAATTGTCGCATTTCTATCGAAACGATTTACAGCTGTAACTGTAATTGTTGCTTCTGTTGGTAAATTACCACTACCAAGGCTTAGTACACCTGGTTCACTACCAAATGCTATAGAGCTTCTAACAAGCCAAGGCTGTTTGTTTAACCAATTTAAGAATGGTTGCAACTTCTTCTCAGCACTATCAACATTTTCATTTGCACTAAATGCAATTTGTGCCTTAATAATCCCTGTATCCATTGGTGGCATTACATCTTTACCAATTAATGGCATAATATTTTTAACACTTAAAACTAGCGTTGCCATTACAATCATTGTTAAAAACATTCTTCTTAATGCCCACCATTTTCCATTAGAGAATTTCAGCACCCCAATATATGGTACAACCAAACGACCAATCGTATTTTCATAAAGTGCTTCGAACCACTGCTCTATCTTTGTTTTACCTGTACCATTTTTATAAAGCCAAGTTGATAGGCTAGGAATAAAGGTAATTGATAAAAAGTAACTCACAAGTAGTGCAATTATTAGTGTCTCTATTAATGGTCTAAAAATCTTTTGCGGAAAATCTCCAACGAACATTAAAGGGAAAAGTACAGCAATAGTTGCGATAGTTCCTGCAAAAATTGGCGAAATAACCTCTTTTGTTCCCTTTTTTACAGCTGTTGTTAAATCTTCGTGCTCTTCATTTAAGTGCCGTTCAATGTTCTCTAACACAACAACGGCATCATCAGTTAGCATTCCAAGGGCTAAAATAATTGCTGTATAAATTACAATATTAAGCTCTCCGCCTGTTAGCCAAATAATCGCCATTGTCGCAAAAAATACCATTGGAATAGAAAGTCCTGCTGCAATAATTGCACGGAAATTTCCCAAGAATATCATAATAACAATTAGTGTATAAACAACTGCATCACGCAGAGCTTCTAGCATATTTGTATTGGCTGTTTCAATCAAATCTCGTTGTGTATCAGATATGCTAAAGTTGATATTTGGATAGAGCTTTTGCAACTTTTTCATCTCTGCTCTTGCTGCTTTAGATACACTTAGCACACTTCCGCCCGGAGCTCTTTGAACTGCCAAAGCTATACCTTTTTTGCCATTTCCAATATATCCACTTGTTCTCTTTTTATAAGACCAACTAATTTTTGCAATATCACCTAAGCGTAAATTTGGCATAACAGGCAGTTGTTCAAGCGCTTGAATTTGGTCTTTTTCTCCATAATATGTAATAGTGTAAAAGTTATCTTTCCCTTTAACAAAACCTACCGGCGAGTCACGGTTTATAGAAAAAATAGCTTTTGCAAGTTTCGTAAAATCTACACCATATTTTTTAGCTTTGAATGGGTCTACCTCTATATTTATAGCACTCTGGTACCCACCAAATACTTCGACATTACCAATTTTTTCATTCCCTAATAAGTATGGTTTTATAAAACTATCTGCAATTTTTCTAATATCTGCAACAGTAATATTGCTATCTTTTTTAGGAGTAAGGGTCATTACATCTACAGGTAGCGTAAAATCTCCGGCTGTATAAACCGCAGGCGTTACATTTTTTGGTAACCGACCTTTAGCAATAGATAATGCATTCGATACATCAACAGCCGCAGCTTCTAAGCCTTTTTTATACTCAAATTCAGCCTTAACAATCGAAAAGTTTGCAACGTTTACAGAGCTTACATCTCGAACCATTGCAATACGAGAAATCTCCTCTTCAATAGGCTTACTTACTGTACTTGCCGCAACCTCAGCGGTAGCCCCTGGAACTTGTGTAATAACCACAACTTGCGGTCTGTTTGCATCAGGAAAGAGGTTTTTAGGCAATACTATAAGTGCCACAACTCCAATGATAAAAAATGCCAATATCAAACTGTAAAGTTGATAGGGTCGTTTATGGAAATAATCAAACATCTCTTATCCTTACTTTGAATTTTTAACAATCACAGGATAACCACTTATCAAGCGAAGTAAAATATCGGGTTTAGCAACTACAATAGTTTTACCCTCTAAATTATTACTTACAACTGCACCCTCTTGTGCACTATTAACAATATTAACCTCTATTGGTTTTACCTTTTTACCATTTAACTCTAGCACATAATTTTTGCCATCTCTATTTAAAATAGCATCTAATGGTAATTTAATCGCTTTACCTTTAAACAGAACAACACTTGCATCAACTCTTTGACCTGCTGGTACAAATTTGTCGATATCTGCTCTGTACTCGTTAAGTCCATTAAATGTTGTATTAAGTGAACTTAAAGGATACTCTTTCCCCTCAAACTTAAGAGCTTTTGCCGAATTTGGTAATCGCACAATTAAATAACTTTTAGCTTTAGCAGTAAGTTTCATTAATGGCTTACCTGGCATTGCCAAATCTCCAACACTTACCATACTTTTAGCTACAATTCCATCGCTAGGAGCTTTTACAACTGCGTAAGATAAGTTGTCTAAAATATTAATCTTTTTAGCTTTTAGCGAAGCAATTTTAGCTTTTAAAGAGTCTATTTTAACCCTTTCACCATCAAATTGCTCTTTTGTTGCACCTCCAACTTTTAGCAATTTTGCTGTAGTTTTATGTGTACTTATAGCATTTGCCAAAGCCACTTTTGCACTATTTATAGAGTTATCGATAGACGCTACAGAAGCCTTTAGTGATGTTGCATCAACTTTTACTAAAACATCGCCTTTTTTAACAATATCTCCACTCTTTTTAGCAAATAAAACTCGCCCTGGCACTTTAGAAGCCACCATAATATTGCTATCGCTTCCCGCCAAAGCAATAGTTGGCAGAGTCAATTCTACATCACCAATTTTTGGATGCATTGTACTTACAATTACAGCATACTCATTTGCCACAGGCGTCTTCGCCTCACTAGCTTTTCTCTTTTTAATTAATTTAATACCGCCAACTACAAGTAAGGCAACTATTAAAATAAATACAATAAACTTAATAATTTTCTTCATATTCTCCCCTTTTTTTTAAGCTGAAAGCTAAAAGCGATAAGCTTAAAGCTATATATATTGCGGCGAAGCCGCACCATTGGCTTTTAGCTTTATGCTTGAAGCCTTTTGCTTACTTAACGATTTGTCTAAAATTATTACCATAAACAAATGCCAACTGTGCCAATGTTTGCCAATATGATGCTTGTACTTTGTAAGTATCTGCTTTGGCACCATAATATGCATCTATATATCTTAAGTACTCCTCTATAGGCATTCTGCCCGCTTCGTAAGAAGCTCTAGCAATTCCTAAAAGTTGTTTTTCGTTTCGTACATTCTCTTTTGCATAGCCGATAGATTGGCGAATATACTTCATCTGCTCTCTCATAGCATCTGCTTTTGCTCTAAGCTCACTTGCTGTTTTTTTAATATCTATTTGGCTCTTCATATAAGCTAATTTAGCCTTTTGCACACTTTTTCTCTGAGGCATATCCAGAAGTGGCATATTTAACATTACACCAATCGAACTATAGTTGCTATGTACACTTCTTTTCCCTATATAGTCACTTCCGTAACTTCTGGTATAGTTTGCTTTTAAGGCAACTGACGGATAGTAAAGTTTCTCCCTCTGTGCCTTCATATTTAAATAATCAGCTCTACTCTTAGCACGAAGTGGAGCAACAGGAGCTAGTGAAGCCACATGGTAACTGCCAACTTTTCGCATTCTAACAGGTCTTTTTAGACTAATGCCTGTTAAAGATTTTATTAAAGCTTTTAAATTTTGCTCTTGTATTTTAATATTGTTAATAGCAATTTTAATTTTGTTAAGCCCCTCTTTTACCTTAAACTCTGCAACCTTTGGCTTACGCCCAAGTGCCACTTGAGCTCGTGTAATCGCAAGTGTTTGACTAAGCGTTCTCTTTTTTTGAAGCAAACTACTCTTTAGCCCCTCTAAGTATCGCCAATTAGCATTAGCACCAACAATAGCTGCTTCGTTTTTAAGTAAATCTACTCGTCTTTTTGCACGAGCCGAAGCTTGCATTGCCTCTGCTTTATGAGCAAGCGTAAAGAGTGACTTAACATATATAGGCATAGATAAATTAAGCCCAACTCTTGCTATATTTTGGCTAATTGGCAAAGGCTTGTGCTTTGCTAAAATTTTAGCCGTATCTGTTGGAGAAATCGGACGCATAGCCGTAGGATACGAATAGTGCGTATAGCTAGCAAACGCATTTACCTTTGGCCAAAATTGAGCCTTAACCATCGCTTGTGCATTTTTAGCTTGCGATATACTCAATCTATCACTCTGCATCTGATAATGGCTCTGCAACCCATTAAACAGTTGCCCCATGGTTGTAGCATGCGATAAAACAACTACACTCGATATTAAAATACTCTTCTTTAACATTTTAAAGCCTTTATAATTTTACTTGCAAGATTTGGAATAATATCTTCTAAATCTACATCTATATTTTTAATATCCTTCAAATTTGCCATTACCACCTCTCTTAGTTTTTTTGTTGTTCTGTAGTTAATTAATGGTGTTACAATCATCATTTGCACCATAAAAGGGTTCTCTTTCTCAAAAAGATTCTCTGCCTCACCATTTTGCAAAATTTTGCTAAGTTTTTGTAAATTCAAAGACATTTGCTTAGAACAACTAGCCGGCATATTCATAGCCCCATCTGCCAACTCTCTTGCAAAAATAGCACTAAAGCACGGCTTGTCTACTAAAAACTTACCAAAACTCTCTATATACTCCCTTAAAGCTTCTATTGGCTTACTATCATCAATTTTATCGATAATTTTAGCCAACTCGCCAAACCGGCTACAAAGTACCGCTTCGTAAAGTGCAAACTTATCTTTAAAATGATAATAAATTGCAGCCTTACTAACCCCAACCTCTTTAGCTACATCATCCAGCGTTGCTTTATCGTACCCAACTTCGCTAAAATATTTCGATGCAACTTTAATTATCTTCTCTTTTTTACTCATAACAACCTTTACTTACTCGTCAGTAAGTTTATCATATTTATACTTGTTATGTCAAGAGTATTAATAAAATTTTATAAATTTCTACATAACTTATGCAATTTCTAATAAGAATAAGTATAAAATATTTCTATTAACTGAAGGATTAACAAACACAATGAGTAAAAAACTATTAATACCAATAATATCTTGCTTTACGCTTTTATCTGCGGATATTTTAAAATCAGAAGCTACCATAGGTTATGAAGAGTGGAAATTGCCAAAAAATGAAAAATTAGGTATGACACATTTTGGTTTACTATTTAATTTTACACCTAATTGGTACGAAGGAATCGAAATATATGGTGCAAGTAGAGGCAAAAGAGGTGGCTTTTTTGCTTTAGGTGTAGATAGTGGTTTAAAAACTAATTTTAGTAAATATATAGATTTAAAAAGTGGTATCTTTATTGGTGCTGGAGGTGGAGGTGCTGCTCCACAAGGTGGTGGTTTAATGTTAAGACCCTATGTAGAGATGCTCTTAAAAAATAAAAACTTCTCTATAGGTATAGGTGCAAGTAGAGTCAAATTTCCAAATGGGAATATTAACTCTTCACAAATATATAGCTCTTTATATATTCCTCTATACTCCAAAAGCAAGCAAAGTGATACATCGAATTATGATGAGTGGAATTTACTATTAAAAAGTGGCATTTACAAGGTCGATTCATCTTCTAAAACTCTATCTGGCAAGAGCATAGAAAATATGAAATGGATAGGTGTAGAGTTACAAAAAATATATCCAAATAATCTATTTACTTCAATATCTATGTCAGCCGCTGGTGGTGGAGCTTCGGCTGGATATATGGAGACTTTTGCAGGCTTGGGGTATCAACTTAAAAATAAAAATATACCTATTTATCTACAATTTCAATCGGAATTAGGCTTAGGCGGTGGAGGTAAAATCAATAGTGGTGGAGGTGCACTATATAGATTTAGAACAGGAATATACACAAATATTTACAAAGATTTAACTATTGGCTTAGAAGCTTCACACTTAAGCTCTTTTAACAGTAAATTTAAAACAGATAGTTTAGGAGTATCTATAGGATATGACTCTTTTTATACATTAAATGCTAACTCTTCAGCTATTAATTTAGATATAAGATTAATAGAGAAATCTCACTTAAAAGCTCAAACAAAACAGTTGAAAAAGCATAGAGTAGATATGCTAGGTATTGCTATAGATAGATACTTAAATAACTATTTCTATCTAACAGGTCAAACATTCTGGGCATACAAAGGCAAAGCTGGAGGCTATGCCGAAGGTTTATTAGGCTTGGGAGCAAAAGTTTCTATTTATAATAAATTTAATATTTGGACAGAAGCATTAATTGGTGCCGGAGGGGGAGGTGGAGTAAAGACTAATGGCGGTGCCATTCTCTCTGCAAATATCGGTTTATCATATAAAATTAATAAAAAACTAAGTTTGAAAATAGGCACAGGCTATACCAAAAGTTTACACAAAGGGTTATCTACAGTTGATACTACTATGCAACTAGAATATAAATTTAATCTATTTGAGAAAAAATAGCGATTTTTCTTTTAAGTTTCTTTATATATAATTCTATCTTAAATATAAAATAAGAAAAGGTTATATATGAAGAGAGTGATTATTCCTATGATTATAGCAAGTGCAATTTATGCAAATGGCACTGAGGCTAATACAACTAAAGCACAAATGTCACCAGTAGTTTTAAAAGGTGTATCGGCTATTAAAATGCTTGGCGGAGAGTTAAAAAAGAATTTAAAAGCTAAGTTTAAAGAGGATAAAAGTGGCTTAAAAGCTGTTAATTTTTGTGCAACAAGAGCTGTAGAAATTACAGCAGAAGTTCAGAAAAAGCTTCCTAGAGGAGTGATAGTAAGAAGAGTGGCAAGCAAATATAGAAACGAAGCAAACAAACCAGATAGCATTGATACAAAAGTTTTAGAGCAATTTCAAAAAGAGATAGATAATAAAACTTTTGTAAAAAAACCAACAGTAGTTGATGTTAATGGTACAAAAAGAGTTTATGTACCAATTTTAGTATCAAAAGCTTGTATAAAATGTCATGGTAAAAATATTGACCCTAAAATTGCTACTGTGATTAAAAAATACTATCCAAACGATAAAGCAACAGGCTTTAAAGTAGGCGACTTAAGAGGAGCTATGGTAGCAGAAATCAAAGACAAACCTAAAAAATAATTTTATACCTTGCACTATTTTAATTTTCACTCTTAATGAGTGAAAATTAAACCTTTCAAATCTACAATTTTTTTAAAAAATCATAACAAAATGTAACCTAAGTAGCATCTAATCAGACAAAAATTAGCTATATTAAAAATACCTTGATATAAAAGGATTAAAAATGTATAGTAATGAACAAAAAAATATAATATTAAAAATTGCAAAAGATGCCATAAAAGAAGCTGTTTTAAATAAACAAATAATAGATAAAGAAGCTTTAATTCTAAACTACCCTTGGCTAAAAGCCAAAGGTGCAGTTTTTGTAACAATTAACGAATTTAACTCGCTAAGAGGGTGTATAGGCTCTATTATTGCACACCAAAGTTTAATAGACGATATTATCCAAAATGCAAAATCAGCAGCACTTAACGACCCACGCTTTAAGCCAGTTAGCAAAGAAGAGTTAGAGAATTTAGAGGTAGAAGTATCTATTTTAACCGAACCAAAACCTCTGCCTTACGATAATATAGATGATTTACGAAGCAAAATAAAACCAGGAATCCACGGAGTAATTTTACAATACAATGAGTATCAAGCTACATACTTACCAAGTGTTTGGGAGCAAATAAGCAGCTTCGATGAGTTTTTTAGCTCGCTATGTATGAAAGCAGGAATGAGTCCGAACTGTTTAACTCTACACCCAAACATTTATGTTTACGAAGCAATAAAAGTGAGTTAGTAAGTAGTGGTTAGTGCTTAGTTTATGGATTTGAAAGGATTAGATATGAGCAGAGTTCACAAATTTTATAAAAATGAGGGCAACAAAATAGAGTGCCTGCTCTGTCGTCACTACTGCAAATTAAAAGATGGGCAAGTTGGTATTTGTGGTGTTAATAAAAACGAAAATGGCAAGCTTGTTAATTTGGTTTATGGAAAAGTCAGTGCAATAAATATTGACCCAATAGAGAAGAAACCACTCTACCACTTTTTGCCAGGCACTACATCGCTAAGTATAGGTACAGTTGGGTGCAATTTTCAGTGTCCGTTTTGTCAAAATTGGCAAATTTCTCAAAGCAAATCGTTAGATGGCTCTTACGATGTAACGCCAGAGCAACTTGTAAGGTTAGCCGTAGAGAAAGGGTGCAAAAGTATATCGTACACATATAATGAGCCGACAATTTTCTACCCATTTGCAAAAGATGTAGCACTCTTAGCAAAAAAAGCAGGGCTTAAAAATGTTTTTGTAAGTAACGGTTTTGAGAGTCCGGAAGTTATAGACGATATGGTAGGTGTAATCGATGCCTTTAATATCGATATAAAAGGCTTTAAAGATGAGTATTACAAAAAATACTTAAAAGGCGGACTACAAGGTGTATTAGATACCCTAAAACGACTTAAAGAGAGAAACTTTTGGGTAGAGTGCACAACTCTAATAGTACCAGGAGATAACGACAGCGACGAAGAGTTACAAGATATAGCAAACTTTATAGCAAAAGAGTTAGATGTTAATACCCCATGGCATATAAGTGCCTTCCACCCAGATTATAAAGTAAACGACAAGGGTGCAACACCTATCGAGACTCTGCAAAGAGCATACAATATAGGCAAAGAGGCAGGGCTTAACTTTATCTATATGGGAAATATCTTAAACGACAACATAACTTATTGCCCAAATTGTAATGAGAGTTTAATAGAACGAGTAGGTTTTAGCGTAAGAAAAAATATATTAAATAACGGCAAGTGCCCAAAATGTGGTACAGAAATTGCCGGAGTTTGGAGGTAAATATGAGTATAAGAGTAGCAGGAAATGCAGGGTCTTTTTACCCAAATAGTGCTATTGAAATAGAGAGTTTAATAGAGATGTTTAACAATGCACTTGATAGTAATTTAAAAGACAAAGAGTTACTAAAATTAGAACCAGAAGCGATAATATCCCCACATGCAGGGTACATATATAGTGGCTTTACAGCAAATTTTGCACATAGAGTTTTAGCAAATAAAAAGGCAAAAAGAGTAGTAGTAATAGGACCTAGCCACCATGTCTATTTTAAAGGTATAAGTGGCTCATTTTACGACAAATATCAAACACCATTAGGCGATATAACTATAGATAGAGAGTATTTGCATGTGATGAAACAACTATTTGATATAGGTTTCGTAGCAGAGGCACACAAATTAGAGCACTCTACAGAGACACAAATGCCATTTATCAAGTACTATCAACCAAATGTAGAAGTTATAGAGTTAATTTATGGCGATGTAGATTATAAAGAGTTGGCAAAAGTTATAGATTGGCTACTACAAGATAGCTTAACTACAGTTGTAATAAGTAGCGACTTAAGCCACTTCTACACCGAAGAGAGAGCTCATAGCTTAGATAGCATATGTATAAATGGTATAGAAAAATTAGACAACGATATTTTAGATATGGGATGCGAAGCATGCGGAATAGTAGGCATAAAAGCATTAGTAGAAAATGCAAAAGATGAAAATCTAAAAAGCACAATACTAGACTACAGAACAAGTGCAGATATAACAAACGACAAAGAACGAGTAGTCGGCTACCTCAGCGTAGCATTTACAAACGATTAAAACACCGTAGGTGCGACCATGTCGCACATGTATCAGCCAAAGAAAATATTTTTTTTAAATACTTAAATTTCAGTATATTTCGTAGGGTAGGTTTACCGACCATAAAATAGGCATTCATCTCAATTATTGGTCGATAAATAGACCCTACACATATATTAATATTTAAAAACCCACTATATAGTATGTACAATTATCATTAACTAGAAAATTAAACAAAAAGCCCTTTCCCCTTACCTAAACATCCTTCTAAATAACCTATACAATCTTTATTAATGCAAGTTTTAATTTTGCCAGCTTTTTTTAATTTATCATCTCTGGATGCTTCAGTAACAGAAAGCTGTAAAAAGGAAAGAGGTGCCTCTATAATAATAAAGATTTTAAGCAACCATTTCAAAAACTTATTTTTAGGCATATCATTTTTAGAGCGTAGAGAATTACAATCAAACTCATGCAACTCTTTACGGCAATATTTACACACTTTTATTCTATCTTCATCCATATTTACTCCCTGCAACAAAACAACTTTACAATTTTCACACTAACTTATAAGCCAGTAGTATGCGGTGCCCTCACCGCACTAAAAAACTAAATCCTAAATCCTAAATCCTAATTTCATCAACTATAAACCACTCTTTCCAACTCTTTAATACTCTCATAAAGCCTATCTTTACCCTCTTGAATCTCAGTAACCAAAGCCCCACTTCCACTAAGCAAATAATCAAAACTATCAGCCTCTTTTAAACTAGCTTTTTGCTTAGTATAAAGTTTAGCCAAAAACCAAAATGCCAAAAATTCACTCTCGAATTTTGCCAACACCTCTTTGCTAAACTCTTCAAAATCACTAAAGCCACTAGCTTCAAACTCTTCTATTATAACATTAATAACACTATTTAAAGCACGCAGTGGAATCGCCCAATATATTAGCCTAGCCCCACTCTGCCCATTAGTATATAATCCACCTAAAAATAGCCTTACACCCTGCTCTACATTTCCATAAAGATTTGTTCTAATAGCTACCAAACCAATATCGCTAAAGTTATGGCGTCCGCAACCCTTTAGACAACCGCTGTAGCCTACTTTTATGCCGTATCTGTTAATTTTTTCAAGTTCTAACTCTTGCACTCTATCCTTTGTATCAAAAAGAGAGAAAAAGCAGTATCTACTACCAGCACATACAAGCATATTTTGGTTTTCACTTAAGCCCTTAAATGGAACTTCTTTATGCTCTAGCCCAAACATATAAATATTTTGCTCAATCCCAAAACGAAGCTCTAATCTATTTTGCTTTGCAAACTCAATAACACTCTCTAAACTAGCAATATCTATCTCGCCAAATCTACTTTTAAACATATAAGCGTATTTACCATTTGCCAATTTATAAAAATCATCACTACTATCCAATTTAGATACAAGCAACTCACCAGCACCGCTTATTGGCTTAGAGTAAAACTCTTTAATATACTCTACAAAGCCCTTAATTCCAACACTATCTATTAAAAAAAACAGCCTAGCCTTTGTTCTACTACCTCTAAAGCCATACTTTAAGTAAGCATCTATCACAGCTTCAAAAAGCTCGACTACATCCTCTTGCTTTACAAAAATATTAGCACTCTTTGCAACTTCGTTATTCTTACCACCAAGATATAGGTTAAAGCCGTATACTCCATCTTTTATAGCCAGTGCAAAGTAACAATCATTACCAAAAAAGCTAGTGACAACACTTTTAGTTCCACAAATTGCTGTATTAAACTTTCGTGGAGCCATACCCACATACTCAGCCTTTTTCAAAAACAGCTCTTGCATCTGTAAAATCAGGCTATAAACTTCTATTTGGCTATTTTGTCCAATACCATCGTAAACATCTGTAACAATATTTCTAAAATTATCTGTCAAAGTCTGCCAAGATGTCAGCCCTAAACTCTCTAGCATATTGTATGCTTTTAGTATATGATCAGGTCTCAATTTTTGCAACTCAATCTGAGCTCTAGCCGTCAAAATAAGCTTAGCATCAAACTCTTTAGCAATTTTAACTATCGCCTCTAACTGCTCGATAGCAATCCTGCCACCAGCAACCCGAACCCTTAGCATAAATTCATCGGTTCTCTGGCTCTGCGTATAAATACCAAAATTCTTCAGATAAAATCTATCACTCTCGTCCAAATTAGCAAAATCCAAACTTTGTAATCTACTAAGATACTCTATAGGTTTTAAATCGGCTTTTAATCTCTCTATTTTATTCAGTTTCATACCAAAAAGTGTACCGTTTTTAGATAAAATACATCTTATGAAACTATTTACAGACGAAACACTTTTAGAAATTTATACTCTTTTAGAAAAAGAGCTAGCAAACACCAGCACCCTAAGCTTTCTAGCCAACAACCCCGACACAAACCCAAATGCCCTAAGCATAAAGTCGTGGGCAGACTTGGCAGAGATATTTAAATGCAAACTACAAACACCCAAAATAGTAGGCGAACATATAGAACTGACTTTCAAAAAACTAAACCAAGATAGCTCTTTTCACAACGCCAACATCTCAGACAAAACCGAAAAATACGGAGTAGATTCACTATTTTTCAATATAGAAAAAAACAAGCACCCCTACTTCCTACACAGCTTTATCCAAGCACTTAAACTAGCAAATGTAGCCAAAAGAGAGAATATCCTAAACTTAGGAATAAACAAAGCAGACGAATTCAAACTAATAAAAGAGTTACTAAGCCAAGAAGAGTTTAGCCATCTAAAACTAACAGGCATAGACCACTCCAAAACAGCCATAGCGTACGCCAAAAAACAGTTCCCCCACCCAAACACAACCTTTATAACCCAAGACATAAACAAATTAAGAGAGCTTAACCTACCAAAACAAGATTTAATAATTTCAATAGGCACGATGCAGAGCCCATCTATAAATTATAAACCACTCTTAATGCAATTAGTACAAGAGCACTTAAAACAAAATTCAGCCATAATCCTAGGCTTCCCAAACAGCCGATGGATAGAAAACACTCTAATCTACGGAGCCAAAACCAAAAACTATAACTTCAGCGAAATGGGCATACTACTAAACGACATAATCTTTGCAAAAAAATATCTACAACAGAAAAAATATAAAGTATTTATATCAGGAAGAGAGTACCTGTTTCTTACCGCCTTTAGGTAAATAAATAGAAAAAAGACAAGTTTTAATATCTACTTATAAAAGCTTTCTCTTCGCCAAATGCCCCAAAAACAGTGTTGTTAAGAAGCCAACTAGCGATAATAAAAACCCAATAATATTTAAAATAAACTTACTCGTATATTTAACAAGCACTTTACCAGTTCGCAAAACTCTTTTACCTAAAACTTTAAATACTCCAACACTATTATCTCTATATTTATCACTTATCTTAACAATTCTTACTAAATCTTTCTCGCTATTGGCATACTTTAATAGCTTAACACTATCTATATAAGAAGTGTTGTTTTTTACTCTGTATAACTGTTTAAATAGCGTTTTAAAGGGTTTTGGGTTTATACTTTTTACTACTGCTTTACTAGAGTTTTTAAATCCATTAAAAGAGCTAAAGTCTACATTTTTTAGCAGTTTTAAATCTATACTTTGTGATAACTTTTTATCTAATATTTTTATAAAACCTTTTGTTAATTTTCCACTTTTATAAGCTATTTTTACTACTGCCTCTCCTGTTTTTATTGGGGCAGTTGCTCCAAAGCTTACATAGGTAGAGGCAGTTATGGCTAAACCTATTAGTGATATATCTAATAAGAATTTATCGTAATCTTGCCCTTTTAGATATTTACTTCCCTCTTTGTATGTATCTCTTAAATCACCTACAACTGTAAAGTCTGATACTACACTTCCACTAAGACTTGCTGTACTTTCACTCTTGCCTGTTATAAAGCCACTTGCAAACTCTTTTGCTTTTCTTATTGTACTTGCTATTGGTGAATCTTGTTTTTCTACTTTGCTTTTTAGCTCACTTTTAATTGGAATATTCAAGTAGTTGGCTATGCCTATATAGCTTTTTGCATCGTCTATATTATCCTGTTTTAGTGCCTCTTCTATTTTATTTTCAAGATACTCTTTAGTAGCAACCTCTTTTAACTCTGCATCTATATTTGGCTCTTTCACTTTTGTTGCATAAGTATATTTAAAAGCCCATCCAAAAAATATTGCAGAGAGTAAAAAGATTAAAGCTATAACTTTTCGCAATTTTTAACCTTTACGATTTAGCAATAGATAGCTTATTACACTAATTCCTGCACTCCCTAAAACCATACACATTACTACTATTTGGTATCTAACAGCAACTGTTGGGTCTACACCAGAGAGTATCTGCCCTGTCATCATACCAGGCAAAGATACAAGCCCAACGGCTAAAAATGAGTTTATTTGCGGAATTAATGCCCCTTTAAAAGCTACTGCCCTCGCCTCTTTATAACTGCTATGTTTTATCTCATTCTCAAACCTCTCACTAGCTAGCGATATTGCATTCATAGCATTTGCATATATCATTCCGGCAAGTGGTATTATAAATCGTGGCTGGTATAATGGCTCTAAATCTATTACTACATATAGCACCAAAAGAAGGTTTATACTGCCACCAATCAATATAGATATAAATATTTTGTAGTATCTTTGTAAGTTTCTATTTTGTACATTTCTTAACGCTATAAGTGATGATACTAACACCATAAAAAGCACTATTAAAAGCCCAACTAAACTGTTTTGGTTATTGAATATATAGACTAAAAGGTAACCAATCAAAAGCAGTTGAACAACCATTCTAACAGTTGCAAGAGCTATCTCTTTAGAGTTACCAATCCACTTATAATAAAAGTAGCCAACAATACCAACAGGTATAAGCATAAATATTAAGTGAGAAAATGAGATAATTTTCATTTTATGCCAATCTTTTCACCACTATAGAGGCTTTTTTCATTCTATATTTTTCGAAACTTTCATTCCAAAAAGTTTTGTACTCTAAAATTTCAAAGCCACTTTTAAAAATATCTAAAAGTTCATCTTCTTTTAATAAAAAATTGGAATTAGAGTTCATTTTCTCATTCTCTTCATCTTCGATATATGTCTCTACAACCATTATGCCACCAATTTTCAAAGCTTTTTTGGCTCTTTTTATTAAGTCTCTATCTAGGAAGTTACACTTTACTATAAAGTCATATCTCTCTTCTCCTAAATCGAACTCATCTAAATCTGCTAATATTGTATTTATTTTATTATATTTAGACCTACCATTCAGTGTATCTAAGGCAAGTTTTGATATATCTACAGCATCAACTTCAAAGCCATTCTCTTCTAAAAATAGGCTGTTTCTTCCTGCTCCACATGCTAAATCTAAAGCCCTATTTCCACTACACTCTTTATAGTTTTTTACAACAGCCATACTCGGTTCTCTAGGAGATAATAAATCACTGTTTTCACTATATTTTTTATCCCATTTGATTTTATCATCTACTGCCATTTTAGACCTTTATTGCTTTTAGTAATCTAATATGACCTTTCTTGTAAGTTTTGCTTGAAAAATCACCAAATCCCTCTTTTTCTAAAATCTCTTCAATATCGGTATTTATAAACTCTTCGGCTAATGGACACTCTAAAATTCTTATACCAAATCGGTAGATAAATGGAGCTTTATCTACATTAAATTCATTATAATCTAAAATGACAAATGCACCACCCTTTTTTAAAATTTTATGGGCATTTTGTATAATCTTTTCTCTATTCTCTCTTGTAAAACCGTGTAACACAAAAGAGATAAATACGAAATCATATTTTTCTTCCTCGTTTAATGGCTCTAAAATAGATTTGTCAGCCAATATAATATTTTTATAAGCTTTTGTATTTTCTAAAAATTGCTCTTTCATCTCTTTACCAATTTCGTAACCTACTATCTCACCATCTTTACCAATATATGGATGCATAAGTAGCGCATTACTGCCTGTTCCTGCACCAAAGTCTGCAACTTTTGCATCTTTACTTAAAGCTATATCGGCTATTGCTTTTTTAATAAATTTAGAGTACCAACCAAAAGTTACTAAATTCATCAATATGTCATAATATCTTGCTTCGAAACCTGTAACTTCTACTTTTGAATTCTCTTGAGATAACTCTTTCTGTTTTAAAGCATATAAGCCTTTCTCTATGCACTTTAAACTAAAAGTAAATGCTGGTACTTTTTGCATATACTCTATATAACTATCTTTATATAATGCCATAGTTTCAGGCTCTTCTATTGCCAATACAAACCAAAATGCAGCAGCCAATACCCAACCACTAGCCATTATTGCAGCAATATTTCCAAAAATAAGGGCAATTCCTAATGGTAGTAAACCAATACCTAAATGCATAGGGTGACGCATACAAGAGTAGATACCAAAATTTGTAAACCTGTCTGGTACAAAACCACTCTTGGGCTCTTGATGTGCATATCTTTTTAGTGTTCTGCCTGCAATAGACGAAAGTGCAAATGCATAACTTGCTATAAAGATACCAACAATAGCAAGAATATATTTACATATACCAACAATATGCCAATCACTTAGCAAACCTACCAATAAAATACCAATATAGACTATTACCCAAAATAAAACTTTTGATTTCATATTATATGCTCCTAATAACCTGAGTTCAATGGAATACCATGTGGTATGGTATTCTATTGAACTCAGGTTAATAATATACTTCAAACTCAGTTGTAAAACTATAACTCTCGTTTGCTTTTAATTTAATTGTAAACTCTCTTAAAAATGCATTTTTCTCTCTACTCGTGCATATACCACTACAAGTTGTATTAAACTTTATAGTATCTCTATATCTTGGTATATTTTCGCTTATTTTAACATCTATTTGCTTTTTACCTCTATTTTTAATAGTATATTTTGTCTCAATATCTCTATAATTATCTCGCACAATATATTTAATAATTTTTTGCTTTCCAACTATATCAAACATTTGCCCAATATTTAGAGTTATATTTTCATTTTTAGGAGTATTTCCTATTATTGAGTCGCCTAAATAGTGTTTTGATTTATACACCCTAACTAAGCCTTGAGGTAGTGGCATACCTAGAGCATTCTCTTTAGAGTTTTTAAATTTGATTTGCTGAGAAAAGCTTATTTTTCTCTCTTGGTATCTGTTAAAATAACTATTATTCGCTACAGCATATCGCTTATATTTAATATTTTTAGCCGATATCATTACTACCTGTTTTGATTGATTATTTAGTAAGCTGACTCTATTTGGTAACTTATAAATATGGTAACCGCTAATACCTTTAGGTAGCATATTCACATCTGCACTTGCTTCTATACCTATGGAATTACTTTTATACATTCTTGCCATTGGAGCTATATTTATTTTATCTCTATTTACAACACCTGCAATCAACTCTACATTCTCATCTTTAAACTCTTTGCCACTTTTATTAACAATACTTGCCCAAGCTTTTAAGTTTAAGGTATCATCAGTTAGAGTAGCTGTATAGTTACAATGCCAATTAATGCCATTAAGTAAATAACTTAATTCGACACTGCTAGCTTTTTCTACTTTAGAATCTATATCCCAAATTAAATATGGTTGATAGTCAATATTCTTAGGCAATTTATTAAAAATAATAGAGTTGCTATCAACAATATAATATTTTTTATTACTATCAATAATTGTAGGGTTAAGATTTACTAATTTACCTTTTAAAAGTTTTTTCTGCTTATCTTGCATATAAAACTCTACCTCACTATTCAAATTAGCTTTTAAGAGCTTATTAATGCTTAATTGATTATTTTTATAACTCTGAGAAATCAACTTAACCCCATTTTCAAAAGTTGGAGATATAGAATCTACTATTATAGAGTTAGGCAAGTTTGTAAATTTAATTTTTTGCAAGCCTTTTTTTAAAAATATTTTTTTAGTCTCATTAACATTTGCTAAATTATTATAAATTGTTATAGAGTTTGAAAATAGAAGTGAAGAGGTAGCAGTTATAAGTATAATTTTTTGCATTATAAACTCCTTTAGGTGTTAATATTTATTATATCACCTAAAGGTAAATAAAAAGTGAAGAAAGTTAGAGTCTACTCTGCCTCTTCTTCATCAGGATGTTCTATAAAATTAATTCTTCCTGTACCTTTCATTCCTGTTCCAACTGGTACTAATCTACCAATTACAACATTCTCTTTTAAGTCTTCTAATCTATCAACTGCACCAGCAATAGAAGCAGAAGTTAGAACTTTAGTTGTATCTTGGAATGATGCAGCAGATATAATACTATCTGCACCAACTGCTGCTCTTGTAATACCAACCAATATTGGTTCAGCAATCGCTGGACACCCACCTCTTCTCATAATATTTTCATTCTCTTCATTAAATCTATTTCGAGAAACCAAATCACCTTCGATAAACTTAGTATCGCCACTCTCTACAATTTTAACTTGTCTTAACATTTGAGAAACAACAATTTCGATATGTTTATCATCGATATTAACACCTTGGCGTCTATACACTTGTTGAACTTCAGAAACAATATGTTGGTAAAGTGCTCTCTCACCTAATGCCTCTAACAGGTCATGGCTAGATACTTGACCATTTGTTAAAAGCTCACCAGTATGAACATAGTCACCATCTCGAACTAATATCTCTTTACCTTTATCAACAATATACTCTATCTCTTTTTCACCATTAACAACATATAGTCTCTCTTTACCACGAATCATCTTACCAAATCTAACGGTTCCATCTATTTTAGCAATAAGTGCTATATCTTTTGGTCGTCTAGCTTCAAATAGTTCACTAACTCTTGGAAGACCACCAGTAATATCGCTCGACTTAATAGCTGCTTTTGCTTTCTTAGCTAAGATATCAGCCTCTTGAACTTTTGCACCATCTTGTACGAAAATCGCACTCTTAGGTTCTAGTGCATACTTAACAACTTCGCCATCATCTGTTGCAACAATAATAGCTGGTTTATAACTACTTGCAATATACTCATTAAGTGTAAGTCTAGTCTCACCTGTTACATCGTCAAATTGCTCGTAAGCTGTTATTCCCGGAATTACATCTTCGAAGTGAACAGTACCACTTGTAGTTGCAATAATTGGGTCTGTATATGGGTCCCACTCTGCAATTACAATTTGAGTCTGCTCTTTTGGATGAGATATCACATCTCCTCTTTCAACATCGCTTCCTGAGCCAGCTTCTATAATTGAACCTCTTGAAATATAGTGTCTTGCTGCTTCTCGATTGTTTTCATCAACAATAACAGCAAATAGTCCCTTCTCATTAACTGGTTCACCAGCTTTAATTTCAACATCTGACTCTAAGTAATCACCCTCTAATAAGAAGTAGTGAATTTTACCTTTAGCATCAGCTTTAACAGTTTGTGTTACTGGAGCACCATCTTCAACTTTTAATTCACTTGCATATGGAATATGAACAGGAATAGACCAACTCTCTTTAATTACATCGGCAATAGAGTCATCTTTCTTAACTTTTGCACCATTTTCTATTGGAAGGTATATTTTACCTTCTATATTTCCAGATACACCAGCTAACTCAATCGCTTTAGCAACATCTGATTTTCTTAATTTATAAACTTTCTCATCATTTTTACCCTTAAGAGTAAGCACAATTTCATCGTGAGTTGTTTTAATATTTAATGTTCCATCAAACAGTGCTTTAATTTTTGGTTCAACTAATAATATACCAGCATTTCTTCTGTTTGCAACAACTAATGTTCCATCTCTTCTTGTGTAAACATTTAAGTTATAGTATCTAATGAATCCCTCTTTAGTTGCTATAACTTGTCTCTCCTCTTTACCAGCAGTTGCAGTACCACCTGTATGGAATGTTCTAAGTGTTAGCTGAGTTCCAGGCTCACCAATAGATTGAGCTGCAACAACACCAACTGCTTCACCCGGTTTAACAAGTCTATTTTCTGCCATGTTAAGACCATAACATTTTGCACAAATTCCCTTATGTGCTTTACAAGTTGCTGCACTTCTAATAGTTACAGTTTGAACCATAGCATCTTTAATAGTTTTAGCTGCAATTTCATCTATTAATGTACCTTCAGGTAAAAGAATTTCGTTATTAATTGGGTCAATTACATCTTTAACAAGTACTCTACCATAACATCTATCAGCAATAGACTCAATAAGCTCGTTACCTACAACAATATCACTAACTTCAATACCTTCGTGAGTGCCACAATCTTGCATTACAACTTTAGTATTTTGTGCAACATCGATTAGTTTTCTTGTTAAGTAACCTGCGTTTGCTGTCTTTAACGCTGTATCGGCAAGACCTTTTCTAGCACCGTGAGTTGAAATAAAGAACTCAAGAACATTTAATCCCTCACGGAAGTTAGATGTAATTGGTGTTTCAATAATCTCTCCAGTTGATTTAGCCATCAATCCACGCATACCAGAAAGCTGTCTAATCTGTGCAGCAGAACCTCTTGCTCCTGAGTCTGCCATCATATAAACGGCGTTAAATCCGCCCTTATCTTCTTTGATAAGCTTCATTAACTCTTCTGCAATTTTATTGTTTGCATCTGTCCAAATATCAATAATTTTGTTATATCTCTCCTGCTCTGTTAAAAGACCAGCCGCATACTGTTTTTGAACTTCGAAAACTTTCTCTTTCGATGCTTTAACAATAACATTTTTTGCATCTGGTACTTTAATATCATCTATTGAGATAGATACACCAGTAGCAGTTGCATATTTGAAACCTAAATTTTTTAAGTTATCTAAAAATTCTGCTGTTAAGCTAACACCACTAACCTTATATACATAATCAACTAAGTTAGCAATATCTTTTTTCTTCATAACTTTATTCCAGTAAGCTTCTGGAACATAGTCTGGAATTATAGATTTTAAAATTACTCTACCAACAGTAGTAGTAACAATTTGTCCATTTATCAATGTTCTAATTCTTGCATTCAAATCAAGTGCACCCTGCTCTTGTGCAATCATAACTTCGTTTACATTTGCAAAAAGTTTATGCTCACCTTTAACACCACTCTTCTCTAAAGATAGATAGTAAAGTCCTAAAATCATATCCTGAGAAGGAACAGCAATCGCTTTACCAGAAGCTGGAAGCAAAATGTTCATAGAACTTAACATTAACATTTTAGCCTCTGCAATAGCTTCGTCTGATAGAGGTACGTGAACTGCCATTTGGTCACCATCGAAGTCGGCGTTAAATGCCGCACAAACTAATGGATGCAGTTGAATAGCTTTGCCATCAATTAGTTTCGGGTGGAATGCTTGAATTGATAATTTATGCAGTGTAGGTGCACGGTTTAGCATAACTGGGTAGCTATCAACAACCTCTTCTAAACACTCCCAAACTTCATTTGTCTTTTGTTCAATCATTTTTTTAGCTGCTTTTAGAGTACTAGCATAACCTTTATCCTCTAATTTAGCCATTAAATGTGGTTTAAATAACTCTAGTGCCATTTTCTTAGGCAAACCACACTCATCCATTCTTAAGTTTGGACCAACAACAATTACAGAACGTCCAGAGAAATCAACTCTCTTACCAAGTAAGTTTTGTCTAAATCGACCCTGCTTACCCTTAATAATTTCAGAAAGTGACTTTAGAGGTCTTTTGTTAGCACCCTTTACAGAGTTTCCACGACGACCATTATCAAATAGAGCATCCACTGCCTCTTGCAACATTCTCTTTTCGTTTCTTACAATAATCTCTGGCGCACTAAGCTCTACAAGCCTTTTTAGACGCTGGTTTCTGTTGATTACTCTTCTATAAAGGTCATTTACATCAGAAACAGCAAATTTACCACCATCTAAGCTTACTAATGGTCTTAAATCTGGCGGAAGTACTGGTAAATATGTTAGCATCATCCACTCAGGACGGTTATCAGAGTCTAAGAATGCTTCGATTACTTTAAGTCTTTTAACAATAGTTTTCTTTTTAGCAACTGCTTTAGTATTTTTAATATCTTCTTTTAATTGAAGCATCATCTCTACTAAATCTAACTCACCTAAAAGCTCTTGAACAACCTCTCCACCCATTCTAGCATCAAAACCAGAGTGAGCAAAGTATGTATTTAAGTGCTGATACTGCTCTTCATTCAGTACATCATACTTTTGTACCATATTTTCACCAGTACTATCGTAACTTGCATCACCTGGATTTTTTACGATATATGCTTCGTAGTATAAAACTCTCTCTAAATCTTTCATTTTAACATTTAAAAGTGTTCCAATTCTACTTGGAAGAGAGCTAACATACCAAATATGAGCAACAGGAGTTACAAGCTCAATGTGCCCCATTCTGCTTCTTCTAACTTTTGAGCTAGTTACTTCAACACCACACTTTTCACAAACTACACCCTTATAACGCATCTTTTTGTATTTTCCACAAAGACACTCATAATCTCTAATTGGTCCAAATATTTTAGCACAGAAGAGTCCATCACGCTCTGGTTTTAGAGTTCTATAGTTAATTGTTTCTGGCTTTTTTACTTCGCCGTAACTCCAAGACTTTACACTCTCAGGAGATGCAACACGAAGTCTTAAAGCCTCAATATCTTTTGGGCGTTCCTCTTTATTTAAATCTATCTTAACTAAGTTTTCTAAGTAGCTATTACTCATCTTCACCCTCTTCTTTCTTTGTATATAGTTCAACATCTAAGCCAAGTGCTTGTAACTCTTTTGTTAATACGAACATTGTCTCTGGTATACCAGATTCAGGAACTGATTCACCTCTTGTAATTGCTCTATAAGCTCTTGCACGACCTTCAACATCATCCGACTTAATAGTTAGCATCTCTTTAAGAACATGAGAAGCACCATATGCTTCAAGAGCCCAAACTTCCATCTCTCCAAATCTCTGACCACCAAATAGTGCTTTACCACCAACTGGTTGCTGAGTAACTAAAGAGTATGGTCCAGTAGATCTAGCATGCACTTTTTCATCTACTAAGTGGTGAAGTTTAAGCATATACATATAACCAACATTCACACGCTCTTTAATCTTCTCACCAGTTTTGCCATCATAAAGAGTTGTTTTACCATCAGCTTCCATTTTAGCTAACTCAAACAGTTTATCAAACTCTTCTTGATTAGTAGATTCAAATGGAGTAACTGCAAATTTAACTCCCTTACTCCAATCTCTAGCGTAATCAAGCAACTCTTCATCGCTCATTGTATCTAACTCAGCTCTAGCTTTCATTAATTTTGCAGTATCTGCAATCTCTTTCATCTTAGCTCTAAGTTGCTCTACAAAATCGCTCTGCTTCTCTTTAAATATCTCTTCTATCTGCTTACCAAGCTTCTTACCTATAAGACCCAAGTGAACTTCCAAAATTTGCCCAATGTTCATACGAGAAGGTACACCAAGTGGGTTAAGAATCAAATCAACTGGTGTTCCATCTTCCATATATGGCATATCAATCTCTGGTACAATATTAGATACAATACCTTTGTTACCGTGACGACCTGCCATTTTATCACCAACTTTTATCTTACGCTTAGTTGCAACATAAACTTTAACAACTTTAGTTACACCATTTGGCAAGATATCATCTTTATCTAAAATAGAAAGCTTCTCTTCATGCTCTTGTTTTAACTTTTTCTTCTGTTTTAAGAAGTTGTTTTTAAGTCTATCGTACTCTTTTTGTACATCATCAGAGTATGATTTTACCAAAGTTCTAAGGGCAAAACGATTTACCTTCTCTATTACTTCTTTAGGAACTTTACTACCTTTTTTATACTCTTCACCCTCAATATTTGCATCTTCTACTAACTCTTGATTAGATAGATAAGTAATAATTTGTAAAACCTCTTCTCTATCAATCATTAATAGACTATCGTGATGAGCCTTATCTAATCTAGCTTTCTCTTCTTCATAAGCTCTTGTTGCTCTAGCATCTCTAGCATAACCTTTTTTAGTAAAGATTTTAACATCTACTACGACACCCTCCATTGAAGCTGGTGCATATAGAGACTTATTTACTACATGTCCTGCTTTATCTCCAAATATTGCACGAAGAAGTCGCTCTTCTGGTGTTGGCTTAATTTCACCTTTAGGACTAACTTTACCAACCAATATCATACCAGGCTTAACATGAGTTCCAACTTTTACAATACCACTCTCATCTAAATGAGTTAATTCATCTTCTCTAATGTTTGGTATAGCTCTTGTAATCTCTTCTGTACCATGCTTAAGTTCTCTAGCTTCAATCTCTTTTTCATAAATATGAAGAGAAGTAAATGCGTCTTCTCTAATAAGTTTTTGAGATAGAATAATAGCATCCTCATAGTTATAACCATTCCACGGCATAAATGCTAATAATATGTTTTTACCAAGAGCTAATTCACCCTGATCCATACTAGAGCCGTCAGCAATTACTTCGCCTTTCTTTACATCTTGCCCAACTTTTACTATCGGTACTTGATGGAAAGCAGTATTTTGGTTTGTTCTAATATTCTTCTCTAATCTATAATGGTCAATAAATACGCCACTCTCATCTTCTCCAATTATATAGATATTATTAGCATCAACTTTTTCTATTCTACCAGCTCTTTTTGCCTTAATAGCTTCCCAAGCATCACGACTAGCTATTGCTTCCATACCTGTACCAACCATTGGAGCTTCTGTCCAAATTAAAGGTACTGCTTGACGCTGCATGTTTGAACCCATAAGTGCACGGTTTGCATCATCATGCTCTAAGAATGGAATCAATGAAGCAGCAGCACCACTAACCATAGTAGGTGCCAAGTCGATTAAATCAACTTTAGCTGAGTCTTGCAATCCAATGTTACCATTAAGTCTTGCTTCGATTAACTCATCTACAATATAGCCATTCTCATCAACATGTGTAGATGCTGGTGCGATTATCTTATCTTCCTCTTGAGTTGCTGTAATATATACAATCTCATCAGTTACTTTTTTATCTTTTACTATTTTATATGGTGCTTCGATAAATCCATGCTCATTAACTTTTGCATACGATGCAAGTGTGTTAATCAAACCAATGTTTTGACCTTCTGGTGTCTCGATAGGACAAATTCTTCCGTAGTGAGTTGGGTGAACATCACGAACTTCAAAACCAGCTCTCTCTTTAACCAAACCACCCTCACCAAGTGCTGAAAGTCTTCTTTTATGAGTAATTTCAGATAGTGGGTTTGTTTGGTCCATAAATTGAGACAACTGTCCGCTAGAGAAGAACTCTAACACAGTATTAGTAATCATTTTAGAGTTTACTAAATCGTGTGGCATCAGCTCATCAATAGAGCCACTAAGTGTTGTCATCTTATCTTTAATAGCTTTTTGCATCTTTATTAAACCATTGTGTAACTCATTTCCTAAAAGCTCACCAATAGATCTAATTCTTCTATTACCTAAGTGGTCTCTATCATCAATATGACCAACACCTTTTTTAACTTTAATTAAGTACTTAATAGTCTCTATTAAATCTTGATTAGTTAAAACAGCTAAATACTCAGGAGTATTCAGACCAAGTTTATGGTTCATCTTCATACGACCAACTTCTGTTAAGTCATATCTTTCAGGGTCAAAGAATAACTGTCTTAAAAATGCTTTTGCAGCTTCTGGAGTTACTGGCTCTCCCGGTCTCATTACTTTATGAACACGGATAACTGCTAAAATATTCTCATCATCAATCTCTTCACTCTGTCTTAATAGCCTTAAACTCTCCTGCTCTGCAGCAAATGCTTTAATAATAGATGCATCACTATCATCTGATAAATCATCTGCAATTTCAAATTTATCTATACCTAATTCTACAATTCTTTTTAATCTATTCTCATCAAGTTGTGTAACAGCATCATATACAACTTCGCCTGTCTCTTGGTCTACTATTGGCTTAGATAAATATCTCTCCATTAACACTTCAAGAGGATACTCTAACCACTCTAAACCTTCATTTTTGAATTGCTCCAACTTTTTCTTAGTAAGTCTTTTACCAGCAGCGACAACAATATTACCATCAGCATCTTTAATATCATATTCAGCTCTTGATTTTAATTTCTGCTCATCAAACTTAACTAAGAATCTACCATCTTTAATAAAAATCTCTTGAGTTGGATAGAATATTTTAATAATATCTTCTTTTGTATAACCTATTGCTCTTAAAAGTATAGTTATTGGTATTTTTCTTCTTTTATTAATTCTAGCAAATAGTACATCTTTAGCATCATATTCAAAATATAACCAACTACCTCTGTTTGGTATAATTTGAGCAGAGTATATAAGTTTGTTATTAGTAGTATTAGACTCATCTACTTTAAAAATAACACCTGGACTTCTATGAAGCTGATTAACAATAACTCTCTCAACACCATTTACAACAAATGATGTTCTGTCAGTCATTAAAGGTATATCTCTAACATAAATATTTTGAGATTTCTCTTCTTTAATATCTAGCTTTTCACCAGTTTTTTCATCTCTGTTCCAAATAATCAAACTGATATTTAACTTTAAAGACACAGAGTAAGTTAATCCTCTCTCCATGCACTCTCTAACAGTGTATTTTGGTAGTATAACTTCGCTTCCACGATACTCTATTGTTACACGATTTTGGTGGTCGTGGATAGGAAAAGCTGCTTTAAATGTCTTTTCTATAATACTTTGAGACCTATCTTTAGCATGCGCCATTAAAAATTGGTCATAACTATTTTGTTGCAGTTGTAAAAGATTTGGAATCTCAATCTCTCTTGGTGTTTTTGAAAAATCTATTCTTAATCTGTTTCCAGAATGTAGGGAGTTTAGCATCGTTCAACCTTATAAGTTTGGGGTTAACCTGTGTATTGGGGAGTATAAGCCTAAAGAAGGCTAAAAATAGATAAGTATTTATATTATATTTATTAAATTATTTTGAAGATTACCTATTTTTAGGCTTCTTTAACTCTGTTCTATACTAAATTTAAATAAAAAATTTAAAATCTAGACAATAACTTTAATACTCCCACATACCAAGTTATGCATTTTAATATCGCTAGTGATACACAAATAAATTATTATCAATACAAAATGTATTTGAATAATAACTTATTTGTAAATCTACAAATAAGTTAAAAGTGCCGAAGGCAAAAGTTGAGCTTACTTAAGCTCAACAGATGCACCAGCCTCTTCAAGTTGTTTTTTAAGCTCTTCTGCTTCTTCTTTAGAAACACCCTCTTTAAGTGTAGTTGGAGTCTCTTCAACTGCAGCTTTAGCCTCTTTAAGACCAAGACCAGTGATAGCTCTAACAGCTTTAATAACATTAATTTTCTTAGCACCAGCACCTGTAAGAACAACATTAAACTCAGTTTGTGCCTCTTCAGCAGCTCCGCCCGCAGCACCAGCAGCAGCAACTACAGTTGCTTGTGCAGATACACCAAATTTTTCTTCAAACTCTTTAACTAACTCAGAAAGTTCTAATACAGTTAAACCAGAGATATACTCTAATACATCTTCTTTAGAAATTGCCATTTCTTATCCTTTTATTTTTTCTTTAAATATTAACTTAAAACTTGCAACTTAAAACTTGCAACTTAAAAACCTACGCCTCTTCTTCTTTTTTCTGTCTTAAAGCATCTAAACCAATCGTAAAGTTGCGAATTGGAGCTTGCCAAACATTAAGAAGCATTCCAATAAGCTCGTCACGACTTGGTAACTTAGCCATAGCCATAATAGTATCTAAATCTACTGTCTTACCTTCTAGTGCACCAGCTTTAAGAGCAAATGTATTCTTGAATTCAGTTGCAGCTTTATCAGCAACTTTACAAGTAGATATTTGATCTTCACCCCACACAACAAGGTTAGTATCTTTAAGCTCTAAGCCTTCGATACCAGCATTTTTCAGAGCAATCATTGCTAATGTATTTTTAACTACTTTTACATGAGCACCATTTTCACTTGCAAGTGCACGAACACTCTCAAGCTCTTGACACTTTGTACCTTTGTAGTCACAAATTACAACAGCATTTGACTCTGAAAAAGCAGCAGTTAAATCAGCTACAAACTTCTCTTTTTCAGCTCTTGTCATATTTTCTCCTTTCAGACCTTACAAAAGGGTTACTAAGATTAACTTAGTAGGATTACTCCAAATTTAAGTCTTATGACCCCTGATGTCTTCGTCTAAGATTAATTAAAATTTTTCTCTTACTTAATATCCATTAACTCTTGAGTATCTAAAGTTACAGATGGACTCATAGTTAAAGATAGTGCAGCATTTTGGATATATCTACCTTTAGCGCTCGCTGGCTTAAGTCTATTAATTTTAGCAACAAAAGTTCTTAAATTCTCTTCAATTTGCTTAGCATCAAAACTAACTTTACCAATACCAGCGTGAATGTTACCTTTTTTATCAACTCTAAAATTAACTTGACCACCCTTGGCATTTTTAACTGCTTCTGCTACATTTGGCGTAACTGTACCAGTTTTAGGGTTAGGCATCATACCCTTAGGTCCTAAAATTCTAGCAACTCTACCTAATACACCCATCATATCTGGTGTTGCAATTACAACATCAAAGTTGATTTCACCATTTTGGATTTGTGCTAACACTTCATCATCACCAATAATATCTGCACCTGCAGCTTTTGCTTCATCAATTTTGTCACCTTTTGCAAATACTGCAACTGTAACTTGTTTACCTGTACCATGTGGTAAAACTACTGATGATCTAATCATTTGGTCAGCATGTCTTGGGTCTACATTTAAATTTAATGCAACTTCTACAGTTTCATCAAATTTTGCTGATTTTAAATCTTTAACAGTTTCAACTGCTTCTGTTAAAGGATATTTTTTCTCTTTGTCTATTTTTGCTAATAGAGCCTGTTTTCTTTTACTAATTTTTGCCATATTTCTCTCCGCTTATATTTGCTCCCACGATTTTTTAAATCTATAGTGGTAATTAGATTTTAACCTTCTATCTCGATTCCCATACTTCTACAAGAACCTTCAATAATTTTAGCAGCTTGCTCTCTATCGTTAGTATTTAAATCTTCAATCTTTAAATCAACAATTTTAAGTATCTGCTCTTTACTTAACTTTGCAACTTTATTTAATAGTGGATTATCACTACCTTTTTTAATACCAGCTTCTTTCATAATTAAATCAGTTGCAGGTGGTTGCTTAGTTATAAATGTAAAACTTCTATCTGTATAAACAGTAATTTCAACAGGAACTTTGAATCCCATTTTATCTTTAGTTTTTTCGTTAAATGCTTTACAAAACTCCATAATATTAACACCACGCTGACCTAGTGCAGGACCAACTGGTGGTGATGGGTTTGCTTGACCAGCTTGAATCATTAGCTTAAATTTCTCAGCTACTTTTTTAGCCATTTTATTTCCTTTTCTTTAAATTAACCTAGATTGTGCATTAGAAATTAACAAATTCCAATAAATCATTTGACAGTGGGCATTCATAAAAAACCATCTCTTAAATTTAACTTAAAATTAAGTTTTTTATAAAAACCCACAGACAAAGCATTTATCAAAAGTTTGATAATTCTAATGCACAATCTAGGTTTAAAACACCTTTAATAAAATTAGGTGTTTTATATAATTTTCTCTACTTGAGAGTAGAGAATTTCTACAGGTGTATTTCGTCCAAAAATAGATACATTTAGCTTCAGTTTTCCATGGTCTAAATCATACTCTTCAACTAAACCTGTGAAGTTAGCGAATGGACCTTCTGTAATTCTAACCATTTCACCTTTCTCGAAATCAACTTTCGGTCTTGGTGGTGCCTTATGCTCCATTTTTTCTAAAATAACATCTATATCTGCTTGAGATAACGCTGTAGGAGTCTTTTGCTCCCCGATAAATCTAGATACTTTTGGTAAAGATTGAATCTTATGCCATAAGTCAGTATCCAAATCTATATGGGCGAATACATAACCAGAGTATAAAGAACGCTCAGTTATCTTTTTCTCTCCATTTTTTACCTCTATGACCTCTTCAGTTGGAACAACTACTTGGTCAATCTTATCTTCTAAACCATAATCTATAGCTATTTGTTCAATACCTCTTTTTACAGCTCTTTCGCTACCTGCATATGTCTGTATAGCGTACCATTGATGTGCCATATCTTAAGCCTTTAATGATGTAGATACAATTTCTGACATTAAAAGGTCTACAAGTGCTAAATATGTTGCTATTACAGCCACTACAATTACAACTGCAATAAATGCTTGTTTAACTTGAATTTTAGTAGGAAAAATTACTTTATCTAATTCTAATTTTGAACTTTTTATAAAATTTATTATTTTGCTCATTATATATACCTTTAATGGCAGGCCAAGAGGGACTCGAACCCCCGACACCTGGTTTTGGAGACCAGTGCTCTACCAACTGAGCTATTGGCCTATATGATAGTTAACTAGAGGCTAACAATAGCCTACTAGAGAACAATTACAGTTTCATTTCTTTATGAACTGTATGCTTTTTACACCACTTGCAATACTTTTTTAAAGCAAGTTTTTCAGTTGTTGTTCTTTTATTTTTAGTTGTGTGATAGTTTCTTCTAGTACACTCTTCACAACCTAGATGAACAGTTTCTCTCATCTTTTCTCCTATATGTTAAAGTACCTTTTTCTTATCGTTAAAATATGCCATTTATTATGGTCAGGTACTTAAGGAGCAGTAATAAAACTGCTACCTAATTATTCAATGATGTTTGTAACAACACCAGCACCAACAGTTCTACCACCTTCACGGATAGCGAATCTTGTACCTTCTTCAAGTGCAACTGGTGCAATTAATTCAACATTAATTTTAACGTTGTCACCTGGCATAACCATCTCTGTACCCTCTGGAAGTGTTACAGAACCAGTAACGTCAGTTGTTCTTACATAGAACTGAGGTCTATAGTTATTAAAGAATGGAGTATGTCTACCACCCTCTTCTTTTGTTAATACATAAACTTCTGCTTCGAACTTAGAGTGTGGAGTAATTGAACCTGGCTTACAAAGAACCATACCTCTTTGTACTTGATCTTTACCAATACCACGGATAAGAACACCAGCGTTATCACCAGCTTGACCACAATCCATCTCTTTTCTAAACATTTCAACACCAGTTACAGTAGTTTTTTGAGTATCTTTAATACCCACGATTTCTACTTCTTCACCAACACATACTTGACCTCTGTCGATTTTACCAGTTACAACTGTACCACGACCTTGAATAGAGAAGATATCTTCTATTGGCATCAAGAATGGCTTATCAGTATCTCTCTCTGGAGTTGGAATATAGTTGTCTACTTCATCCATTAGTTTAAGAATTTTTTGTGACCATTCACCTAATTGACCTTTTTTAGCCTCTTCTAGTGCTTGATATGCAGAACCAGCTACGATTGGAGTATCATCACCAGGGAATTCATACTCTGATAAAAGTTCTCTAACTTCCATCTCTACTAATTCTAACATCTCTTCTTTATCTTCGTCATCTAGTTGATCTTCTTTGTTTAAGAATACAACGATGTAAGGTACACCAACTTGGCGAGATAGAAGAATATGCTCTCTAGTTTGTGCCATTGGGCCATCAGTCGCAGCAATAACAAGAATTGCACCATCCATTTGTGCAGCACCAGTAATCATGTTTTTAACATAGTCAGCGTGACCTGGACAGTCTACGTGAGCGTAGTGCTTAGTATCAGTTTCGTACTCTACGTGAGATGTAGCGATTGTAATACCTCTTTCTCTCTCTTCTGGTGCATTATCGATTGCATCATAATCCATAAATGCTGAATCATTTTTTGTTGCAAGAACAGCAGTAATTGCAGCTGTTAGTGTTGTTTTACCATGGTCAACGTGACCGATAGTACCAATATTTACGTGTGGTTTGGTACGTTCAAATTTTTCTTTAGCCATTTGTTTCTCCTAGCTTTATTATTTACGGGTGGAATTATACCCAACTTTACTTAAGAGTTTTACTTTTTTTCACAAAAATATACTCTTAAACCATGCCCTTGAGCAGATGGACAAGACTTTAACCCAAAAGTCAAACTCCTGTCCATCGCACTGGAGCCCAGAAGCGGATTTGAACCGCCGACCTCTTCCTTACCAAGGAAGTGCTCTGCCCCTGAGCTATCTGGGCAAAATATTATTTTTACAAAGAATCAAACTAAATTTATCTTAAAGTTCAATTATATCTAAAAATAAAAATATCTATATGTTTACAGTAATATATTGGGATTGAGTAGTAGTTAAACTAACATAATTAGTAGTAAGAATAACTCAGCTCCCAGTTATGGAGCGGGTGACCGGATTCGAACCGGCGACAACCTGCTTGGAAGGCAGGAGCTCTAGCCAGCTGAGCTACACCCGCAGTAAAAACGATGGTGGTGAGAGGAGGATTCGAACCTCCGAAGGCGAAAGCCAGCAGATTTACAGTCTGCCCTCGTTGGCCACTTGAGTATCTCACCCCAGTTATTACTGGTCAAACACTGATATTTTAAAATTTTATGGAGCTGGTGAAGGGACTTGAACCCCCGACCTGCTGATTACAAATCAGCTGCTCTAGCCAGCTGAGCTACACCAGCACCGAAAACTTTGTGCTTCCAATCAAATTGGACTGCAATTATAGTCACTTAAACCTTAAAGTTTTATTAAACCATTATAAAAAATAAAAAAAATGCAATTTATTTTTAATAACTGAACTTATGCACTATATACACTAAAGATTGTAAATCTCTAATGTATAATTTGTGCTTAACTTATTTTTATAACTTATCAACTCCACCTACTACTTTACCAACAACTCTAACTTCATCTGGTGCCATCACTTCAGTAGAGTATAACTGATTATCTGAAATTAATTCTATAGAACCATCTACTTTTCTATTTAATCTTTTAATAAAGAGTCCACCAGGTGTTGAGACTACAAATATGCCATCTCTACTGATACTATTTTTCTCTCTATCTATAAAGACTATAGAACCATTTTTAAGCGTAGGCTCCATTGATTCCCCATCTACATGAATTGCTTCTATCTTTTTATTAGATAACTCTTCATCACAAATATTACCAAAAAAGCTTCTAATTAATACTTTATCTACGGTAATATTTTTATAATCTTCAGCAAAACACTCTGAACCACCTCCGGCACTAGCTCGAACATTAGAAAAATATTTAACTTGAAAGAACTTTTCAGTCTCTTCTATAAGCATACCTGCTGATTGGTCGAAGAAAATCCAGTTTATGCTTATTTTTCGTCTTGCACAAAACTCCATTAACTCTTTATATGGAATTGCACCTCTTTTTTTCATTGTTGCAAATGTAGCTTGCGATATACCTAATTCAGATGCCACATCTTTATCAAATACTTTTCCACTCTCACTTTCACTAGAGATAATATCTTTTACTTTCTCTATTATTTCATTAAAATTGTTCATAACCCTTCCTTTGTGTAAATTTTAAATACTACACCAATTAAACAGACCGCTTAGTGAGCTTTAAAGATTCAATCTATTGCTTAAATCTTTAAAGCTCACTAAATCTAATATTCAGCACAATAAATTAGCTAAATTTAGAGCTTTAAAAAAGGTCTACTAAAAAAATTAATAGATAAATGTATCTATCTCTTCACCTACATCTTTATTACCATCGGTTGGTGATGTAATTGTCAATGCACACTTACCAAGCATATTAGTCATTATTGCACTTGTACCATTTTTTTTACCATCAAAATCTACATACAACTTAGCATCTTTTATAGAATAATTCGCTGGTGTAAATTCAGTCTTTTTACTCTTTTTTATAAACTTAGATTTTAATATTGCTTTTAAAATCATAGGTTCATACTCTGCATTCATATATTTATAAAGTACAGGTAATAGATAAACAAGAGCTGTAACAGTGGAAGAGTAGGCAAAACCAGGTAGTGCTAAAATAACTTTATTATCAACCTGTGCAACCATAATATGTTGCCCAGGCTTAATAACTACTCCTTTAAAGAGTACTTCAGCACCAAGCTCATCTCTTACTATATCTTTTACAAAATCAAAATCTCCAACACTAACACCACCTGTGCTTACTATAATATCAGCTTTATTGAGTGCATTTTTAAATACCTCTTTTATATTCTGGATATTATCTCCAATACATCCTAACTGAATAGGTATTGCATTATGTTTTTTTACTATAGCTTCTATTGTATAATTATTTGAACTTCTAATTTGACTCTTCTTAGTTTGCTCTTCACCTAAAGCAAGAAGTTCACTACCTGTAGCAATAATTGCGACTTTAGGAGTTTCATATACCTTGACAGTTACATAATTTAAAGAAGCAAGTACAGCAATTTGGGCAAAATCTATTTTAGTACCTTTTTTAATTAGCACTTCACCCTTTTTAAAATTTTCTCCAACTTCTCGTACACTAAAGCCAAATGGAACCTCTTCATTTATTACTATTTTATCATCATCAGCAGTGACATTCTCGATTGGTATTAATGTATCACTATCTACAGGCATAATAGAGCCTGTAAATGTTTTTATAACTTCACCAGAAGTTAATGTCAATATCTCATCTGCACCTGCTGGATTAATTGCTGAAATTTTTAACTCTTTTAGTGCTTGATCTTCATGCTTTAATGCATATCCATCCATAGCAGAAGTTGGATACTCCGGAGAGTTAAAACTAGCTACAATATCTTCGGCTAAATATAAATTCTGTGCCTCCATTAAAGGTACTTCAATAATATCTTTAGGAACTATCTCTATAGAATTAATAATTTCTAAAGACTCTTCGTAACTTATCATTTAATTACTCTCCTTAGCTAAAATTCCAGCTCCACGCATTGGGGTGCTTCTATCTTTGGCATAAACTCTTTTGCCATCTATAACATCATATTTCCAAATAGGGGCATTCGCCTTAAAATCTTCTACAAATTCATCTATAAGCTCTAATGCAACTCTTCTTTTAGGAGATATGACTGCACTTATATATGAACTTTTATTAATAGGTACATCTCCAATCGAATGTGCCATCTTAACAATAGCACCTCTCTCTTCTGCTTTCTCTTGCCAAGTTTCAAACCATTTTTTTAAAATTGGCTCATAAATATCAAAACTTAAAGCTTCAATACCATCTTCTTCTCTTATAGTGCCAATAAAAGTAATAAATGCACCATAATTTAAATTGCTTGACTCTTTATACCATTTAGATGTAATTTTATCAACATTTAAAGGCTCACTATATAGTTCCAAATCAACCTCCACAAACTGGTGGTAAGATAGATACTCTATCGCCATCTTTTAATTCATAATTTATGTCAGTTACAATTACATCATTTACAGCTACAGCTGAATTTATAGCCCAATCTTTTAATTCATCCGAACTTTTCATATATGCAGAAAGCTCTTTTAAAGATTTAATATCCATATCTACAGAATCCAATTCAATCGGACCTAAAAATTCAACTTTAATCATTCAGCACCTACTTTTTATATTAAACATATGTTTTGTACTGTTAATTATATTAGTAAACTCTTTAGTAAATCTTAAAGTTTTGTTCTTATTTCTTAATATCAATAAAAAAACTGTCAAATTGTCATATTTTTTGTTACTTTTCGTGTATTTTAAAGTTTAAAACCATATATTCTTATAATTTTTTATCTATTTTAGGGTTATTTTTTAGAAAAAGTATGAAAATTAAATATTTATGCTAAATAAATTTTAATAATTATAAAAATTAGAATAAAATTCTGTTCTTTTTATTAAAAAATATTAACTTATATATCTATTTTATACAAAATTAAAATAAAAAGATATATTTAATTGGTTGCAGCATTGATAACTGAAGTCATAAACTTTTGCCTTAAATCTTTAAGTAATAGCTGACTAACAAAACTTTTAAGTATGGAAAATTATGATAAGATATATAAATTTTGTGCGGTAAAGATACCACACATTATGTAAAAGAAGTTGCTTAAATGAAGCTCATAGCTAGAGCTTAATCTTTAACTTCGTACTGCTCTCTTCCCATTTGGTATAAATCGTTTCCATATGTATCGTTGATTACTGTTACTGGGAAATCCTCTACCTCTATTCTTCTTACTGCTTCTGGTCCTAGTTCTGGGTATGCAATTACCTCTGCTGATTTAATCTTTTTACCCAATAGTGCACCTGCACCGCCTGTTGCACCAAAATAGATACCGCCATACTCTACGCAAGCATCTTTTACCTCTTGACTTCTTTTACCCTTACCAATCATACCTTTAGAGCCGTGCTTTAGCATTGTTGGAGAGTAGCTATCCATTCTATAACTTGTAGTTGGACCGGCACTTCCTATTGGGTCACCTGGTTTTGGTGGTGTTGGTCCTACGAAGTAAATTACACTACCTTCTAAATCGAAAGGCAACTCTTCGCCAGCTTCTATTAAATCTACAAGTCTTTTGTGTGCTGCATCTCTAGCTGTATAGATAACTCCGCTTAAGTTTACAACATCTCCAGCTTTCAGTTTTCTTGTATCCTCTTCTGTTAATGGTGTAGTTAAATTATAAGTAGCCATCTTCTCTCCTTATATAGTTATATGTGTATGTCTTGAACTATGGCACTGAACATTTACAGATACAGGCAAGCTAGCTATATGGCAAGGGTTAGATTCAATATGAACAGCAAGAGCAGTCTTTGTTCCACCCATTCCCATTGCACCAATTCCTAATTTGTTAATTTCATCAAGCATAATCTTCTCTAACTCTGCCATCTCTGGGTCTTCATTTACTGTACCCAAATCTCTAAATAGTGCATGCTTAGAGCTTATACAAGCCTTCTCAAATGTTCCACCAATTCCAACACCTACTGTTATAGGAGGGCAAGGGTTTCCACCTGCATCGCTAATTACCTCTTTTACAAACTCTATAACACCCTCTTTTCCAGCAGCTGGTGGGAATACTTTAGCACGAGATACATTCTCAGACCCGCCACCTTTAGCAGCGTATTCAATATCAATTTTATCACCCTCTACAATATCAAAGTGGATAATTGCAGGCAGGTTATAACCAAGTGTATCTTTTAAGTTAGCACGACTAAATGGCTCACAAGTCGAAGCTCTTAAATAAGCCTCTTCATAACCTTTAGCAGTACCTTCATTAATTGCATCTTTAAGCAAACCGCCTTTTATCTTAACATCTTCACCAACTTTTACAAAAAATACCGCTAAACCAGTATCTTGACATAGTGGTCTCTTCTCATTTTTTGCAATATCTGCATTCTCTAGCAGTTGTCTAATTACCTCTTTACTTACTGGAGATTTCTCTTTTTCCATAGCCTCTTTAAGTGCATCGTATGTATCTTCTGGTAAGTTTGTTGCTGTTGTTATAATCATATTTTTAACAGCATCTACAACTTCGCTATATTCAATCTCTCTCATTTTGCCTCCTAGCTAAAAAATTTATTCTTTTTAAGTACGTCTATCATCTCTTTAACAGTGTTTACACTATGCTCAAACTGCTTACTCTGCTTTTCACTCAATGTCATTTCAAAAAGCTTCTCTACACCATTTGCACCAAGTGCTACTGGAACACCAGATACAACATCTTCGTAACCATAATGCCCATCTAAATATACAGCACATGGGTGAATCTGCTTAGTATCTTTTAAAATTGCCTCTACCATTAAAGCAGTAGCTTTTGCCGGTGCATAGTATGCTGAACCTGTCTTTAAATAGCCAACAATTTCTGCACCGCCATGCTTTGTTCGCTCTACTACTTCTTCTATCTCTTCATCAGATAAAACATCTGTTAAAGGAACACCGGCTACTGTAGAGAACTTAGGCAGTGGAACCATAGAGTCACCATGACCACCCATTACGCTAGCTCTAATTTGTCCTGCTCCATATCCAATTTTTTCGAAAATAAAGTGTGCCATTCTAGCACTATCTAAAATCCCCGCCATTCCTATAACTCTCTCTTTAGGGAAACCTGACTCTTTTAGTGCAACATATGTCATAACATCTAAAGGGTTAGATACCATAATAATTATAGAGTCTGGTGCATAAGTTTTAACATCTTGAATTACCTCTTTAGTAATCTCTGCGTTAATCATTAGCAAATCATCTCTACTCATCCCCGGCTTTCTAGGGCTTCCGGCTGTAATTACAACAACATCACTATCTTTCATATCGCTAGCTTCGTGTGCAACTTTTACAATAGTGTGAGTTCTTGCAACATTCGCAGCTTGACTCATATCTAATGCTTTTCCCATAGAGATGTCTGAATTTCTATCTCTAAGCATAATCTCGTGACAAACACCTCTCATTGCTAACGAATAAGCAACTGTTGCCCCAACATTTCCAGCACCAATGATGGTAACTTTTTTACCTCTTTTTCTCTCCATTTATGCTCCTTGGTTTACGCCCACATTAGGCTTTTTCCCAAATAGTTGCAAAACACAATTAAAAATTATATATAACTCTTAATTGTATTTTATGCCTTGCCATAACTATTTGGGGATTAGGGCACCTCCAATACCATTAATTTAAGAATTTATATCCATAAAATGCTGAAAGCTTAAAGCACAAAGCTAAAAGCCTGCCATTGCTGTCATTCCCGTAAGAACGGAAATCCACAGTTTACATTGCTTAAAATATACTTTTAAACTTTTAAGCAGTTAAAATCATGGACTTACACTCTCAAAGGAGTGACGCAGTTGCTAGCTTTATGCTTTTGGCTTTAAGCTTTGTGCCAAGAAATGGATACTCTATCCTTAAATTAAGACATTGTACGACGCCTTTAACAATAGGCAATACCCTAATATAACGTTTTATTATAACAGTTAGATAACACGCCAACCCTTAATTGGGCTAGCGTATTGAGTTTTAATTTTTTAAGATTTCGAAACTATACAGTTAGCAACTTATATAGCATCAATAATTGCATTTAAAGTAGCCGAAGGTCTCATTGCTGCTTCTGCTTTTGCATCATCTGGCTTGTAGTATCCGCCAATATCAGCTGGTTTACCCTCTACTGCTAGTAACTCTTCTAAAATTTTAGCCTCGTTATCTGCTAACTCTTTTGCAACTGGTGCAAATTTCTCTGCTAACTCTTTATCTTCACTATTTGCTAAAGCCTCTGCCCAGTATCTTGCTACCCAGTAGTGGCTAGCTTTGTTATCTGGCTCTCCAGCTTTTCTACTTGGTGCTTTATCGTTACCTAAGTAAGCTTCGTTTGCTTTATCTAAAGCTTTTACCATCTCTTCGATTTTAGCATCTTTATTTTTATATGCTTCCATTCTTAAAGACTCTGCTAATGCCAAAAACTCCCCTAAAGAGTCCCATCTTAAGTGACCCTCTTTTAAGAATTGTTCAACATGCTTAGGAGCCGACCCACCAGCACCAGTTTCAAACAATCCGCCACCAGCTAATAGAGGAACAATAGATAACATCTTAGCAGATGTACCAAGCTCTAAAATTGGGAAAAGGTCTGTTAAGTAATCTCTTAAAACATTTCCTGTAACAGAGATTGTATCTTCTCCAGCTCTTACTCTCTTTAAAGAGTATGCCATTGCCGCTTGAGGGTCTTTTATTAATATCTCTAAACCTTCAGTATCATACTCTTTTAAGTACTCATTTACTTTTTTAATCATATTTGCATCGTGAGCTCTGTTTTCATCTAACCAGAATACCGCCGGAACACCTTCGATTCTAGCTCTCTCAACTGCTAATCTTACCCAGTCTCTAATTGGGATATCTTTAGCTCTACTCATTCTCCAAATATCGCCTTTTTCTACATCGAAGCTCATAAGTTCTGTACCATCTTCAGCAGTTACAGTTAATTTACCATCTTCAGCCATCTCGAATGTAGTTGGGTGAGAACCATACTCTTCTGCTTTTTGTGCCATTAAGCCAACATTTGAAACACTACCCATAGTAGTTACATCAAATTGTCCATTTTTCTTACAATCTTCAATAATCTCTTTATAGAAAGTCGCATAAGTTCTATCTGGAATTACAGCTACACACTCTACAGCGTCCCCTGCTCTGTTCCACTGCTTACCACCCTCTCTTACAACAACAGGCATAGAAGCATCGATAATTACATCGTTAGATGCGTGTAGGTTTGTTACACCTTTATCGCTATCTACCATTGCAATCTCTGGAGAATCACTCTCTACAACAGCTTTAAATGCAGCTAAAATTTCAGCCTCTTTTTCATGACCTTTTAACTTCTTCTCAATATCGCTAAGACCTAAATTTGGGTTTACTCCAAGCTCTGCAAATGTATCTGCATATTTTTCAAACACATCTTTAAAGAAAATCTCAACAGCATGACCAAACATAATTGGATCACTTACTTTCATCATAGTTGCTTTAAGGTGAATAGACCATAAAACACCATTAGCTTTTGCATCTTCTATAGATTTAGCCAAGAACTTTCTTAACGCTTTAGCCGACATATATGTACCGTCTAAAATCTCACCCTCTAATGCATCAATAGTTTTTAACTCTTTTCCATTAAGTGCGATAGTTACTTTTTGAGCCTTATCCATAATTACAGCTTTTTCATTTCCATAAAAATCGCCCTCTTCCATATGGTCTACATAAGCTTTGCAATCATCTGCAAAAGGCTTTAATCTGTGTGGGTGCTCTTGTGCATACTTCTTAACAGCTTTAGCCGCTCTTCTGTCTGAGTTACCCTCTCTAAGTACTGGATTTACCGCACTACCTAAACAAGTGTTATACTTAGCTCTAACTGCTTTTTCCTCTTCTGTTTCAGGATTTTCAGGAAAATCAGGAATATCATAACCCTTCTCTTGAAGCTCAGCAATACACTCTTTAAGTTGCCCTACAGATGCCGAAATATTTGGTAATTTAATAATATTACCCTCTGGCTTATGAACCAATTCACCAAGTTTTGCCAAGTTATTATCTGCTAAATCAAATGCAGCTAAAACTCTACCTGCTAATGAAATATCTGATTGTACTACATCTACTCCCGCTTCTTTTGCAAACTTCTCTACTATTGGAAATAGTGAATATGTTGCTAACGCCGGAGCCTCATCGATTTTGCTCCATACTATTGTTGGTTGAGACATTTAAGTTCCTCCATAATTTTAATTGATAAATTAAGTTTAACAATTAATCACTCAATCCAGACTTTAAGCCCAATTAATTTTAAAATTAAGCATTACTAATGTTTCAATATGACACAAATAATATACAAAGAGTTTTAAGTGGAGTGTATAGTTTCAAAAAAGTGCTAGTTTAGATGGGTAGAAATGTTACAGATAAAATGATGACTCTATAACTGATTCATAACATAATGTTTATAATACAAATAGAATTAAAATTATTCTCAACCGTAGGGTGCAGTGCCATCACCGCAGCTTTTTAATTCAAAGCCAATGCTAAATATTAGACGCATAAATAGAACTTAGAGAAGATTTTACTTCTCTAATACCATAGCAATACAGTCTATCTCTACCTTTACATTAAGTGGTAGGGTTTTAACAGCAACCGTACTTCTTGCAGGTTTATGGTCGCTAAAGTATTTTGCGTAAACTTCGTTTACTGCTTTAAAGTCATCCATATCACTTAAGAAAATTGTAGTTTTAATTACACTGCTTAAATCTGCTCCTGCCTCTTTAAGTACTTCACTTAAATTCTTTAAAACTTGCTCGCACTGTCCTACTACATCGTCACATACAATTTCACCATCAGGGCTTAGTGCAATCTGTCCAGATGTAAATACCATTCCATTTGCAACCATAGCTTGAGAGTATGGTCCAATCGCTTGTGGTGCTTTGTTTGTTGATACTACTTTCATAAAATCTCCTTAATTTTCATCATTTTCATAGAATACATAACTTGTTGAGTAGTCAGAGAATTCAAAATAAACCTTTTTCTCACCTCTATCTCTTTTAAAGTTAAAGTTTTTATCGTCATATCCATAGCCATATCTATATGGGCGTGGTTTATGGTCTTCTGTTCCATACGCAGTAGATAGTTTATCGATTTTAATAAATCTCTTAACCAATTTACTGCCTGCATAGATATCTAAAACGCCATCTGTTCCTGTCCAATTTTGAATAGAACGACTAATTGTATTTTGCGACTCTTGCGTACAACCTACAAAAAATGCAGATGCTACAACACTCAATATTAGTAATTTTTTCATTTTTATTCCTTTGGTAACTTGAATTTTTTTATCTCAAATTCTCCACTATCATTATAGTATAAATAGTAAAAAATATCGCTTGCAACTTTCAAATTTGCAAGATAACGCAGGGCTAAATTTGCCTCGAAAGATGCTATCTGCATAACCATAGGAGCTGTAATACCTTTTGGCTCTACCTCTTTTGTTGCAAACATATTAAAGCTAGCCTCTTTAAACAGGCACACTTGCCCATTAAACTCCTCTACACTTCCGTAAATCCAAGCTATTTTATGCTCTTTTGCAAAAGCGTTTATCTGCTCTCGCACAAATAGATTATCGGTTGCATCAATAACTAAATCGTACTCTCGATTCTCTTTAATAAACTCTTCAAAACTTACACAATATGCACCTGCTTTAACGCCACTAGCTCTTTGCTTTACACGCTCTACTGCAACTTCAGCCTTAAACTTGCCAACATCATCGCCATTAAACAAAACTTGTCTGTGTATATTGTGAATCTCTACTCTATCAAAATCTACAATATCTAAAACGCCAACTCCGCTACCACTAAGAGCCAAAGCAATAGAGCAACCAAGCCCACCGCTTCCAACTATTAGCACTCTTTTAGTAGCTAAATCCTTTTGAGTTTTTTCGCCCCAAAGCATAATTTGGCGAGAGTAGTAACCGTTCATTACAACTCTCCCCTCTTTTTAAGCTGAGCCATAAAGCCCCAACCTCTTCGGCTCTCGCTTAGCTCTGCTTTAGATATTGGCTCAATTAACATAGACTCTCTATCTTCGAGCTTCATATCTATATCGCCATCTGGATTTACCAGCATAGAGTCGCCATAAAAGCTCCATCTTGTATCTTCCTCTAAAAAGTCGCCTACCCTATTTGCACGCAAAATGTAGCAATTATTCACAAATGCCCTAGTGCAAATAAGCTCTCGCCAACGATACTTGGAGCTAAAAGTAGATACAGTTGGCAAGAGTACCAAATCTACTCTTTTTCGCTGAATCGACTCCCAAAACTTATCAAAATGTATCTCGAAGCCTGCCATTATTGCTATTTTAAACCCCTCGATATTAAAAACAGTCGGCTCTTTTAAAGTAGTTATAGGGTTGGCAAAAAATGCCTCTTCATTCCAGTGTGGGTAGTTTATTAAAATCTGTTGCATATAGTAACTTGTAGATTTAGGAGAAATCTTAACAATCTTTTTATAGTACTTATCGCCCTTTATCTCAACAATAGGGGCAACTAGCGTAATATCGTACTCTTGGCTAAGTCTTTTTAGTGTCTCAATATGCGAAGCTGTCTGCTCTTTTACCATACTCTTTGGCATATCTATAAGCTCTTTAAAAAAGTGGTTTAGAACATACTCGCCAAATAGCAAAAGCTTGCAGTTACGCTCTTTCGCCTTTTTCAGGTAAAACTCTAAACGAGTTGCATTCATACCCAAAGTTGGCAGTTGCAACACGCCTACCATAAGCTCTTTCAAGACTCAACTCCACTAATATTTTTATTTATCTCTTCGACCTTTAACTTCGCCTCTTCAAGCATTTTTTGAGCCTCTTTAATACTCTCTAAACCCTCTTTATAAATCTTTATACTCTCTTCTAATGTAATCTCTGGGTTCATTAATTTATCTATTAACTCTTTACTCTTCTCTAACTTCTCTTCAAAATTCACTTTAAAACCCCTTTTATTATATGCTCGAACTTATCTAGCTCTACTAAAAATGCATCGTGCCCATAGTCGCTGTCTATCTCTGTGTAGCTATGTGGCTGATTGTTTCGTTTTAACATTTTAGCCAAATGAGCCATCTCCTCTGGAAAGAATAACATATCTCCCTTAAAACTAATCAGGTGAACATCTGCCTTTATTCTGCTAATAGCATCATGCAAAGACTCATACCCACGAGAGAGATTAAAGGTATTAATAGCCTTTACAATATAGAGGTAACTTAGCGGGTCAAATATTTTAGCAAAATTGCTAGTATTATACTCCATATATCGCTCTACTTCGTAGCGACCAAATAGCTCAAACAGCCCATCTGTAGGTACATAGTTTCTACCAAACTTTTCATCCATAGAGTGAGGCGAAAGGTACGATATGTGCCCAGCAATTCTACCAATAGCCAAACCATCCAAACCATGCTCTTTAAAATCATCTTTACCATAATTACCATTTTTAAAGCGAGGGTCACGCCGTATAGCCTCTACTGCCACTTTATTAAATGCAATAGTCCAAGGACGCGTAGCATATGTAGTTGCAAGTGCAATAACACTCTTTGCAATATTTGGATAATCCACCGCAAACTGCAACGCTTGCATTCCACCCATAGAACCACCAACAATGGCTTCTAACTTATGAATACCAAGAGATGAGAGCAAATGCATCTGAGCCTTAACCATATCTTTAATAGTAACAACCGGAAACTTCAATCTATAAGGCTCGTTAGACGGATACTGCCCACTCATAGGCCCAGTACTTCCAAAACAAGAACCAACAACATTGGTACTAATTACAAAATATTTACTTGTATCAATAGCCTTACCATCGCCTATAAGACCATCCCACCAACCAGCTTTTCTATCGCCCTTATACTTCCCAGCAGCATGGTGCGACCCACTCAGAGCATGGCAAATTAACACTACATTATCTTTAGCATCATTTAACTTACCATAAGTCTCATAAACAATATCATAAGGCTCTAAAATCCGCCCACTCTCCAAATAAAGCGGCGAAGTAAAATGGGCTCTCTTGGTCTCTATATTCATACACTCTTTTCTTGAAAATTATTTTCGTTATTTTATCTTAATTTATATAAAGAGCTACAATAAAGCTATTGGTAGGGTCGGTTTACCGACCATAAATAACAAAAATAAATCCATTGAAGAAATTGGTCGGTAAACCGACCCTACTCATTAATTGTGCTATAATATACAAAAAGCCAACATAAAGGATATTTTATGACACTCTCAAAAGTAACTACTCCTAAATATATCTATATTAAATCTATAAAGCTATTTCTGCTCTTCTTAATCTGTACTAGCTTACTGCAAGCATCAGACATAAAATCTAAAAGTACAGAGTCAATTTTGATGGAAGAGTTAAAAAAATTAAATTTAAAAAAACCAAAACAAGATGTTATTAAAAATTTAAAAAATAACGATATGCGTTTTATAGGAGTTTATGGATTCACAATAATGCTACCAGGTATTCCAGATGATTATAAGTTCAAAATAGCAAAACAGTATGGTATCCGTGCAATAGAAGGAACAAGCGATAAAATAGAAAGTAGTTTACATTCCAATTTAATATCTAGTGCCTACGGATATGCATATGAGTACAACCAAGCTTTAGTTAAAGCATTAAGGGAGAAAGATTATATATCAAGTATCACTATTAATAAAATTGTTGGCACTCTATTAAGAGATAAATAAGCCAACGCATAGCCAATTTGTTGGATTTTCCTTCACTATTTAAGATTTTAAGAAAAAGATATTTATTTAATTGTAGCGTTAAAAAAATGCAACTCTCTGAAGCAGATAGACTGAGTTTTGCATTGAAAAATGCAATTTTGCAACTAGATAAAAATTTAATGCCATATATTTCTATTAAAAATGCCTAAAACTATAATTTTACCATTCAACTCATCTATAAAATATGGTACCGTATAGCCTTTGTGTATCAACTCTCTTATATTTTCGTCATTAATACTTACTCTTTTTCTATAGATGTAAGGGTTAATATATAACTTTTCTATTTTTAAAATAATATCATCGTAAAACTGCAAAGCACTAGCTACACTATCTTTTGCAATATAACTAACTATATCTTGCAACTCTTGTTTAAATCTATCGCTCTTTTCTATTGTGAAATTTGAGATAGCAACTCCTCTCTAATCTCAGATAAACCATCATGTAGTGGAGTAGTATCTAAATTGCCTTTTTTATAAGAGTTTACTCTTTTTAAAATTTCATCATCCAAACTCTTAGTAATCTGCACAGAATCTTTAGGAAGAGATTGCACAAATTGCTCAAAAAGAGTATAATACTGCTCTTCAATATTCATAGTAATAGTCATTATATACCTCCTATACTTAATTTAATTATATCTAATTTTTTTTGAAAAATCAAATCCTTTTTTTTCTCCCAAATAATTCCATAACACACCTCACACACCAAAAGTCAGAAAAGACTCATCTTTTTTTGAATCCAAAAGCACCAAGTTTGGCTATAAAGTTATATTTTACATATTTTTAAGTTCCTTTATATTC
>JALVTE010000017.1 GCA_027024155.1 Campylobacteraceae bacterium
TCCATCCTTAGTTGAAAAAGTCGCACCCAATAGGTGAAAGTTTGAAGTGTGACTTTTTCGCTTTGAAGTACCTAATTATAGAGCAAGTTGGCTTGTTGTCTAATTTGGTATGGAATTATTGGGGATTTTGCAAAAAATTTGATATAATAATAGAAATAAATTAAAGGAGTTTAGTATGAGTGATTTAGCAAAAGTTATAGATGAGTTTAAATTAAGTGGTACAGATAATGGAAAAATAGAGGTTGCTGTAATAAAAGAGCCATATGGCAAAGATAGCGAAAGTGTAGCGAGTGTCGGCATATTTTTAAATAACGATGCAGACGAGCCAAATTGGAAAGTTCATATTCCAAAAGCTAATATTGATGAAGTAATAACTGCACTACAAAAGGCAAAAGAGGAGCTTTAAAGCTCTCTTAACTTCACGAGATGTATAAATTTTTAATTTTAACTCTTTTAAGTGTATTTGCTTATTCTCAAAATAACAGTACCAAAATTGATACTAATTCTACAAAAGATTTAAACAGTACAAAAAAATCCGTGTCTAAAAAAACAAAATTAGAAGAGAATTTAAAAAAAGCTATAGCTAAAGAGAAAAAGTTTAAAAAAGAGCAAAAATTTTATCAAGGCAAAGATTATAATTTAACAGATAAAAAAATTGATTCTACTACTTTAGATAATATTAAAGTGATAAAGCCCGATTACGATTTTGAAATGTTAGAGTTTTAATAAGTGCCACCAACTAATTAGAGGTGCCTAAAGTCTATGACTCATTAATATGAAAATCATATTTTGAAATCATAGACTTTAAAGAATTATTTAACAGAAATATCTCTGCGTTTTTTATTTTCTACTTTTTCAAATGTAATAATTAATCTACCATCTTCATATTTTGCATCTATTGAATCGCGGTCTATGTCGTCGCTTAGGTAGAAAGTTCTATAAAATTTTCCGAATTTGCTTTCGATTAGATAGTAGTCACTCTCTTTAACCTCTTTTTTCATTTTACGCTCTGCAGTAACTACTAAATAGTCATCTTCTACACTTACATTAATATCTTTTTTATCTACACCGGGCAAGTCAATTTCTACTGTAAAGGTATCTTTTTTTCTATTGTGCATAATGTTAGCAAGTGGGATATGTCTTGCGACATTTGCAAATACCTCTTTAGTTTTCTCTATGCCCTCTACTATACCTTGTTCTACTTTTTTCTCTACATTTTGTAATTTTTTTGTTACATTAGCCATTTTGCACCTCCTTATTTAATTTCGATTTTTTTAGGAGCTTTTTCTACTTTTTCTATTTTTGGAATCTTTATCTCTAAAACTCCATTATTATGTTTTGCTTCTATTTTATCTGTATCTACATCTTCTGGTAGGCTAAAGCTTCTCTCAAACTTACCATATACAGACTCAACTTTATAGAAGCTATCATCTTTATGCTCCTCTTTTACTTTTCTAACACCGCTAATTGTAAGAGTATTGTCATCAACATCAATATTTATATCATCTTTTGAAACACCTGGTAAATCAACTTCTATATAGTAAGCATCATCTGCTTCTCTTGTATTTACCGTTGGTATAAAAGCGATGTCGTTAGGTTTAGACTCTTGTACATTAAGTAGTTTGCTAAATTGCTCTCTTAACTCTTCTAATTCAGCAAATGGGTTATATCCTTTTACTACATTCATCTTTGTACCTCCTATTTTTTTTGAAATTATATATAATTTTAAAAAGTATAGTTGCTACCTAAGTTGCAAAATTTATACAAAATTGATATAATAAGTAAAACAAAAGTTTATTATAAGGAAATATTATGCTTAAAAACTCTCTTCTTATCGCACTGTTGGCAATTTCATTATTGGCAGAAACAAATAGTACTAAAATTAAAGATAATAATGATAGTAATGCCACAATAAGTAAAAATTTACAAAAAATTATAGCTAAAGAGAAAAAGTTTAAAAAAGAGCAAAAGTTTTATCAAGGTAAAGATTACAATTTAAGCGAAACTGCTGTAGATAAATCAACTGTGAAAAAAGTTCCACTAATAGAGCCTGATTATGATTTTGATATGACAGATGTGTACAACGACCAGTAATTTCGCTATAATTCCTACTAAAAAAGGGTAGCAATGTCTATTTTAAGGAATTTTTCAAAAGTAGCACTAACTACAGGTTTGGGTGCATTTTTAGTAACTGGTTTAACAGGCTGTAGCAAGAGTGAAGATAATACTCAACAAGCACAAACTAAGGCGAAGGGCGCTTTTGTTGTAATAGAAGAGGTAGCTAAGGGAAAGTATAAAATTAAAGATGAATTCCCAGCAGATGAGACTAGAATTGTGTTAAAAACACTTGATGGTAAAGAGAGAGTTTTAACTCAAGAAGAGATGGATGCTCTAGTTAAAAAAGAAGCAGCAAAAATAGATAATGGAACATCTGAATTAACCAAAGCAGATGGAGCTCAGCAAATGAGCAGTGGTATGGGGCTTGGCGAAGCAATTATGGCGAGTGCTGCAGGTGCAATTATCGGCTCTTGGATTGGTAATAAACTATTTGGCAACCAAAACTACCAAAACAATAGAAAAGCTGGGTATAAATCGCCATCTACTTACACAAGAAGCAAAAATAGCTTTAATAAACCTAGAAAGAGTATGGGCTCTTCTAAAAAGGGTGGCTTCTTTGGCAAGAAGAGTACAAGTAGCAGTAGAAAAGGTGGATTCTTTGGAGGCTTTGGTGGTTAATTTAAAAAAAATAGAGCCACTAGATAAGAGCTACTTAGAAG
>JALVTE010000018.1 GCA_027024155.1 Campylobacteraceae bacterium
ATAGACCATTTTGTGTAATTAGTTTCTTGTTTTTTGGGATTGATAAGATAGAGAAAGCTACAAAAATAGATGCAATAGTTGGTATTGTATATATAAAAACTCTTATATTTGCATTTAGTAAAATTAGTAGTAAAAAGCTATAAACCCCAAGGCAGAATTTACAAACTTCTGGGTTTAGATTTAGTTGAGATGTTATTAAAAGTGTCTCAAAAGCCACCATTGCTACAGCTACTACAACATATAGTGTTTCTGCCATTTTAGATTTTATAAGAGATAAAAGAACTAAAAATAGTGCCCCTGCTATGCCTAAGTAGTTTAGGTATGTGCTGTTAAATTTAAGCAGTTGTCCTGCCATTTCGCACCCTGTGCTTGAGCAAAGTTCAATATTTTTTGCTTTTAAAACTGTATCTACAATTATATATATCGCTAATAAAAGTGGTAGTATGCTTCTTAGTTTTGCTCTCATTTATGCTCCTTATCTGTCGCTTATAGAGTTTGCTATCTCTTTTGCTTTTGCTTTTGCTACTTCTACATCGTCGTCGATTACTAATGAAACTGCTAAGCGTCTGCCCTTGTGGCTCTCTGGTTTGCCAAATATTCTAACAAAAGAGTGTGCAGTGAATGCGGAATCTGGCACCTCTATAATTGGACTTGTAGATTCACTTTTTGCTTTATAAGCACCACTTGCACCTGGGCTAAAGAATGTGTAGTTTAGCGGTAAGCCAAGTACGGCTCTTAAGTGCAGGGCAAATTCGCTTTGGCTTTGGGTTATGAGCGTAACCATTCCTGTGTCGTGTGGGCGTGGGCTTAGTTCGCTAAAGTAAACTTCGTCGTCTTTAACAAAGAACTCTACGCCAAAGATTCCGCGACCGCCTAAGCCATCGGTTACTGCTTTTGCAATCTCTTGTGCCTTCTTTAGGGCTACATCGCTCATTGGCATTGGTTGCCACGAGAGTACATAGTCGCCATCTTGTTGAATGTGTCCGATAGGTTCGCAAAAGATTGTCTCTTTTTCGTTTCTTGCTGTTAGTAGTGTAATTTCGTAGTCGAATTTAATAAACTCTTCTACTATCAGCTCGCTTGCATCGCCACGGGCTTCTTGTGCAATTTCGAACGATTTTTCTATATCGTCGGCACTCTTTGCGATTGATTGCCCGTGTCCTGAGCTACTCATAACAGGCTTAATTACACACGGAAAGCCAATTTTATCGGCAGCCTCTTTAAGCTCGTCTAATGTTTTTACAAAGAAGTATTTGCTTGTTGTTAAGCCTAAATCTTCGGCAGCAAATTTACGGATATTTTTGCGGTTCATTGTCTTGTTTACCGCTTCGGAATTTGGAATTACATGAAAACCTAACTCTTCGGCATCGAAAAGTGCTTCGATACTGATTGCTTCTACCTCTGGGAGTATATAGTTTGGTTTATAGCGTTTAATAACTTCTAAAAGTGCCTTTCTATCTTGCATATCTACAACTACAGCTTCGTTTGCAACAAGTTGTGCTGGTGCGTATTCGTACTTATCTACAGCGATAACTTCTATACCAAGGCGTTGAGCCTCGATAGCAACCTCTTTACCTAACTCGCCTGAGCCTAGTAACATTATAGATATTGAATTCTCTTTTAGTGGGGTTGTAAAAGTCATAATAGTTCCTTTGTTATTGGTTATTGGTATATTTGTTATTGGTGTGATACTAATACACTAATAACAAATATACAAATTAACAAATTTTATTTTACCGAAAAAAGTTAATAAACGATTAAAAAATTGGATTAATAATAGATAAATGAAGTGTAGCCAAAAGCTTTAAGCTTTCTGCTTTTGGCTTTTTGCGTAAATTACAGTCTTGATTCGTATCTTCTAAGCATATAAAGCTTTTTAAGAATTTTCTTTCTAGTTGCAATTTTCTCTTTTTTGCGTCTTTCGGCAGGCTTTTCATAATGTTGTCTAGCTCTAGCCTCAGTAACGATTAGGTTTCTGTCGCATTGTCTTTTGAACTTGCGGTATGCATCGTCAAAGTTGTCTCTTGGACTTACTAAAATTCCTGGCATTAAAAATCACCCCCTTTCATCTCAATTTTATTGCTTTTTAAAACAATATGGAGAAATCGGTTGCAATTATACAAGATTTATATTAAAATAATAGAAACTTTTACCAAATGGGGCAAAAAATGCAAAAACTTTTTAAGAGTTGCTATGATATGGATAGAAAATGTTACGAAAAATATGGATTAAACGAAGATATATTAATGGAGCATGCTGCAAGCTCTATCGAGAGTTTTATAAGAGATAAATTTAATCTTGGTAGCACTATTTTAATAGTCTGCGGTGCAGGCAATAATGGGGCAGATGGTATAACGCTTGCTAGGCTTTTGCATCCGGATTATCGAATTAAGTTGTATATTCCATTTGAGCTAAAGAGTAGTATGGCAAAGATACAGCTACAGAGAGCTAGCTTAGTTGAAGTAGAGTTAGTAGAAGAGATTAGTAGTTGCGATGTTTTGGTAGATGCCCTATTTGGAGCCGGACTAAACCGAGAGTTAAACAGCCAATCTGTGGCAATAATCGAGAGTATGAATAGTTTAGAATCGTACAAAATAGCTTGCGATATTCCAAGTGGAATAGATGAGCGTGGAAACCCAAGCCCAATTGCTTTTAAAGCCGATACAACTATAACAATGGGTGCACTGAAAGAGGCTCTGTATAACGATTTGGCAAAAGATTTTGTAGGCGATGTAACTGTTGCAAATTTGGGAGTTGCTAGAGAGCTTTACGAAGATGCAAGCGATACATATCTACTTGAAGCTAGCGATTTTAAGCCACCAATTAGAGAGAGTAAAAATTGCCACAAAGGAAGTTTTGGGCACGCTTCTATTTTTTGCGGACAAAAAGAGGGTGCGGCAATTATTAGTGCAACAGCAGCAGCAAGATTTGGAGCAGGGCTTACAACCTTGGTTGTGCACGAAAAAGTAACTTGCCCACCATTTTTAATGAGCTCAACTACTACACCAAAAAATGCTACAGCTATTGCCATAGGTATGGGCTTGGGTAACTTTTTTGAAGAGGAGCTTTTAGATAAAGAGGTAATTAATAGAGATACTCCAATAGTTTTAGATGCCGATGCCCTCTATAAAAAAGAGCTTTTAAATATAATTAAACAAAATCGCGAAGTTGTAATTACCCCACACCCAAAAGAGTTTGTATCGGTTTTGAAACTGCTTAAAAATATAGATATAACTATTAAACAGGTACAAGAGAACCGCTTTAAATTGGCACGAGAGTTTAGTGCCAAATTCCCAAATGTTACACTTTTGCTAAAAGGGGCAAACACAATTATCGCAAAAAATGGAGAGCTGTATGTAAACTCTTTAGGAAGCTCTGTTTTAGCCAAAGGTGGAAGTGGCGATGTGCTAAGTGGGCTTATAGTTTCGCTATTAGCACAAGGCTACACGGCAAAAGATGCAGCAATAAATGGCTCGCTAGCCCTAGCCCTTGCTTCGCAAAAGTTCGATAAACCTAACTACTATCTATTGCCAACAGATATTATAGATTTACTTGCAAAGATTGCTTAATGATTATGAAACATTTATGTTTCTCTTGCCAAAGGCAAAGCTTTCTCAAAAGAGAGTGCAAGCACAAGAGTGAGAGGAATTTTAAAGGAGCTTTGCTCCTTAAAAAGGAGACTAATATTGAAGACTAAACAGTTTTTTGCCTACTCAGCATCGGCAGGTAGTGGTAAGACATATGCCCTAGCATTGCGTTATATTGCTTTGCTTTTTTTAGAACAAAACCCTAGCGAAATATTAGCTGCTACCTTTACAAAAAAAGCAGCAAACGAGATGAAGCAAAGAGTTTTAAAGCTTATTAAAAATTTAGACAAAGAGCAAGGTTTTGTAGATAGCTTAGTTAGTGAATATGGGTTAGATAGAGAGTTTATACTAAAAAATCAGCCAAAAATACTGAGCCGATTTTTAAAGAGCCAAAACCATATTGTAACGCTAGATAGCTTCTTTAGCTCTATCCTTCGTTCGTGTGCTTTGCATATTGGGCTAGAGCCAGACTTTAGTGTAAAAGATAGAGGGCAAAAGGCACTAAACGAAGAGTTTTTGATAAACTTAGAGCGATATGGCGAAATGCAGAGTTTAGTAAAGCTGTCTATAAATCTAAATAAGCGAAAAAGCGAAGATGTAGTTGAGCTTTTAAATAGTTTGTATCAAATAGATGCTTTGCTTCCAGAAGCAGAGTATAGGGTCTATAACTTAGAGCCAATAGCAAAAGAGATAGAGGCTTTAAGAGTTAAACTTTTAGAGTTGGTGCAAAATGTAGGAGCAAGTGCAAGTGCTATTAAAAACTTTGAAGATAGCGACCTGAAAGAGTTTATAAAGAAGGGTGTATTTGATAAAGAGAGTTTAAGCGAGCATCGTTTTTATAAAAAATATATCGAAAAAGAGCCACAAATAGATAGCCTCTTTTTAGAGTTAAAAGATAAAATTGCAACTTACCATAAGGAGTTAGAGGGTACGATACTGCATTATCTATTTAAGATATTTGACAGATACAAAAATGTAAGAATCGAGCAAATAAGAGCAAAGAGCGAGCTAAACTTTAACGATATTTTATACTTTACCCACCGCCTGCTTAGTAGCGAAATTACTAAAGAGTTTTTGTACTTTAAACTAGATACAAAATTTAAACATATACTGCTAGATGAGTTTCAAGATACATCGGCACTGCAATACCTAATTTTAAAGCCACTGATAGATGAAATTTTTGCAGGAGTAGGGCAGAGTGACTTTAGAACATTCTTCTATGTTGGCGATGTTAAGCAGTCGCTCTATCGCTTCCGTGGTGGGGTAGAGGAGCTGTTTGAGTATATTGCAAACGAGTATGGCATAGAGGTGGCAACACTCGATACCAACTATAGAAGTGCAAGGCTAATTGTAGAGAAAACTAACAGCTGGTTCTTGGGTAAAATTCCAAACTTTGTAGAGCAAAAAGCTAAGAGTGAAACAGCTGGTTTTGTGCAGGTTGTTAAGAGTGCCGAGCCAAAAGAGATGGCTAAAGATAAGGTTAAATTTTTACTAAATAGTGGCGTGGCATTAGAAGATATTGCAATTTTACTATTTGCAAACAAAGATGGAATTGCTATGCAAGAGTACCTAAAAAGCTTTGGTATAGAGTCGCAATTAAAAACCTCTAGCTCGCTTAGATTTAACCAAAAAATTGCTGCATTAGTTGGGGTTTTGGAGCATTTGCTTAGTGGAGAAGAGATTTATTTAGAGCCATTTAAACAAAAGCTAGGTTTAGAGAGTGTGGACTTTAGTTGGTTTAAAAACTACTTAAGCCCATTTGATGCCTTAGAGCAAATAGTAAAAGAGCACAACTACTTTGGAGGCGATTTAAATATCTTAAAACTGCTAGATTTTGCAAAAGGCTTTAACACAATCGAGAGCTTTTTAGATGAGTTTAGCACATCTAATATAGAGCTAGCCAAAGAGTCAAAAGGAGGATTGCAAATTATGACAATCCACGGCTCTAAAGGCTTGGAGTTCAAGCATGTAATAGTAGCTGACCGCTTTGGTGGCAGACCGCCGAGTAGAGATATGCTACTATTTAAAAACACAACTCCAATCAAAATAGATAAAGTATTTTACAAACACTCTAAAAAAGAGAACTTTATACCACAATATGCAACCGCTTTGCAAAAAGAGAGAGAGTTACAAGAGAAAGATAAATTAAACTTGCTCTATGTAGCCCTAACACGAGCAGAGCTTAGCATGATAGTAGTGCAAAAAGATAAATCTTCAGAATTTAAAGTGCTAGAGCTAGAAGAGGCAACATACGGCACAATAGAGCCTGAAGATAAAGAGCCACAAGTAGAGCTAGAGCCACTATCTACAACAATCAGCAGTTACGGACGCCAAGAGGTGGAGAGTGTAGAGAGCGAAGAGAGTGAGCTTATGGACTACAACGCACTAAATTTCGGTGAAGCTCTGCACTACTGCCTAGAGATGCTAGATTTTAAAAACCCAGCAAGCGTAAATGTAGCCATACAAGCCGTAACCAACCGCTACGGCTCTAAGCTAGAGACATGGCAGATAAAAAGCATAGAAAAAAGAGCCAAAAATCTACTTACAAATCGAGAATTTTACGCATTAATAGAGGGCACTAAACTACTAAAAGAGCAACCAATAGTATATAAAGAAAAATTCTACCAACTAGACTTATTGGCAAAAGGCGATAGCATAAACAGAATATTCGACTACAAAAGCTCCAAAAACTTCGCCAAAAAACATACAGAACAAGTTACTAATTATGTAGAAGCTTTAAAAAGTATTGAATGCAAAGAGTGTGAAGGGTATATTTTATATATGCTAGAGAGTGGGGTGGAGATAGAGAAGGTGTAATTTTTTGACATCTGTATCAAAAAATAGCATATAAAATTTGACTTGTATATCTAAAAATAGTATCTAAAATTAGAGTTATAAGTCTAATTTTACCTTTTTAATCCTATTATTTACTCAGTAGCAGTTAATTTGTTATGGTTATATATGTTACTAAATGCAGAGTCTGTGAGAAAACTTGTAACTTCTTGGAAGTGAGACTTTAGTCTCATAAAATACTATTAATAAACGGTAATAAGAAGATGAGACTAAGTATCATTTCCATTATAGGCTATGTTTTTTCACAGTTTATAGATAGAGGTTTTTAGCCCTAGTTTAAGTGTAAATGTATATAAGCATTTACACTTTAAGAAAAAATGGGTTATAATTGTAAATGTATATAAACATTTACAAAAGGTATGAGATGCTGCAAGCAATAGAAAAATATCAAGATAGATTGATTAACAAATTTAATATAAAATATAAACGTTATCTGTTTAAAGAAATAGACTTTAACGATAAAATGATAGCTATTTTTGGTGCAAGAGGAGTTGGAAAGACTACAATATTGCTACAACGCTTGCAAGAACTACGCTCTCAAGGTAAAAATGCACTCTACATCTCTTTAGATTATCCATTCTTAGCAGGTAGCGATTTGCTAGAATTAGTAGAAGAGATAGTAAATAAAGAGTATGAGTATCTACTTTTAGATGAAGTGCATAGGTTTACAAATTTTAGCCTATATCTAAAGAGTATTTATGACATATACGATATTAAAATACTCTTTACAAGCTCTAGTGCTACATCTATTTTAAATGCTAAAAGTGATTTAAGTAGAAGAGTTACGCTCTACAATTTAAAAGGATTTTCGTTTAGAGAGTTTTTAGAGTATAAAAATAATACTTCGCTAAAAGCTTATATGTTAAAAGATGTGTTAGATAATCATCTAAATATTTCTAAGAATATAGATATCAATAATATTTTAGAAGAGTTTAAAGAGTATTTAGAAGTTGGATATTATCCATTTTACTTTGATAAAAGTAGCTCTTTTTATCAAAATCTTACCAATACAATTAATTTAACAATAGATATAGATTTACCATCTTTAGGACTAATAGAGCAAAAATATAGCTATAAATTAAAAAAATTATTAGAAGTAATTTGTGAAAGTGAACCTTTTGAAGTAAACTATACAAAAATTGCACAAATGGCAGAGATTAGTAGGGTTAAGCTTTATGATTATATTAGCTATTTAGCAGATGCAGAGTTAATACTTTTAATAAACCAAGCAACTAAAGGCTTAAAAAAGATTAACAAGCCAGCAAAAATATATTTAAATAATCCGAACCTAATTTATGCCTATTGCCAGAGTCAAAAAATAGGTACTATTAGAGAGAGCTTTTTTGCAAACCAAGTCTCTGTAAAAAATGATATTAAAGTTTCTAACATCGGAGACTTCTTAGTAAATAATAGATTTATTTTTGAAATCGGCGGTAAAAATAAAGGTTTTAATCAGATAAAAGATACGCCTAACTCTTATATTGTGGCTGATGATATTGAGATAGGAAGTGGCAATAAAATCCCACTTTGGCTGTTTGGGTTTTTGTATTGAGGCTAGAGGCTTGTGTTGGTAGGTAGGTCACCAAATTTAATTTGGTGACCAGAGAAAAACTTTATAGTATTTCCTTTTATAGTCTAAATGCCTCATTTATCCAAATTTCATCTGTTGCTTTATGTATAGTACCAAAATAATTTTTAGAAGGCACATGTCTGTTGGTTAAATTTGTTAATATCCATTCAACATATACTTTACCGTTATGAATATCTTTTACAATTCCAATTGCTTTTATTGAAATTGTTTTAGCTCCTTGACCATCCATAGCTTTTATTGCAATTCTATCTTTTTCCTGTATTTGATCTCGAAGTTTTGCATAATTAGGTTTGGAGTTATCATTATACCCCATTTCCCAATAACCTCTTTTATAGAAATCATCTGCTAAATTATCATTTTTCCATGTTGCACCAACTACCCAATAATTCATATTTTATTACTCCTTTTGCATAACTTTGTATTGAATATTATATCTTAAAGAGTCTAATTTTACAATTCTTTAAAGGAATAATTATAATGTTTTGTCTATTTCATTTTAAATAGACTTTTTGCTTTGTTTGAAGTTGTGAAACAGACAACTTCTAGTAGTAAAAATCAAAATCAGACCTTTAAACTTAAAAATAACTTAAATTAAGAGCTGTTTAAGGTTAAGAGGATATACTTTCGCCACTGCTTTGAAAAAAGTAAAAAATAAAGGGCATCTCTAATAATAGGTTTTGCATAAAATAAGTTTTGTAGGTGTGAGATTTTGCTAGAGATTTTTAAAGCGTAGCCAAAGCTACGGTGAAGAGAATATCTAGCGAAAGATTGCACCTGCAAAGTTTATTGTAAGTAAGACCTATTGTTAGAGATGCCCTAAAGGAACTTAAATGAAATTTACAAAAGCACTTAAGCCTAGCGAAGTAAAACGCGAATGGATTTTGATAGATGCAGAGGGTAAAACTTTTGGTCGTATTTTAACAGAGGCTGCTACTTTTTTAAGAGGTAAGCATAAGCCATCTTTTACGCCAAATGTTGATTGTGGTGATTATGTTGTTATTATTAATGCTAAAAAAGCTAAATTTAGTGGTAACAAGTTAGATGACAAAGAGTATTTTAGACATAGTGGTTACTTTGGTAGTACAAAGAGCAACAAACTTAGCGATATGCTAGAAAACCACACTGAAAAACTTTATAAGTTAGCAGTAAGAGGTATGCTTCCTAAGACTAATCTTGGTAGAGCGATGCTTAAAAAGTTAAAAGTATATGAAGGCGAAGAGCACCCTCATACAGCACAAATAAGTAAAGGAAACTAAGATGGCAAAAGTTTACGCAACTGGTAAAAGAAAAGCAGCGATAGCTAAAGTTTGGCTAGAGTCTGGTAAAGGTGAAATGACGATTAATGGTAAAACATTAGATGAGTGGTTAGGTGGTAGAGAGACTTTAAAAATGAAAGTTAACTTACCATTAAATGCAACTAAGCAATTAGAAGCTGTAAATATTAAAGCTACTACATTAGGTGGTGGTATTGCTGCACAAGCAGACGCACTAAAGCATGGTATTACTAAAGCATTAGTAGCTTATGAGCCATCATTTAGAACTGTTTTAAAACCTATGGGTCTTTTAACAAGAGATGCAAGAGTTGTAGAGAGAAAGAAATACGGAAGAAGAAAAGCGAGAAGAAGCCCACAGTTCTCAAAAAGATAATTGTTACCTTCTCTTCAAAAGGCATTTGCCTTTTGGAATCTTCGATTTATTCCCCCCTTTTTTTTCTACTCTATTTTTTACAATTTACACTATTTATTACTACTGTTGATTATACTTCTGTATATAGGAGATTACTGTTTATTGTTTAGTAAGGTAGAAGGCAGAAGGCAGAAGGTAGAAGGGAGTTATTGATATAAAACCCTTCTACCTTCTACCTTCATCCTTCTCCCTTTTACATATCTAAAGAGAAAAATTATGAGAAGGATAGAGAGAAATATAAGTTTAGTTAAGTGGATATACATAACTCAGGGATTGGTATTTATTGCACCAGTTTTTATGTTATATTTTGGAAGTAGAGGTTTAGAGCTTTCGCAAATATTGATGTTGCAGTTTATTTTTTCTGCCTCATCAATGCTGTTAGAGTTTCCATCTGGCTATATTAGCGATAAGTTGGGGCGTAAAAGAACACTTGTTGTAGCTTACGCTTCGTTAGTTTTGGCGGTGTACCTGTTTTTAAATGGCGTTAGTTTTAAAACTTTTGCTTTTGCAGAGTTTGCTTTTGCATTTGGTTATTCATTGGTTTCTGGAACGCTTAGCTCTTTGCTTTTTGAGTCCTTAAGAGTTGTTAGCAAAGAGGGTGATTATAGTAAAGTTTTTGGAGATATTATACATAAGCAACTTATGACAATAGCATTTGCTGGTATTGTTGGTGGGCTTATAGCAAAATTTATAAGCTTAGATGCAACAGTTGTAGCGACACTATTCGGATTTTTAGCATCTTTTGTGCTGTCGCTATTTTTAAAAGAGCTTAGCGTTGTAAATGCACGAGGGATAAAAGAGGATATTAAAGATTTTAAATTAGTTTTTAGCAACAAGGAGCTAATCTCTATTACTATTTTTGTTGCTCTTATATTTGCATTTAACCAAGTTAGTTTTTGGTATTACCAACCATACTTTCAGGCTATAGATGTAGATTTAGCATACTTTGGTATTCTTTTTGCCTCGTTTCAAATAGTTGCATCTATTGGCTCTAAATATGCAAATGCTGTAATGCAAAAATTTACAAGAGAGCAGATATTTATAATAGTATCTATTGCAACACTAACAAGTTTTGTAGGTATGTGGTGGTTCTTCTCGTATGCAGGGTTAATATTTATCTACCTGCAACAGTTAGTAAGAGGGCTATTTACAATACTATCTAGCGAATACGCCCACAAACACGCTAGCGATGAGCTTAGAGCAACTACAATATCATTTATGGCGTTAGCCAAAAAGCTCCTATTTGCAGGCAACCTATACTTTTTTGCCCAAATCAGCAAGGGCGTAGGAATGGAGCATATCTATTTAATAATGGCAGGAGTGCTAGCTATTTTACTTGTATTGTTTTTTGTGTTAAAAAGGCTCTTTTGATTTGTATCATTAAAATATATGAGTAATCTTGATATAGTAGTACTATGAGTAGAAAAGTTGTATTAATAACGGGCAGTAGCAGTGGAATGGGTCGTGCTACTGCTTTATATCTTGCCAACCGTGGGTTTAAAGTTTATGCTGGAAGTCGAGAGCCAGATAAACTAAAAGAGATAGAGAGCCCTAATTTACTGCCAATAAAATTAGATATAACCGATATTAAAAGTGTGCAAAAGGCTTTGCAAGATATTAAACAAATCGATATTTTAATAAATAATGCAGGCTATGGGCTTGTTGGGAGTGTAGAAGAGGTTAGCGAAGAGGAGATGTTTGCACAGTTTAATGTAAATGTATTCGGAGTCTTTAGGGTTTGTAAAGTTGCAATTCCTAAAATGCGAGAAAATGGAGGAGTAATTATTAATATTAGCTCTTTTCTTGGTAAAATTGGCTTGCCACTTCTTACTTTTTATAACTCTAGTAAATATGCACTAGAGGGAATTACCGATTCATTAAGGCATGAATTAAAACCCTTTAATATTCGTGTACACTCAATTTTACCCGGTTTTTTCGATACAAACTTTGCACGAGATAATTTAGTAACTAATCAGCTAACATTTAGTGATAACTCACCTTACAGAGATATGGTATCTACACTTGCACCAACTATAATAGAGCAGATAAATGGTGGTAACGATAAAATAGAGGTAGCAAAACTTATTTTAGAGATTATAGAAGATAAAAATTACAAAGCACGCGTAGCAGTTGGGCAAAAGGCAAAAAAGTTTATACCAATGCGACAAATTTTAAGCGACGAAGAGTTTGAAGATAGAGTAGAGAGCTCTTATAATTTAAATAGGTTATAGTAGTGGAGAGTCTATTTTTTAATTTAAATGACACAAAGTATAAAAAAAGTCGTGCTGGCTGTGGAATAACAAGAGTAGACATATCACAAGGTTTACTCTATTTTGATGTAAAACCTTTAAAAAAAGATACAATTTATAACTTAGATTTTGTTGATAAAATGGCTATAGCTTTTGTAATTAAAAGCGGAAGTGTATCTCTAAAGTTAGCTGATAAAGAGTTGTTGTTAAAAAAAGATTCTATTTATATCTATTCTCTAAAAGGAGAAAAATTAGATATTACTTTTAATGCAAATAGTGAAGTTTTTGTACTATTTATTGCAGACTTCTTTTTAAAAAACTATATGACGAATAATGAAAATAGTCCTGCAAATATACTATACAAAAAATTACAAAACAATTTAGGTTTAGAAGAGTTATGCTGTTGCTATTTAGATGAAGTTAGTAACTATCTTGTTTATAGTCTTTTAAATTTAAACGAGAATATAAGCTTAATAAGTTTAAAAGCAGAGCTTCTATCTTTAGAGGTGCTAATGAATTTTTTACAAATGTTAAAGTTTAATATAGATGGTTTTGAGCCAAAAGAGTTAGAACTTGCAAATAGAGCAAAAGAGTTACTTATAAAAGATTTTGTAAACCCAGCAACAATAAAAGAGTTGGCAAAACAGTGCCAAACAAACGAAACAAAACTAAAAAAGGTATTTAAAAAAGTTTGCAATAGTACTATTTATGAATTTGTTCAAGATTTGCGATTAAGCAGAGCCTACTATCTATTAAAAAACGAAGGCTATAGAGTAGGAGAAGCGAGTAGAGCGGTTGGATATTCTCATCAAGGTAATTTTGCAAAACTCTTTAAAGAGAAGTATAAAGTAGAACCATCCTTGATAAATAAAATACCTTTTGTAGCTAAATAGTATTGATTCTTCCTCTTTAATTTATATATACTATATAGATGACTTACAAGGAGAGGATTATGAAAAAATTTCTACTACATCCAGTTACTATTACTGCTATAGTAAGCACATTTATATTGCTTTTACCATATATGGTACCAACAAAAGCTGCACCAGTATGGAGTGATAAAGAGCTTAGGGCAAAAGCTCTAAGTGTGAATTTGCGACCAAACCCTAAAACATACAAAGAGTTGTTAAAGGCTGTAGATAATCCGCAAAATAGACTAAGTAGAGAGAAAATAGCACTTGGTAAAAAGCTATTTTTTGATACTAGACTATCAAGAGATAAAACTCTTAACTGTGCATCATGCCATATTTTAAACGAAGGTGGCGACGATAACAGACCAACCGCAATAGGTTTTCATGGTCGGATAAATCCGCACCATTTAAATTCGCCAACTGTATTAAATTCTGCACTTGCAAAATATGAATTTTGGGATGGGCGTGCAAAAGATGTGGAAGAGCAAGCAGGTGGCCCAGTGCAAGCACCGTTTGAGATGAATATGACACCAAAAGAGGTGGAGGCTAGACTAAATAAAGATAGTGCCCTAAAAGCTGAATTTAATAAAGTATTTGGAAAAGATAAAATAGTATTTGGCGATGTGCAAAAGGCTATCGGTGCATATGAAAGAACTTTGCTTACAAGAGGGGCTTATGATGAGTTTTTAGATGGCAATAATAGTGCAATAAGTGCAAGTGCCAAGCGAGGAATGACACTATTTATAAGTAAAGGTTGCATAGGTTGTCATGTCGGTATGGGTGTAGGTGGCTTATCTATACAGAAGTTTCCATTAAGATACTATTTTTCTGACTATCTTGGCTTGGTTTTAAATCCGAAACTATCTATAAAAGATAGTCCCTATCCGTTTAAAAACTTAGGGCATTTTTACGGTAAAGGAGATATGCAACTATTTCGTGTACCAATATTAAGAAACATAACTAAAACAGCCCCATACTTCCATAATGGCTCGGTTAAAGACATAAAAGAGGTAGTAAGGATTATGAGTAAATACCAACTAGGTGACGAGTTTAATAAAGAGCAAATAAAAGATGTAGTAGAGTTTTTGAAGACACTTGAAGGTAAGATAGTAGAGTATTAGAATTAATTTGATATACTTTCTAATATTATACAATTAAGGATTGTTGATGGCAAATATAGATAAAGAAAGTTTAGAGAATGCTTATCGACTCTTTGATAGTGGAGATATTGATAAAATAGAAGTAGGTACAACAAAAGGATTGCAACAGATACACCGCTATCTTTTTAATAAATTATACGATTTTGCAGGAGAGATTAGAGAGCTAAATATCTCTAAAGGAAATTTTAGATTTGCTAATAGTCTCTATCTTAAAGATATTTTAGCAAAAATAGAGACAATGAACGAAGATAGTTTTGAAGATATAATTGCTAAATATGTAGAGATGAATATTGCCCACCCATTTATGGAAGGCAATGGGCGTAGTATGAGAATTTGGCTCGATATGATGCTAAAAAAACAGTTAAAAAGGGTTGTTAATTGGCAAAATGTCGATAAAACTCTATATCTTCAAGCTATGGAGAGAAGTCCAATTAACGATTTGGAACTTAGAGTACTTTTGAAAGATAACTTAACAGATGAAATTGATAATAGAGAAGTTATATTTAAAGGAATTGAGCAATCTTACTATTATGAAGGCTATGAAAAAAATGATCCAAAAAAGAGCTTTTGATAAGTTTGTTGGTATTTTGGATAAAAATTTTGAAACAGATGATAAAAGATATAATAAAATAATAGAGAAAAAACTTAATAAGGATAAAAATGGATAAAATTAAAATTGGCGTAGTAACAACAAGTGATAGAGCGAGTGCTGGGATTTATGAGGATATTTCGGGTAAGGCTATTATGGATACATTTGGCGATTACCTTTTAAATGAGACTGAGTATGTTTATAGATGTATTCCTGATGAGCAGAGTATTATAGAAGAGACGCTTTTGGAGCTTGCAAAAGAGGAGAAATGCGATATAATTGTAACTACTGGTGGTACAGGTCCTGCACTTCGTGATGTTACTACCGAGGCTACAGAGGCAGTTTGTTCTAAGCTGTTACCTGGCTTTGGGGAGCAGATGAGAGCGGTTAGTTTGCAGTATGTGCCTACAGCTATTTTGTCTCGACAGACGGCTGGGATTTGTGAAGAGAGTTTGATTGTAAATCTACCAGGGAAGCCAAAGTCTATTAGAGAGTGTTTAGATGCAGTTTTTCCTGCGATTCCATACTGTATAGATTTAATTGGTGGCAGTTACATGGTGGCTAATGAAGAGGTTATAACTGTTTTTCGTCCGAAAAACAGTTAAGCTGAGAGCTTAGGGCTTAGAGCCAAGAGCTAACAAGGTAGCTTCGCTTTTTTTAAGTGGCGAAGCCACAAATATTAAAATGCGACGAAGTCGCACCATTAGCTCTAAGCTCTCGGCTCTTCGCTCTAAGCTTTTTTTAGCCATTAGGCTAAAAAAATAAAAAGGAGTAGAAATGAATATAGAATTTATAGAAGAGAAATTTAACGAGATTATTGCGGAGTTAGAGAAAGAGGTTATGGAAGTTTTAGGCGACCAGAGTTTAGATAAAAAGCAGACAAATTTGCGTATGAAGCCTTTAACCTCTACAAAGACTATTTTGATGAATGCTTTAGATAGCATTAAGATGGTTGAAAAATTGGGTGCTGAGGCGATAGATAAGGGTTAATAGTTTATAGTTAATAGTTTAGAGTTAAGAGTTGTTGGTTTTTTTGAAGGAGGGGATTATGAAGGATAAGATAACAGATATTGTAGTTACTAAGGTAGAAGAGCCGAGAAGCTATGAAATTTATGAGGTGAGTTATACGCAGAGTGGCAACCGATACACTAAAGAGGTTAAAAAATCTTTAGATGTTGTAAAAGTTTTGCTTTATCATACGCAAAAAGATGCTTTTGTATTGGTTAAGCAGTTTCGTGCATTAACTTATATTAATCATCCAGAGTTAGCTATACGGTATGAGCTTTGTGGTGGTAGAGAGGATAAAGAGGGGCTAAGTAGCGAAGAGATTGCTAAAGAGGAGGTGCTAGAAGAGTGTGGTTATAAAGTTGATAAGTTAGAAAAGATTACAACTTTAACAACAGGTGGTAAGATGACGCTTTTTTATGCTGAAGTTGATGACAGTATGATAGTTAATAGTGGTGGTGGGCTTGAAGATGAAAATATAGAGTTGGTCTATTTGCCTGTTAGTAAGGCTAAAGAGTTTATGTTTGATGAGAGTAAACCAAAAAGACCTGCTTTAATGTTTAGTTTCTGTTGGTTCTTTAGCAATAGGTGTAAGTAGTTTTTTGGTAGGGGACGACTTGTGTGTCGTCCTGCAAGTTATAACTGCGTGAAAATATTTTTATCTAATATTTTAGGGTTCCTCCATTGCCATCAAGTTAAGGATTTTAACTCCATAAAATGAGATAATACAAAGTTAGTAATCACCGTCATTTTGAGTGGAGCGAAAAATCTAACTTAATCTGCCAAGATAAACTCTTAGCTTTACAACCGTTTAAACTAGATTCTTCGCAAACGTTTGGAATGACGGCGATGGTAAATATTTTCATCGCTTCAGGCTTTAAGCTTACAGTAAATTTTACTCTTGCAGTAATAAGGTGTGGTGAGGGCACCACACCCTACAGATCCATAAACTATTATATGTAACTTAAAGTAACAATTAAGCCTCTTCGCACTTGTGAATATCTAATTTATGTAAAACTTTTTCTACAAATTCGCCTGGAACTCTTGAGTGAATGTAAACCTCTTCTGAAAATTCTACATTGAATGTACCGCCATTTTCGTTTCTTTTGTGGTTTACCTCTGGATATACATCTAACTCGTGTTCTACATCTCCGATTGCATCACATATTACTGCTCTATCTGATTTATCTGTATAGTCGATACTTAGGCTCATGTAGCCCTCTTCCATTCTAACGGTAGCTTTACGATTACTTTTTGACACTGTTTGACCTTTTTTGTTTGCATTTTACCAAATAAAAGAGATATATTTTACTTAATATCGTGTAGTTTCTTAACATTCTATTTTTTTATTTTAAATATGGGTAGAAATTATACAATTCTTATAGGTAAAAGCAACTATAATAATCTTACTTTTAATTTAAGGAGAGCCAAAGTGAATGTACATGAGTATCAAGCTAAGCAGATTTTTGCTGAATATGGTGTACCAACACCAAAAGGTAAAGTTGCACATAGCGTAGAAGAGGCTGTAGAGAATGCTAAAGAGCTAGGAGGACCTATTTGGGTTGTTAAAGCACAAATCCATGCAGGTGGGCGTGGACTTGGTGGTGGCGTTAAGCTAGCTAAGAGTTTAGATGAGGTTAAAGAGTTAGCAGAAGAGATTTTAGGAATGACTTTGGTAACTCACCAAACAGGACCAGAGGGTAAACTTGTTCAGAAAATTTACATCGAAGATGGTGCAGATATTCAAGATGAGTACTACTTAGGAATTGTTTTAGATAGAGCTAAAGAGATGCCAGTTATTATGGCTTCTACAGAGGGTGGTATGGAGATTGAGAAAGTTGCAGAAGAGACTCCAGAGAAGATTGTAAAAGTTGCAGTTGATCCAACTATTGGTTTCCAAGGTTTCCACGGTAGAGAGCTTGTGTTTGGTCTTGGTATCACAGATAAGCAAGAGCAGAGAAAGTTTATCGACTTTGCTAGCAAACTATTTAAAATCTATATGGATAAAGATGTAGAGTTAATCGAAATTAACCCATTAATTAGAACTAGTAGCGGAGACTTTATCGCACTAGATGGTAAAATGGGCTTTGATGATAGTGCACTTTATAGACACCCAGAAATCGAAGCTATGAGAGACATTAGCGAAGAGGACCCAGATGAGAGAGAAGCTAGTGAGTATGGTTTAAGTTATATCTCTTTAGATGGTGAAATTGGTTGTATGGTAAATGGTGCTGGTCTTGCGATGGGTACTATGGATACAATTAACTATGTTGGCGGAACTCCTGCAAACTTCCTAGATGTTGGTGGGAAAGCAAATGCAGAAACTGTTGCAAAAGGTTTTGAAATAATTTTAAGAAACCCTAAAGTAAAATCTATCTTTGTTAATATCTTTGGTGGTATTGTAAGATGTGATAGAATTGCAAACGGTATCTTAGAAGCTACTAAATTGGTAGATGTACATGTACCAGTTGTAGTAAGATTAGATGGAACAAATGCAGCAGAAGCAGCAGAAATTTTAAAGAATGCAAATATTGATAATGTTATACCTGCAACAGACCTTTTAGATGGTGCTAAAAAAGCAGTTGCAGCAGCTAAGGGTGAACTTTAAAAGCAAAAAGCATAAAGCGAAAAGCTAAAAGCAGATAGATTTTTAAGTGTTTACTAAATTAAAGGTGTGGGAAGACTCAATGGAGTTGGTAGAGTTAGTTTATAAATTAACTCAAACTTTTCCAGATGTTGAAAAGTTTAATTTAGTAACTCAAATAAATCGCTCTGCTGTCTCTATACCTAGTAATATTGCAGAAGGTAAGGGTCGTAATTCAGATAAAGAGTTTAAACAATTTTTATATATCGCTAGAGGTTCACTATGTGAATTAAGAACACAGTTAGAGCTGGCTAGGCGTTTAAGATATATAAAAAGTGATAGACAAATTAAAGATAAGATAATTGAAGTAGAGAGTATGTTGAATACTCTTATTAAAAAGCTTTAGGCTTTAGGCTTTTAGCTTATAGCTTCCAAAAAAGGAGAAAATAAAAATGAGTATTTTAGTAAATAAAGATACAAAAGTAATTGTTCAAGGTTTTACTGGTGGTGAGGGTACATTCCATGCCGAGCAGTGTATGGATTATGGTACTAATATTGTTGGTGGTGTTACACCAAATAAGGGTGGTCAAGAGCATTTAGGTAAGCCTGTATTTAATACAGTTGCAGAGGCTGTAGATGCTACTGGTGCTACAGTTTCTATGGTATTTGTTCCACCTGCATTTGTTGCAGATGCTGTAATGGAAGCTGCTGATGCTGGTATTGAACTTGCTGTAATTATTACAGAGGGTGCTCCTGTTAAAGATATGATGTATGCTAAAATGTATGCAACTAAAAAGGGAATGAAGACAATAGGACCAAACTGCCCAGGTATTATTACAGCAGAAGAGTGTAAAATTGGTATTATGCCTGGTAACATCTTTAAAAAAGGAAATGTAGGGCTTATCTCTAAGTCTGGTACATTAACTTATGAGGGTGCTAACCAAGTATGTACTGAAGGTTTTGGTATATCTACAGCAGTAGGTATTGGTGGAGACCCAATTATTGGTTTAAGTTACCTACAGTTACTCCCAATGTTCGAAGCAGATCCAGAGACTGAAGCAATCGTTATGATTGGTGAAATCGGAGGAGATTTAGAGATTCAAGCTGCTAAGTATATTAAAGAGAATATCACTAAGCCAGTTGTTGCATTTATTGCAGGGCAAACTGCTCCTAAGGGTAAAAGAATGGGACATGCTGGTGCTATTGTAAGTGGTAGTGCTGGTACTGCAAAAGAGAAGATGGAAGCACTAGAAGCTGCTGGTGTTAAAGTTGTTGTATCTCCTGCAGAGATTGGTAAAGCTGTTAAAGAGGTTTTGAGTAAATAATTACTTTATAAACATAAGGCTTTATAACTTTATGGTGCGGGAAGGATACCGCACCCTACGATTGGATAAAATTTGAACTCTAACTTCTTAAACTGTTACAAATTTCTACAATTTATTTTTTTCTAATCTACTGTTTTGATAAGATATAATCTACTAAACTTCTCTATTTAGCGGGGAATTTCTATATAATATATATTAACTGCTTCATTAGGTAACAAACTCTTATCTATTAGATTTAATTTCATAATATTCATTTTATCATTATTGAAAGTTTGATATTCTCTATCTTAGTGATAGTGTCACTATAAATCAAAACTTTTAAATAAAGGGGAACAGATGTCAGTAATGAAAGCTCCTGAGAATACTCCTGTATGGACAAACGAAGATAGATGTAAAGCGTGTGATTTATGCGTTTCTGTATGTCCAGCAGGCGTTTTAGCAATGCGATATGAGCCTACTTCAGTATTAGGTGCAATGATTACAGTTTCTAATCCAGAAAGCTGTATTGGTTGTCAAGAGTGTGAGTTGGCGTGTCCAGATTTCGCAATTTATGTTGCAGATAGAAAAGAGTTTAAATTTGCAAAATTAACAGACCAAGCAAAAGAGAGACAGCAAAAAGTTGTTGAAAATAACTATATGGTACTTGGTGCATAAGGAGGAGAGTATATGAGTGAAGTAAGAGAAGTAATTTCAAGCGGTAATGACTTGGCAGCAAGAGCAGCGGTAGATGCTGGTTGTACATTTTTTGCAGGGTATCCGCTAACACCTTCTAGTGAAGTAATGCATACTGTATCTGATTTACTGCCAGCAATCGGTGGAACAGCAATTCAGATGGAAGATGAAATTGCAGGTGTGGCAGCAGCTATTGGTGCAGGTATGAGTGGTGTAAGAAGTCTTACAGCTACAAGTGGACCAGGTATGTCACTTAAAGCTGAAAACTTAGGTTTGGCACAAATGGCAGAAGTGCCTGTAGTTGTAGTAAATGTTATGCGTGGTGGTCCATCTACTGGTCTTCCAACTCGTGTTGCACAAGGTGATGTTGCACAAGCTAAAAACCCTAGTCATGGTGACTATAAATCTATTACACTATGTGCAGGAACACTTGCGGAGTGCTACACTGAAACTGTAAGAGCATTTAACCTTGCAGATAGATTTATGCAGCCTGTAATTGTGCTTTTAGATGAGACTTTAGGTCATATGCACGGTAAAGCAATTCTTCCAACTGTAGAAGAGGTAAAAGCTGGTATAGTTCCTAGAAAAACATTTGATGGTCCAGCAGAAGAGTATAAGCCTTATGGCGTTGCACAAGATGAGCCAGCAGTACTTAACCCAATGTTTACAGGTTATAGATATAACTTTACTGGTCTTCACCACGATGCAGATGGTTTCCCAACAGAAGAGATAGAGACTTGTAGAAAACTAATTGATAGACTGTTTGCAAAAGTAGATGAGCACAAAGATGAAATTGAGCTTAACGAAGAGTATATGTTAGATGATGCAGATATTTTAATTATTGGTTACGGTTCTGCTTCTTTGGCAATTAAAGAGGCTGTTAATGAATTAAGAGAGGCAGGTATTAAAGCTGGACTATTTAGACCAATCACTCTATGGCCAAGTCCAGAAGAGAGACTTTATGAATTAGGTCAAAAATTTGACAAAGTTCTTTCAGTTGAGCTTAACCAAGGTCAATATTTAGAAGAGATTCAAAGATGTATGGGTAGAAGAGACATTCAAAAGCTTGTTAAAACTAATGGGCGTCCATTCTCACCAGCAGATATTATAGAGAAAGTTAAGGAGGTATTTTAACCATGGCTTTTAATTACGACGAATATTTAAGAACGAATAAGATGCCAACGCTATGGTGTTGGGGTTGTGGTGATGGTGTTATATTAAAAGCTTTTGTTAGAGCTATTGATAAACTAGGTATTAAAAAAGATGACCTTTGTGTTGTTTCTGGTATTGGATGTAGTGGTCGTTTCGGCTCTTATTTAGATGCTAACACTGTACATACAACTCACGGTAGAACTATTGCATTTGCAACTGGTATTAAGCTTGCAAATCCAGACAAAACTGTTGTTTGTGTTGCTGGTGATGGTGATGCACTTGCTATTGGTGGTAACCACACAATTCATGGTTGTAGAAGAAATATCGATTTAACTTTGATTTTAATTAACAACTTTATTTACGGTTTAACTAACTCTCAAACTTCTCCTACAACTCCACAAGGTTTCTGGACAGTTTCTCAAAAAGTTGGTAACATCGACCCAACATTTAACGGTTGTAAATTAGCAGAAGCAGCGGGTGCTAGTTTTGTTGCAAGAGAGAAAGTAACAGAGCCTAAGAAGTTAGAAAAAGTAATTCGTGAAGCGATTGCACATAAAGGTTTCTCATTTGTAGAGGCACTATCTAACTGTCATATTAACCTTGGTAGAAAGAATAAAATGGCAAATGCTATGGAAAACTTAGATTGGATTGACTCTATCACTATGCCTAAGAAAAAATGGGAAGCACTTAGTGATGAAGAGAAAGAGAATTATCTTCCAACAGGTATTTTAAAGCAAGATATAGAAGCACGCGAGTATTGCGAAAGTTACAAGATGGTACAAGATGCACATCAGGGTAAACGAGGCAAAATTACTCAAGATGACTTTAAGAAAAAAATATAAAGGCTGAGCAATGAGTAGAATAGTTATGCGTTTTACGGGTGTTGGTGGTCAAGGTGTTTTACTTGCTGGAGAGATTTTTGCAGCAGCTAAAATTAAAGATGGTGGTTATGGTGTAAAAACTGCAACATATACATCTCAAGTTCGTGGTGGACCAACTGTTGTTGATATTCAGTTAGATGATAAAGAGATATGGTACCCATACGCGATTGATGGACAAATTGACTTTATGCTTTCTGTTGCTGACAAAAGTTACCAACTATTTAAAAGTGGAGTTAAAGAGGGTGGCACAATAGTAATTGAGCCAAACCTTGTTCACCCAACTGACGAAGATAGAAAAAAGTGGAATATTGTAGAGATACCTATTATTACAATCGCAAAAGAAGAGGTTGGTAATGTTATTACTCAATCTGTTGTTGCACTAGCGATTGCAAACACTTATACAAAAGCTTTAGATGAAAAAGTATTAGTAGATACAATGCTATCTAAGGTACCACCAAAAGTTCACGAGCTTAACTTAAAAGCTTACGAGCTTGGTAAAAAATATGCTCTTGAGAGTATGAAATAATTTTCTCTCGCTCCCAAATTCTATTTGGGAGTGTATAGGGTATATCTACCAAATTAGGCTTTTAATTTATTGGTATAAAACCTACTACTTTCTATATATAAAATCCTCAATCCTAACTTTCTATTAATATAAAATTAACAATTCTTTATTATAATATTCTGATTAAATTTATAAGGAGAAGTGATGAAGAAGGCTTTAGTTTTTTTAATGGTTGTGGTTTCGTTTTTGTTTGGTCAGATGAATGGTATGCCTGCGATGAAAAAGGGTATGAAGATGCACAATTTCCGTGCTGTGCCGTTTAAAAAGGCTCAGATTTTGCAAGATGGAAAAGCAAAAATGTTTTGTCCAAAGTGTGGAATGACTCTGCCTATGTTTTATCGAACAAACCACGCTGCAAAAGTAGATGGCAAAATGCAGCAGTTTTGCTCTATGCACTGTTTGGTAGAAACTATGAAAAGTGGTGCCAAAGTTACTGATATTCAAGTTGTAGATAACAGTACATTAAAATTTATCCCTGTAGATAAAGCTTGGTATGTTGTTGGTAGTAATAAGCCAGCTACAATGTCAAAGGTTAGTAAATACGCTTTTGGAACAAAAGAGGCAGCCGAGAAGTTTGCTAAAGCAAATGGTGGTAAGGTTATGAAGTTTAATGAAGTTTTAGCAATGGCAAAAAAAGCTTTTGATAAAGAGGCTAAAATGATTAAAATGAAACAAGCTAAAATGGCTAAAATGGGAGAGATGGTTTATAAAAAGAAGTGTAAAGAGATTGCTCAAAAGTTTAATACTGCTGCCGAAGCAAAAGCTTATATTAAAGCAAACAATAGTTGTGGTGGCTTAAAAGGTAAACCTCTACAAGCTGTTGGGCTTTACTTAAAAAGTAGATAATTTTATATATTATCAATAAGGGCTATTTGCCTTTATTGTTTATTGTTTTGTACTTTTATTAGTTTTAATTTGACGAAGTTTACAGAGTAACGCTTTCCTAAAATAGACTTATTGCAAAATTATATATTTTGCAGTTATTGTTTAGTATTTATTAGATTTTGCTAATCAGGATTGAAGTCCTAGCATTGCTAAGTCAAAATCCTAGTTAGTAAAATATGATGAATAATAGACAATAGATGCATTTATATAGTTTTGCAATAAGTCTAATAAATCTTCGTCAAATTAATACTGTTAAAAACAGTATTCTCTATACAATTCTAACAAATTACCCTTATTTTATTAACTTCAGTTATTTGTTTTAGCATTAAATAATTATTTTTAAATAAAACCATTTTATTTGATTTGTTTTGATTACATAAAGTTATAATTTAAAACGAATATATGATAGATATAATCAATATTAATAATAACTATTATAAAAAATAATTAATATTTTTTTAATAAAGTGTAGATACTATATTGTGTCAGGTTTTAAGCACCTTGCTCTTGAACGACCAAATTAAAGATACAAGGTGCCTTGGCGCTGTGAGCACCAAAATGATTATACCATATTTTTAATTTTTTTGGTCTCTTTTATTAAAGGAAGGAGAAGAGATGAAAAAAACAGTAATCTATTTAGCGGTTACTGCAGGTGCAGTTATCGCTCTTAGTGGATGTGGTGGAAGTAGTGCAGGTGATTACCAGGGTGATGATACAAAAAGTAATTTTTACACTTTAAATAAACAAGGTGGAACTAACAGTCACCTTTTTTATGGTGAGGTAAATGAAAAATCTCTTGGTAGTTTAAAAAATGTCATTGTTGCTTCAGATATAAACACAACTCTTGATGTTAGATACCCAGTTGTAGATAGTTCATATGAAAAAATAGAAAATGGGTATAAAAATCTTTATGTTAAAACTTTACATTATGTATCTGCTGGTACCGCTTATAGTGTTGATATGAATAAAAGTGCTACTCTTAATGCACAAGTAATAGAGAGTGGTTTGTCAAATCCGAGTTATACAGATGTTGATTATTTAGGAGTTAAGTGGTATTTGACTGCTCAAAAAGATGGTAATACTACCCTGATTACACCCCAAAATAGTAAAGTGCTTTTTGGTAATAGAAAGTTGTTGAGTGTAACATATTCAAGTTTTGGTGAAGCTATTGATGGCTATCTTGTATATAACAACGATTCTAATAAAATAGAGAAGTGCTCTTTGGATATGAGTTGCACAGATATTATGAGTGCAGGAAGTAGAGATTTTGAGGGAGATATTCTAGGTACAACTTACAGTGTAGTATATAGTAATGACAAACTTTATAAAATAGATAAAAAAGATGGAAGTGCAACAGAGATTTCATTAGGTGGAGTAAGTGTAGCAAGCGGGCATGGAACTACAAGTTTGCAAGGGAATAGCTTCTATTTTATAGGGAGTGATAAAAATCTTTATAGAGTAAACATAGTAGATGAGAGCGTTAGAAAAATTACACCAAATTCGGATGATAATTTAGAGGGAATCAGAGCATTTACTGATAGTTATGTAATTTACGGAAGCGATACTATACTAAAAGCAGCAAAAAAAGATGGTAGCACAACTAAGCCTTTTACTTTAATAGAGACAGGATTAACTAAAGGGTACAAATATGTTACAAATTATGGAGTTGGCGAAGATTTTCTTTTTGTTAAGTATTCGGTTAATAGGCAAACAGGGCATACAACTTATCAAGCGTGTATTTTTAATGATGGAAAAGTTGAATGTAAAGATAATAGTTTCTGGGCAGCAGTTACTATTAAAAAAGATGGTAAGCGGGATTATGAATCAAGTTTTACATATACACCTTATGCATATGTTAGAGTAGATAATACCGATGATTTTGGTGGAGGAGATTTAAAAGCTATCGATCCAAAACACCCTATGGATGATGGTATTAAAATGGGTAATGTTAAAAACTATAATTTTCAAACATTTATTACAAATTATAGATATAAAGATACTTTAGTCGATAGTGATGGCGAAGTGATTCTTTATGCAAAAAATGATAATAATTTTCATGTAGATGCATTTAAAATGAATCTGCTTAAGAGAGACTCTTTAATGCAACTAACAAATACCAATCCGGTAAATGTGGCAAAAGGTCGAGACCATTGCCATGGAAGAGTTTGTATGATTTGTCATAATTTAGCAGGTGGAAAGATTTATACTGATGTAAATGGAACAAAATCTGCATATAAACATAGAGTAAAACTTGAATTTGAAAATGGAGATACTGTTTTAACTGATATAGCAAAAGGTAAAGGAGAAAACTTTAGTACACTTTTGACAAATTTGACAAAGGGTAATTTTAAAGCTTATGTTTTAGATGAAAATAATACTGTAGTTAAACACTCTTTAGGGTACAATCATAAAGGTGTAGAAGCGGCAAATTGTAACTATTGTCATGCCAGAGGAACTACAAGAAATGATGCACCAGGCACTATAAGTATTAAATAAGGATTGGTAATGAAGAGAGTGATTTTATATATTTTATTTAGTACAATGCTTTTTGCTTACCAAAAAGGAGATAGCGTTAATGTTACTAATTTGGGTATTAGTTCAAACGGCGTTTATTTGGTTGATTTTTTTGCCTCCTGGTGTAACTCTTGCCAAAAAGAGTTACCACTAATTAAAAAGTTAAGTGCTAAAGGGGTTAATGTAATTGGTATTGATGTAGATGAGAATATAGATGATGCCAATAGGTTTTTGCAAGATATGAAGTTGAATTTTAGAGTTATTAAAGACCCAAAAGGAGATATTATTAAAACTTTTAATCCTCCTGGTATGCCTGCAATTTATATTGTAAAAGATGGTAAAGTTATAGATACAATTTTTGGTGCTCACGATAACATTGATAGATATATTTTATCTAAAATAGGTGCTTAGTATGAGAGTAATGTTTTTAATTATTGTAGCACTTTTCTTTAGCGGATGTTCAATAAAAGAGGTAAAGCCATGGCAGAAAGAAATTTTGGCAAAAGAGTCTATGCAGTTTAGCGGAGGAGATGGTAATTTACGTAAATTTGTAAATCATATCTATTTTTCTAAAGAGGCAAGCAAAGGTGGAAGTGGCGTTGCAGGAGGAGGATGCGGATGCAATTAAGATACTCAATAATAGCTATATCTGCATTAGTTAGCTTTGCTAATGCTCAAAATTATGTTAGTGTGCAGTATATGGATTATGATGAAGATAGTGTTAGAACAACTGTTCACTCGCCACATCTTGAATTAAATTTAGATTTTGGAGCAGATTATACTTTAAATATTAGTGGTGTAATAGATAGTTTAAGTGGTGCTAGTCCTACATATTACGATAGTTCAAGTGGTGCATCAGCAAAAATACCAAAAGGTTCTATTTTAAGTAGTGATATTGCTTATGGTGATATTCCATATTCTGATAGACGCAAAGATTTAAGCGTTGCTTTAACAAAGCGTTTGAAATCTCGTGATGAGTTGAGTGTTGGGTATAACTATTCAACAGAGAGTGATTATATATCCAATGAACTATCTTTGGGCTATTTGCACTATTTAGATAAAAGTAAAAATCGCTCTATAGATTTTGGCTTATCATATCAAAAAAACAAAATCAAAATTGGATGTTACTTAGGTAACAGTGAGTGTGATGGAGTTAGTGGGGCAAGTTCAAAAGTTGTAAATGAGTACTCTTATGTATTGAATACCCAAATTGGTTTTACGCAAATATTGGATAAAAACTCTTTAATTAAAGCTTCGCTTTTTTATATAAATGAGCATGGCTACTTAAGCAATCCATATATGAGAATTGTAAGAGATTATAATACAAATCCTAGAATAACAGAAGAGAGAAAACCAGATACACGTCACTCTTACGGTTTAGGTTTAGAGTATGACAGAGCAATCAATAGTAAGTTTACTACACTGTTTTCGTATAGGTTGTTTCATGATAGTTGGGATATAACTTCTCATACTTTTGAGACGCAACTATTTTACGATTTTAATAGTAAGTTGAGGTTAGGAGTTAATTTAAGGGCGTATCATCAAAGTAAAGCTAAGTTTTTCTCTGGCAAAAAAGATTACTTTACAAACGAGAAGTATGCCTCTAGTGACAGAAGAGTTGGAAAACTAAGCTCCTATAGTGCAAATTTGAGTGCAGAGTATAAAATTAACTCTAAATTTAGTATAAATGGTGCAGTTGGGTATTATAAACAGGTAGATTATTTTCATAGTAACTTTTATAATATTGGATTTAAGTACAGGTTTTAAGATGCAGTTTATCTATCGCTTTGAAGCTATGAGTACACCTTGTGAAGTGCAACTTTTTTCTGATTCTAAAGCAAAAGCAGATATGGTAGCTTCTAAAATTTTAAAAGAGGCGAAGAGATTGGAGTTAAAGTATAACTACTTTAATTCCAATTCGTTTCTTGCTAAAATTAACTTAAGAGTAGAGCAAAATTTAGATTTAGAGACAGTAACTTTAATAAAACGAGCAATCAAGTATTATCAAAATACAAATGGAATTTTTGATATTACTATTGCAACTATTAAAGATATATACAAAAGTAGCAAAAGTTTAGAGGAGTTAGAGCAGAAACGAAAAGAGCTTTTAGATTATGTAGGTTGTAAACATATATCTATTAAAAAGAGAAAGATATATTTTGACAACCATTATACAAAAATAGATTTAGGTGGTTTTGTCAAAGAGTATGCTGTAGATAGAGCAACTATTATTACTAAAAAAGCTGGAATTAAGAGTGCTCTAATAAATTTTGGAGGCGATATTTTTGCTCTTGGCAAAAGAGTAGATGGCTCAAAATTCAAAATAGGCATAAAAGACCCAAATAAGCCAACAAAAATAGTTAAATTTGCTGAGATAGAAGATGAAGCACTTACAACTTCTGCCTCTTATGAACGCTATGAAGTTATAGAGAATAAAAAATTTTCACATATAATAGCTAAAAAAAGAAGTAGTAGATATAAATCTGTAACAGTTGTATCAAATAGTTGTGTAGAGAGTGGGGTTTACTCTACGGCTTTAATGATAGATGATAATATAGAAACTTCAAATAAGTTGATTGTTTTTGAATGAAGCTGCCCTTAAATATTTTCATTGCTTCAGATTTTTATTTTGGTATCGTTTATAGTTACTTGGTGCGGTAATAATATAATGGATTTAAATGGCACCTGTAAATTAATCTAAAGTAAAAGTTATTGTTAAGCAAATATGCATAGGATTTGGAATATTTGGAAAAGAGTATTTTGCTCTGTTTATTGTTTCTCTTGCACCTCTTTGTAAAAGGGTATGAGCTCCGGAAGTGCTTATATTGCTGACGCTTCCAGATGGGCTTATGTTAAAACAGGTATATACACTTCCTTGCAAGTTCATCTTTTTTGCAAGGCGAGGGTATACTTTTGCTTCGTTTATTGCTTGGTAAATTTGTGCTTTTATGTTTAGGGAGTTAGTGATTGGTGATTGGTGATTTGTAATTGGTGATTTGTAATTGGTGATTTGTAACGATTTTTTTGAATGTACTCTACTCTTTGAGCCTTTAGTTTTTTTTCTACTACTCTTGGCTCTAAGTTTTCGGCTTTTAACTTTAAACTTTAAACTTTGAGCTTTATACTTCTTTCTTTTAACTTTAAACTTCGAACTTTGAGTTTTGAGTTTTTTCTTTATGTTCTTAGCTTTTTTTCGGCTTTGAACTTTTGGCTTTACAATTTTAACTTTACGCTTATGGCTCTTAGTTTTCTTTTTTACCACTTTTCTTTTCTGCACTGTTTTTAGTGTTGGAGTTTTTAGAGTTTGTGTTTTGGGCGTTTGTTCTTTTTGAATTTCTCTTTTTGCTTCTACTTTTGGCTCTTTTTTTGTTTGTAGTGTTTGCTCCTCTTTTGGTTTTGTATCCTCTATTTTCTCTTTAGGCTTTAAATTTTCAACTCTCTTCTCGCTCTCAGCTTTTGGCTTTAAGCTTTCAGCTTTCAGCTTATGGCTTTCAGCTTTCTTCTCGCTCTTAGCTCTTAGCTCTTGGCTCTTGGCTCTTAGCTGGCGTTTAGCCTTATGCTTTTCTATCTTAATCGAGTTAAGTGAAATTTTTTTAATATTTGAGTCTGTAGAAAAACTATTGTGTTTGAAAAAAGAGAAAACAAGTGCAACTGCAAGGCTATGAAGCAGTAGTGATATAAAAAATGCTCTACTCATTTTCTTTACTGACTATTGCAATATTGTTAAAGTTATTGGATTTAAGAGTATCTAAAACTTTTACAAAATTGTTAAAAGATGCATTTTTATCGCAATTTATCAAAAGAGAGTCATTTTTATCGAAACTTTTAATTTTTGTTTTAAAGTCATCGAATGCAAGTTCTCTGTTCTCTACAAAGAGTTTTCCATCTTTTGTAATAGTTATTGCAATATTTTTATCTCTTAATTGCTCTTTTGCACTTTTTGCTTTTGGTAAATTTACGGGAATCAATTTTTTTTCGATTAAAGTTGAAGTAGTAAGCACTATAGCTAAAAGCACAAGCATAATATCTACTAAAGGGATAACATTTAAAGAGTCAAACTTTTTAAGAGCCATATTCAACAAGCTTTGTTTCGATTTTTCTAACTAAAATATTATAAAGCACAGTTGCAATAATTGCAACTATTAAACCAGCGGCAGTAGTTTTTAATGCAAGAGCTAGAGATTCCATAATTTTATTTGCTGCCAAATTGCTTTGAGCCATAGTAATAAAGGTTTGCATAATAGCTAAAACTGTTCCAAGTAAACCAATATATGGTGCATTAGAAGCAATAGTCGCAATCGTAGTAAGATTATTGCTTAAGTGATTCTCTAAGAGTTCTTTTGTTTTAAACTCTTGCAAATTTACTTTTTTAAAATAAAAGATACGCTCAAAAAAGAGAGCCACGGCAATTATGCTCATTAGTAAAAGCAAGCCGATAATGCCGTAGTCTATAAACTCTTTAAGGTAGTGCATACTGCTCCTTAGAAACTATATTTAACATTTGCATAGATATATCTACCTGGATTGTTTAGTCCAAGTTTTCTCTTTGCCCCTGTTGCTAAAAGTGTTAAGTCATTATAAGTATTTGAACTTTGATATGTCTTATCTAAAATATTATCTACTCCGAAAGTAAAGGTTAAATTAGGAGTCATAACTTTTTGGAATTTAAAGTTTGCAGTAACAAATCCTGGAAGATGCTCTTCGCCATTGTCTCCATCAAAGTCGTTCCAACTCTTTTGCCCTATGAATTCAAGACTTAATTTTGTGCTATCTGTTGGTAGATAATTTAGTGTTAATAAGCCTCTTAATGGGGTAATATCTGCTAAATCTTTATCTGTTTGATTTGGAAGAGGATGCTCTTTTTTGCCTTTAAGATAGTTTACCCCAAAATCTATATTGAATTTATCGTTAAAGATGTAGCTTCCGCTTAATTTAATACCGTAGACTTTTGCATCGATATTTACAAATTTATTTTTTGTTAGCTGATTGTCAAAGTATATATAGTTATCTAACTTACTATAGAAAACTTTTCCTTCGATATAGCCATTTTCAAAGCTCTTTTTGAGCCCTAAATCTATTTCTGTATTTCGAGTTTGTTTAAGCGTTGGTGTACCATATAGTACTCCTTTCTTTTTAAAATAGAGTTCTCGACCATCTGGTACTCTGTGTGATACTCCAATACCTGCTAAGAGCTCTAAGCTTGGTGTAATGGTGATATTATCGTAAATATAACCGCTTATAGCATTATAGTTTGGATTGTTAAGTTTATCATCGCTAGAAATTTTTGTATTATCGTAACGAAGAGCTGTTTCGATAGAGTGGTTACCGATTTTTCTATTGGCTTTTACAAAAAGAGCACTGTTTTTTGTGACAGCATTATTGATACTATCACCATTTGGAATATCGTGTTTTTTATAGTAGCGCCCATCCCAAGTTCTACGGCTATAATCTGCACCGAGCTCAATTTCGGTAGAGCCAATATCGAAACTATTTGTAATTTTTGCTCCATAAATTTTGCTATGCATATGGTTTACAACTTCGCCCATTTTTCCGTTGGAAGCATTACGATATTTGGTACTCATTGGATGGTCTACTTTAGAGTAGTAGTAGAGCATTTGAAGCTTTTTAGAGTAATCTCCTAAATTTTTAACTGTATATTTTACATTATATAGGTCGCTGTCGTCTTTAATGGCATCCATTGGCGTATTTGGATAAAGTATATTGCTACTTCTGTTAGCTGTGTAGCTAAGTGCTAACTCTTGATTTTTTGTTGGGTAAAAATAGAGTTTTGAAAGTAGAGAAAATTTATCGTATGCATCCATATTTTCATACTTTTTTTGATATAGATTCATCTTCTGTGCACCGGCTTTTTTCATTTGGGCATTGAATTTGTCGCCATTACCATCTTTGTACTGCTGGCTATTCTCTCTTGAAATTGTTAAAAGAGCTCGTACTTTATCATTACCACCTTGAATTGTAAGCGACTCTTTATTTTGTCCAAAGCTTCCGTAATTAAAGTTTAACTCACCACTAAAGCCCTTTTGTGAAGCTTTTGTAACTGCTTTAACAATACCGCTTAATGTACCGAAATTCTCTACATCATACGGACCTTCGATTACTTTAATTGATTTAATATTGCTTGTAACAATATGCGAAATAGGCGGGTCCATTCTGTTTGGGCATCCACCGTATATTTTACCACCATCTATTGTTACATTTACATTATCTCGCTTCTGCCCACGCACAATAATATCGTTTGCAATACCACTTCTTCTGCTTATAACAATATCTGGGTCTTTATTGCTTAAAGCCTCTCCTAAATCTGCCGATTTTAACTCTTCTCCTCTAATATCGTTAATATCAATACTGTTTAAATGCTCAACAACATTAACTCCTTTAAGCTCAATACTCTGTGCTTGTAGGGTTAAAACCGTAATAGCACTGATTAAAATTATTTTTCTCCTCGCAATAATCCTTTAAAATAGAAATGAGTAAAATTATAAAATAAGATTGTTAATTTCATATTAATAATAAAATTTAATATTAAATTTAACTTTTACTTATATATTATATATTTTAGATGGGGAATTAATTGTTTTTTATAAATAATTTTTGCTTTAGACATAAATCAATAGATTTTATTCTATTTTTAGTATAATAGCTACAAAAAAGGAAACTTAAATGGAGTTGCTTTTAATTGGTGCTGGTAATATGGGCTCAGCTATGCTTAAAGGATTTAGTGAGTTTAATGTAACTGTTGTAGAGAAGAGTGAAACTAGAGCAAAAGAGTTAAAAGAGCAGTTTAAAGGGGTAGAAGTATTAAGCGAAATACCAAATGTCTCTGGAAAAGTTGTAGTTTTGGCAGTTAAGCCACAAACTCTGCCTTTGTTAGAAGTTAGCGGAGAAGCAGAAGCGCTTGTTTCTATTTTGGCAGGAACGCCTATTGCTAAATTAAAAGAGAAGATTGATGCAAAATATTACATCCGTGCAATGCCAAATATTGCGGCACTTAATCTGAAATCGGTTACATCTGTTGTTGGAGATGTAGAGTTTAAAGAGCAAGCTTTAGAGATTTTATCTACAATAGGTAAAGCAATTTGGTTAAATAGTGAAAAAGAGTTAGACATTGCAACAGGGCTTGGAGGCTCTGCACCTGCATGGCTTGCTATTGTAGCCGAAGCTTTAGCGGATGGTGCTGTTAATTTAGGATTGCCTAGAGATAAAGCTCAAGAGTATTTAGGAGCACTCTTTGAAGGAGTTGGCTCAGTCTTAGAAGATACTCACCCTGCAACTTTTAAAGATATTGTAACCTCTCCAGGTGGAACAACCGCTGCTGGATTATATACACTTGAAGAGAAAGCTGTTAGAAGTGCATTTATAAAGGCTATGGAGAGTTGTTATAGTAGAGCAAAAGATTTAAGCTAAGTTGGAGTTTTATATGAATAAATTAGTTACACTTATGCTAATAATACCCTTATTCCTATTTGCAAAAATAGATATAGCTAAGTTAGTAAAAGAGGGTAAAGCAGGTGATAAGCAAGCTCTATATCAGCTTGGCTTTATGTATGAAAATGGTATGGAAGTTAATCAAGATTTGCAAAAGGCTAAAAGATATTATAGGCAAGCTGCTGAGTTAGGTAGTGAAGATGCCAAACTCTCGTTAGCTTTAATGGATTTAATTAATAAATTAGATAAAAGAAAAGTTAGTCTTAGTAACAGTGTTACAGTTAAAGCTTTAAAAGGTTTGGATTATAAGCTATCAGTATCTGATTTAAAAGCTGTTGTTCAAAGAGCTAAAGATAGAGATAAAGATGCTCTTTTTACATTGGCAACAATATATGATAATGGCTATGGAGATATTAAAGCAGATAAAGAAAGAGCAATGGCTCTTTACCAAAAAGCTGCCTCTCTTGGTAGTGAAAAAGCAAAAAATATTCTACTATTAAAAGCTAAGTAAGCCCTTAGATACAAGGGTTTACTGCTTTTGATGGGTCGTTATAAAGGTATATTTCTACACGACGGTTAAGTGCTCTTTGTGCATCTGTTTTATTTGGTACTAATGGCTTATTATAAGAGCACCCTTTTACATAAATTCTATTACGCAAACCTTGGCTTTTTAGTAGATTTGCTACACTTTGTGCTCTGCTTAATGATAATTTTTGGTTATATTCAAAACTACCCTTGTCATCTGTGAATCCAGCTACTTGAGCTACTGTTTGTGGATATTTCTTAAGTAATGCAGCAACTTTTAAAACTTTGTTTTCTGCACTTGGTTGTAGTTGGCTAGAGTTGAATGGGAACATCATAGAGTCTCTAAACATTATCTTAACATAATCTTGCCCTTTAGATACAACAATAGTTTTATTTGGGTCAAGAGCTGCTAGTGGGTCATTACTAACACCTGTGCCTAATGCATTAGCAATTTCATTAGCTTGTTGGTCTAAAAGATAACCAACCCCTCCACCAACTGCTGCACCTGCTAAACCACCTATAATTGCACCATTTAATTTGTGATGTTTAGAGCTACCAGCACCAATAAATGCACCAGTTAAAGCACCTATTAGTGAACCAGTTTTTGCTCTATCGTTACTATTATCAGGTACTAAAGTTCCTTGTGTTAATGCACATCCACTAAATAGTATTGCTACTGCTGATGATAAAGCTATAATTTTTAACTTCATTTTATTCTCCTTAAATAAGTCTATTTTTAATAATTATATCCAACTTTTCTAAAAATGTGATATAATTCTGCTTTGGGTATAGCTGATAGTTGCCTGTTTTTTAACAGGAGGAAAGTCCGGGCTGCAGTGAGGCAGGATTCCATCTAACGGATGGCTGGGGTAACCCAAGGGCAAGTGCAACAGAGAGTAGACCGCTGAGAAGTAGGGTCAGACACGCAAAAGTTTCATTGCAATGCATTAAAACTTTTGATGTCAGACCCTACTTCTTTAGTAAGGGTGAAAGGGTGGTGTAAGAGACCACCAGTGCCTATAGCGATATAGGTAGCTAGGTAAACCCAATCCGCAGCAAGAAGCACCAGGTAAGAGCCTCGCAATTAGCGTGCTTCGCTAGAGCTAGTTAGTAATAGCTAGAGTAGATAAATAACTATCTAATACAGAACTCGGCTTATGCTATGCCCAATTTTAAAATATATAGCCAAAAGCTAAGAGCGTAGAGCAGTTTTAATATAGAGCTTTTAATTTTTGGCTTACTTCCATATTTCTTGCAACTTTTAAAAAATTTGGGTATATTATATTTAAAATTTTTAGGTGAATAGATGATTAAATATATAGTAGTCTTTGTTTTAAGTACAGTGATAGCTATGGCAGATGTTCATTTTGCCAAGTTAGAGCCGTATAATACAATTAATATAAAATCTGAAGTAAATGGCAGAGTTGTTTTAGCAAGAGAAGATTTAGAAGGAAAAATTGCTAACTCTTTAATTGTTAAAATAGATGACAAATTGGATAAAACAGATTTAAAAAACTCTAAACTCTCTTTGCAACTTTTATCTAAAATGATAACACTCAATAAAGGTATGCTAGATAATCTTAAAAAAAATGTAGTAAAAAAGTATTCTTTATATAAGAAATTGGCACCATTAGCAAGTAGTTCTGTTAGTCAAAAAGACTCTCTCTTCTCTGCGTATGTATCGGCAAAGAGTCAATATAATGCAACACAAGAGAAAGTTTTAAATTTAGAGAACCAAAAGGTAACACTAAGTCAAAAAATCGCACTTTTAGAGGATAGATTATCTAAAAAGAGTATATATATTAAAAATAAGTATATATATGCTTTAAATGTAAAAAAGGGCGAATTTGTTACAGTTGGTATGCCTATAGCAACTATTAGTGACATATCAAAAGCAAAGCTTACACTCTATTTAAGCAAAGATGAATTATCTAATCTTGATAGTAAAAAAATCTATATAAATGGTAATAAAACTAATTTAAAATTTAGTAAAATATGGAAAATTGCAGATAAAAAGTATATATCTTCTTATAGAGCAGAGATTATTTTAAAGCCAATAGATAGATTCTCTTCTCTAATAAAGGTTGAAGTAAAATGATACAGACAGCTTGCCCTTTAGATTGTTTTGATGGATGTAGTGTAGTATGTGACTCTAGTTACCCAAATAAGTTAGTTGCAGGTAGTGGTGTACCATATACAAATGGTGTGTTATGTGCACATCTGTATAAACATATGCATGAGAGCGATAGGCTTACAAAACCTATGGTAAATGGTAAAGAGGTTAGCCTAAGCGAAGCTCTCGATGCAGTTGCCAAAGCGTTAGAAGATAAACCATGGTTACTTTGGAGAGGTTCTGGAAACTTAGGTGCGATGCAGAGAGTTACTAACTTGTTAGCAAAAAGTGCAAATGGAGTTTTGACCAAAGGAACACTTTGCGATGGTGCTGGAGATGCTGGAATTGTAGAGGGTAGGGGAGTTAATAGACTCTTGCCAATAGAGCAAGTTGCAAAGAGTGAAGTTGTAGTCTTTTGGGGTAGAAATGCTACAGTTACAAACTCTCACATAATGCCATATGTAGAGGGTAAAGAGATAGTAGTAATCGACCCTGTAAAGACAAAACTTGCTAAGATGGCTAATTTACACTTGCAGGTAAAGCCTCGAAGTGATTTCTATTTAGCAATTTTACTATCTCGCTTTTTAATGATGGAAGCGGCAGAAGATAGAGAATGGCTAGAGAAAAATGCAAGTGAGTACGATGAGTTTTATGAGTTTACAAGAAGTTTCAGAATTAAAGCGGTACTAGAGCATATTGGACTTAGTTTAAATGATATAGGCGATTTTTTACTGATGATTCAAAATAAAAAGGTTGTCTTTTTGGTTGGTGCAGGTTTACAGAGATTTGATATTGGCGACTCGACACTAAGGGCAATCGACTCATTTGCAGCACTTTTAGGGCTATTTGGAAAAGAGGGTTGTGGCGTTGGTTTTTTAGCTAACTCTAAATTAGGCTTCAGTGACTGCTTTGATGTAAATGTAAAAAGAGAGCCAATAGCTACTACCCCATTTTCTAAATATAGTGCTGTAATTGTACAGGGTGGAAACCCAGCAGAGTCTATGCCTTGTAGCAATAAGGTGCAAGAAGAGCTTAGAGGGGTAGATAATTTAATCTATTTTGGGCTTTATGAGAATGAGACAAGCAAATTGGCAAATATTATAATTCCTGCAAAAAGCTTTTTGGAAAAAGATGATGTCAAGCTATCGTATGGGCATCAATATATCCAAAAGATGAATAAAGCTTACGATAGTGATGTAGGTATTAGTGAGTATGACTTTACACAAGAGATTTTAAAGAGATTAAACAAAGAGCCAATAGAGAGCTTAGAGTACTATTTAGACTTTTGGCTAAAACAGGCTGTTGAAATTGATGGTAAATTAATAAGTCCAGCTTTTGAAGAGGTACCATATGCTAACGGTTTTGGAGAAGATGGTGGAGATGAGTTTGAATTTATAGATGATTTTTATGATGATTTTGAAGATATAAAAGCCTTAAGAAGATTTAGAAAAAAACTTAAAGATAAAAACAAGGGTCTTTGGTTATTAACGCCAAAAACACATAAAAGTCTTAATTCTCAATTTAATAGACCAAAATCTGTTGTTAAAATTAGTCCAGATTTAGGTATAGAATCTGGAAAGTTAGTACTTGTGAAATCTTTATGGGGAGAATTAGAACTAGAAGTTGAACTTAGTAGCGATGTAAGAGATGATACTGCCGTAATATATTATGGAACAGAGGGGGTAAATAGATTAACTCCACCAATATCAAGTTGCGAGGGAGATATGGCTTGTTATGGAGATGTTAAAATTAATATAGAAGAGATATAAAGTTTACCTAGTAGTTTTAACCAGTTTTTGACATAAGAATACTAAACTTTCTATGAAATATGTAAAAATGTTATAAAAAATCGACTTTTTATAAAAAAAAGGGTAATATAATATAAATATTACTTTTAAAAGGTTAAAAGATGTTAAAAAAAGTGGCGTTTATATCTTTGGTTACAGCTTCTGCACTATTTGCAAACTTACCCAATTTGTCAGGAAAGATTGTTAAGTTAAATGTTAGTGGTTTTGATGAATCTAAAGTTGAATCTATTACTGGTATTCACGAAGGAGACCAATACTCTATAAGTGCATTACAAGCAGCTAAGAGTAATTTAGAATCTGCACTAAAACAGGCAGGATATGTTGATGCTAAAGTCTCACTTGATGCAAAAATGAAAGATAAAGGGGTAAAAGTTACTTTTAATGTAGATAAAGGTGACCCAATCAAAGTTAAAAAAGTTACATTTATCGGTAATCATGCATTGAGCTCTAAAATTTTAGAAGAGTCTATAGTTAATAAGCCTGGGGGAATGTTCTCTTGGCTAACAGGTGGTGGTGAAGCCGTTCCTGCAATGTTAGATTATGACCAAGCTAAGGTTAGAGATGAATATTTAAAAAGAGGTTATCTTGATGTTCAAGTAGATAAACCACTTATGAAAACAGATTTTGCTTCTAAGAGTGCAAATGTTACCTTTACTATTAGACATGAGGGGCAGCCTTATAAAGTATCTAGTGTAACTGTTGCTCCAATTCCTGGTGTAGATATGAGTGAAGTTCAAAAAGAACTTGATTTAAAGCAGGGTAAAGTATTTAATGTAGACAATTTAAGACACGATTTAAATATGTTAATAGAAAAAGCTGGAGACAAGGGTTATGCTTTTGCAAATGCTCAACCTAGATTTAAAAAGAATGATGCAACTCATACTATAGATGTTGAGTATGTTGTTAATCCTGGTCAAAAAATTAGAATTAATGATGTTAAAATATCTGGTAATACAAAAACTAAAGACCATGTTGTTAGAAGATATGTATATTTAGCACCAGGTGACCAATTTAATTTAACAGATTTAAAAGATAGTAAAGATGAACTGCAAAGAACAGGTTATTTTGATAGTGTAGAGATTGTACCTAAAAGAGTAAGCAGTGACGCTGTAGATTTAGATGTAAATGTAAAAGAGGCACAAACTGGTAGTATTACTGCTGGTTTAAGCTATGGAAGTTATGATGGTTTCGGTATTAATACTTCACTATCTGATAAAAATATATTTGGAACAGGTATTGGATATAGCTTAACATTAGAGAAAACTAAAAAGTCTCACAATTATGGATTATCTTTAATAGACCCTAGAGTGTTTGACTCTTTATATAGTCTATCTGTGGGGGTATTCCATCAAAGTTATGAATTTATTGATTATACTAAAAAAGAGAAAGGTGCTTATATTAGTGTAGGTAGAAAACTTACTAGAGACATAAGTGCTTCAATTGGATATACATTCTCTGATGTATCATATAGTGATTATATAAAAAATACGGATAGTTCAAAATATAATATAGATTATGAATCATATAAAAAATCAGCAATAACAAGTTCTATTACATTTGATAATACAGATGACTACTATACACCAAGAAGAGGTTACTATGCAGATTTAGATTTAGAATATGCAGGCTTTGGTGATAAGAGAAAATATGCAAGGTATTTAAAAACTCAATTAAAACTTGCTGCGTATTATGGTATGAAAGATGTTCTTGATTATGACTTAATTTTAAGAGCAAAGTTAAGAGCTGGATATATTGCTAACAAAGGAAATACTCCAAGAGCAGAGAGACTATTCTTAGGTGGTTCTAGTTGGGGTATAAGAGGTTATTCACCAGCTTCTATCGCACCTATTATAAAAGAGGGTAAAGATGAAGGTGTAAGATTAGGTGGAGATAAAAGTGCTGTATTGTCACTAGAAGCTAGTATTCCATTAGATATGATTACTAAAAAGATGCGTCTTACAGGTTTTGTAGATTATGGTATGATTAAAGGTTATGGACAAACAGTAAAGCGTGGTTCAGTTGGTGCTCAAATAGAGTGGCGTTCACCATTTGGTCCAGTTAATTTAATTTTTGCGAAAGCAGTTAATAAAAAAGTAGGTGATAGAACAGCTACTTTCGAATTTACTATTGGTAGTAAATTCTAAAAGTTTAGAGTAGGGTTTTGTACCCTGCAATTCAGTAGTTTTGGCTACTTTTACTTACCTTTTTCCTCTTATTATCTTTATTATCATTAAGTTGTTTAATTTTTTTTAGTTTAGGCTATAGACTCATAAATATTAGATTTATATTATATAAAATTGGCATTAGTTATTATTGGAGCTACCCTTCAATACCATTAAGCTAAGATTTTTAACTTGATGGTGTAGGAGCTACCTTTTGAATATTTATGTCAAATCCAAAGAGTAGCTATATAAATTCTACTTTTATCTCTATGTATTTTTTGTTTTAACGACTATTTTAAAATCTTTTAATAGTTTTAAATTCTCTATCTCTGAATTAAATAGAGGTAGTTCTATATCAGAATAAATAATTAAATGACCATTTTCGCATGCAAATGTACACTTATTAGTTGATGAGTAGCTAAAAATTATATTTATTATTGTATATATAAATCCAAGCCATTTTATAGTTTTTTTAGAAGGCAGTAATTTAGTATGCTCTTTTTTTAGAGGTTTATATATTAACTTATCTCCTTTTGAACGAAGAATGGTAGCTATTAAAAGCATATCTTTATGTCTATATTTCCAATTTAATTCTGCACTTGCAATATAGTAAGCATGTTTGTGTTCATTATAAATAGTTAATGTTTTACCTACATTTGATATTTTAATTGCATCTATTAAATGTTTTAAATGTTTCTCTTTTTCATCAAATTCATTTTTAAGTAAATAATAGAGTTTTTTTGCAGCAATAATTTTATTTTTATAAGATAGCTCTAGCATATCTAATCTATCCGTAATGCTAACTATACTTGGATTAATCTCTCTAGGAAAGTTTCCATTAGAACCTCTTAGCATATCGTGCAAGAATAACCCCTCTCTGATTCCAACACCACTTGTAATAACTTTATCTATGTTCAATGTCTCTAGTAGAATTTTAAATATTAATACACCCTCTTTTATTGTGTCGTATCTACTCTCTTTAATATTTAAATCATTTAATCTTTTATTACTACTTGCATCTAAAATATCATCTATATGGTTAATATGTTCAGATATTTTGTACTCAAATGCATGTATTTTGTTAAAGCTATAGTCACTACTATCTATAATTGATTTACTAAGCGCTCTAAGCACTCCACCTATTGCTACTGCTTGTTCAACTTTAAAGTTTTGAGGTATTTTATTAAACTCTTTTTTAATAAAATCTCCTGCTTCTTCAAGTTTTAGATTTTTATCAAAAAATAGCTCTTTTATTTTTATTGTACCAATATCAATAGATATAGCATCTATAATTTTAGAATTTTGTATTAATGCAATATCAGTTGAGCCTCCACCAATATCTATACTTATTGAATTAATATTTAATGGTAATAGGTTTTTGGCAGCTACTGCACCATAATATGCCTCTTTTGTGCCATCAATTACTTTTATATTTAGTTTTGTTTCTTCTCTAACTCTTTTTAGGAAGTACTCTTTATTTGGAGCATTTCTAACTGCAGCTGTTGCAACTATTAGTGTTTTTCTTGCTTTGTAGTCTTGTATAATATTTTTGAAACTTTTAAGAGCAGCTATCGTTCTATTGATAGCTTCCTCTTGAAGATAACCACCATTGCTATAGCTTCCTTCAGATACTCTAACTGCTGCTTTTTTTTGGGCAATTAAATGAAAACCATATCTACTTGTTCTCTGAAATATTACAACTCTAGCAGAGTTTGAGCCGATATCTACAATAGCAATGCGTTTAGGCATTTAAACAATGCCTTCAGTTTCAAGTTGAGATAGTTTATATTTTAACTCTTCTATACTCTCTGTATTATCTGGGTCTGTAATAATGCAGTCTACTGGACATACAGAGATACATTGTGGTTCATCGAAAAAACCTACACACTCTGTGCATCTATCCCCATCTATTATATATATTGGATCATTCTCTTCTATTGAACCTGTTGGACACTCTTCTCTACAAGCATCACAGGCTATACATTCATCTTTTATCATTAATGCCATAAGCACCCTTTAAATTTATATTTTACAATGCTTTATAACTTATTTAATCTTAAACAGACTTTAAAAAAATATTTTTACTTAATATTATAGATTTAATATTTAAATATGTGAAGTTATGGGTATTATAATTGACGCAACTGCACCACTCTTTTTAGCTCTATTTTCTAATTTTAGTTTAGCCCCTAATGAATCAGCCGCACTTTTTGCTAAAAATAGTCCTAAACCTGTTCCTTTTGATGTTTTAGTTCTTTTAAATGGTGCAAAAACATCAAAATTATCTGGTAACCCAACGCCACTGTCTTTTACTCTAACTATAAATTGTTTCTTATATATATAAGATTTTACATATATTTTACTACCCTCTGGTGCAAACCTAATTGCATTTTGCATTATATTTTGCATAATGTGTCTAAATAGCATCGGTCTAATAGAGAGCTTTAACGATTTTGGAGATATATCTGTAACTATATATTTTCTCTCTTTAATGGCTATGATTTCAAACTCTTCTATCATTGTATTTAAATACTCTATAATATCTATCTCTTTAGACTCTTCAAATTGTGCTCCTTCAGCTCTACCAAATGCAAGAATAGACTCTACGATTTCGTTTAAATCATTTATAGATTTAATATTTTGCTCTATTGCCGATTTTAAACTCTCAATACTCTTATTCTTTTTTAAGAGTGTAACTTGAGATTTTGTTTTCATAACAGCAAGAGGAGTTTTTAATTCATGAGCTGCTCCAATAAAAAGCTCTTTTTTGTAGTATATAAAATTCTCTATTTTTGCAATAAGTTGATTTATAGAGTTCGCTAATGGCTCAAACTCTTTTGGTAAAGATTTAGTATCTAGTTTACTTAATCTATTTTCATTCATTTTTGCTATTTTATTACTAAAAAATGTTATCGGCTTAATTAACATTTTAGAGAGAACAAAAGCATAAATAATAATTACAATTAAAGAGACAATATTTGCAAAAATAACTCCTCTATAAACAATTTTTTCTAATTTAATTTGACTTGTAATATTTTTTGTTAAAAGCAGATAATCTTGACTTCTAAATTTATAGGGGAAAAAACCTTGAATATAGTAATTCTTATCTATTTTAATTGTTCTAAAAAACTTAGGTTTATAGTGAATATATGGTGCATGCTCAATTTTAGCTTCTATATCAACACTATTTTTTAATAAATCTTTTTTATCAAGAAGAGCTTGTTCTAAATTTGGATAATTTTCTAAAAGATAATTTGCCTGTTTTGTTAAAGTGCTCTCAATTTGTTGATTAGAGTTATATCTGATATAAATATATAGAGAAAAAGATGTTATTAAAACTAATGTTGCCATAGTGACAATTAGTTTTAATAAAAAATTAACTCTTATGCTTCGCCCGAAAAGCAAAAGCGGTATCCTCTTCTTCTTACTGTTTCAACAGTTGTAATATTTAGTGGTTTATCTAGTTTCTGTCTAATTTGGTTAATTGCTACCTCTATTACATTAGGAGTTACAAGTTCTGGCTCTTCCCAAATTGCATCTAGTAGTTGCTCTTTAGAGACAATTTGGTCGTTTCTCATTGCTAAGTGTGTTAAAACTTCAAAAGGTTTACCCTTTAACTCTACACTTTCACCTTGATAGATTATTTTCTCCTCTTCTGGGTTAATTACTAAATCTCCTATTTCAATAATATTGCTACCACCAAATCTAAGTTTTGCCTCGATTCTCATCTGTAGTATTTCAAAATCAAAAGGCTTTTTTATGTAGTCATCGGCACCAATTCTTAGTGCTGCAATTTCACTCTCTTTGTCATCTCTTGCAGATAAAACAATTACAGCAGTTTTATGACTTTTAGATTTTATTTCTGGGATAAGATCTATGCCATTGCCATCAGGTAGCATCCAATCTAAAAGAATTAAGTCATAATTTCTTATATCTATCATATATCTTGCATCATTTATATTCTCTGCAATATCACTTTGATACCCAAACTCTTTTAATCCATCACTCAATGTTTGATTTAGCGTAACTTCATCTTCTATTATTAAAATTCTCATTATCTAATCCCGTTAAATTAAAATTTTCTTAAATTATATCATAAATTAAGGAATATCCTATGTTTTAATGAAATTTTTTAAGTTAAATTTGATTTTTTGTATATTTTTAACTTCAGTAGATATATTTATCGCATATTTATTACTATTTTAAGAATTTCATAATAAGACTAATTATACTAAAATATAGATAAAATGATGATATTATTATATATATTTATTTCAAATGGGTATAATATTTCAAAAAGGTATTTTATATTATGAAAAAAATTATATATCTTATTTTTATCTTTTTCTTTGTTAATTTATATGCTAGTAAATCTTTAGAGATAAATTTAAGTAAACAAAAAATTTATGCAAAAGAGAATGGTAAAGTTCTATTTAGCGCTCCCGTCTCTACTGGTAAAAGTGGACATAGCACACCAAATGGCAATTTTAAAATATTAGATAAAGAGAAGTTTCATATATCTAATAAATATCCAGAACCTAATGGTGGTGCTAAAATGCCATATATGCTTCGTTTAACAAATAGTGGCATAGCTATTCATCAAGGGTATTTACCAGGATATCCTGCATCTCATGGTTGTATTAGGGTTTCTAAATCTACAGCAAAAAAATTATGGTATTGGAGTAAACTAGGAGTACCTGTTAAAATATATGGTGATGCCCGTAATTTTAAATATAAAAAATATCATAAACGGTATAAAAAATTGGCAAATAAATTTAGAAAAACAAAACACTTATCTTATAAAAATAAGAGAAAAAATAAAAAGCTTTATGCAAGTAAAGAGCGCTATGAGGTTATTGAAGTTATTGATAGTTGGTAGCTGCTAAGTTAAATTATTCAAATTCCCAACTATCACTAAGTGAGACTATACAGTCATCTAATATTTCTGGTTTTGCAATTTTTATATAGAGCTTTTTAATATTATTAAACTCTTTAAAGATTGTCTCTTTTGTAGATATTAGTGCATCTTCTAATAATTTAAATTGTTTTTGTGTAATGTTTTGTTTTGTAATATTTGCAACTTCTGCATAATTTATAAAATTATCTTTTGTGTAACGGTATTCAATACTAATATTTACTACGACTTTTTGCTCTTTTATTCGCTCGAAATCTAAAAGTCCTATAATACAATTAAAGGTTAAATTTTCTATTTCGATTTTCAAATTACCTTGCCCTCTTCTTTTTTTACTATTCTAATGATATTTGGAATATGCTTATAAAAAATTATAAATGCTATTACATATAGTGGCATATATGTATATATTCCTGCTAAACCTTTAGGGTATAAAATATAGCTACTGATTAATATTGAGAGTAGGGCAAGCAGTGATGATAAAGAAGATATTTTAATTACTTTAGCAGCTAAAAACCAGACTACAAGTGCGATTAATGTAGGTATAGGAATTAATACCATCAAAACACCAAAACCAGTTGCGACACCTTTACCCCCTTCGAAGTGTAAAAATGGAGTATAGCAGTGACCAATTACAGCAAATACAGCGATAGACCAGAGTGTAAAGTCGTTTGCTCCCATATATTTAGCAATTAAAATTACAACTGCACCTTTTAAGGCATCTAAAAGTAGAGTAAGGGCTCCTAACTTTTTTGCTAATTTAGGGTCTTTGGCTTTTAAAACACGCAGTACATTGGTTGCACCTATATTTCCACTACCTTCCTCTTTTACATTGACACCACCGATATATTTAGCAAGTAGATAACCAAAAGGAATACCTCCTACCAAATAAGCGATTATATAAAATGAGCCATTAAAGCTTGTAATAAAATTTAGTATGCCTTGCATTATTGCTGATAACATTAAGTTTCTCCGATTAAAAATTGATGTTATTTTACTATAAATAAACTTTCTTTGCTATAATAATGCAAATATAAACCTAGATTAGGCAAATTAATAATCTTGGTAAACGGAGTAGCAATGGATTACAAAGCAGAAATTTTAAGATTAAAAGAGAAGTTACCGGTAACAATAGTTGGGCATTTCTACCAAAGAGACGAAGTTTTTGAATTAGCAGATATTACAGGTGATAGCTTAGAGCTTGCCAGAAAGTGCCAAGTAGACGAAAACCCATGGGTTGTATTTTGTGGTGTTGGCTTTATGGGGCAGAGTGTTAAAGTAATTGCTCCCGAAAAACGCGTACTAATGCCAAAAGTTGCATGTTGTGCAATGGCTAGAATGATAGATGCTAGTTATTTTGATGATAGCGTAAACTATATGGTAGAGCGTGGGGTTGCCAAAGAGGATATTTTGCCAATTACATACATAAATTCAGATGCAGCCGTAAAGGCAAAAGTTGGAGAGATGGGCGGAATGGTATGTACCAGTTCTAATGCGTATAAAATTATCGAAAAAGGTTTAGAGAGTGGCAAAAAGATTCTGTTTGTGCCAGACAGATGCCTTGGGCAAAACTTTGCAAATGAGATGGGGCTAAAAAGTTGTGTAATAGGCGAGGGCGAGTGTGACCCTAAAGAGGCAGATATTATCTGTTTTAACGGTTTCTGCTCGGTTCACCAACTATTTACGGTAGACGATATTAAATTTTTCCGCCAAAAGTATCCAGATATTTTAATAGCAGTACATCCAGAGTGCGACCCAGCAGTTGTACAAGAAGCTGACTTTGCAGGCTCTACTTCGCAACTTATTAAATATATAAAAGAGTTACCAGAAGAGCAAAAAGTAGCTGTAGGAACAGAGTATAACTTAGTAAACAGATTAAGAGATAAAAATACATATGTACTATCTGCTACAAAACCAGAGTGCCCAACAATGAATGAGACAACATTGGAAGATTTGTATAGAGTGTTAAAGTCTATCGAAGATGAACAACCAATTAACGAAATTTTTGTAGAGCCAACTGTTGCAAAGTATGCTAAACTAGCACTTGATAGAATGTTGGAGATTAAGTAGTGTTGTTAAGCCAAGAGGAGTTTGTAAAGCAGGCTCTGAAAGAGGATATTGGAAGAGGCGACCTTTTTGTTCGTGTAACTAAGCCAAAAGAGGTAAGTGGCTACATATTAGCAAAAAGTGATGGCATATTTGCAGGGCAAGAGTATCTACTTGCTATGCAAAACCTTTTTGATGTAAAGTTTACCTTTAATGTTAACGATGGTGAAAGTTTTAAGAAGGGCGATAAGTTAGTGCTTATTAAAGGCAACTCTAAATCGCTTCTGAGCTTAGAGAGAACAATACTTAATATGACGCTTCATGCTAGCTCTATTGCTACACTTACAAACCAGTATGTGCAAAAGATTAGCAAGTATGGTGTTAAGCTATTAGATACTAGAAAAACACGCCCGCTACTTCGTGAGTTCGAAAAGTATGCAGTAAGATGTGGCGGAGGAATAAACCACCGCATGGGCTTAGATGACTGCCTAATGCTAAAAGATACCCACCTAAAGACAATAGATAACTTAAAAGAGTTTATGCAAGAGGTTAGAGCTAAAATCCCATTTACCTCTAAAGTAGAGATAGAGTGCGAAGATTTAGTAGGTGTAAAAGCAGCAATGGAAGCAGGAGCTGATATTGTAATGTGCGATAATATGACTCCCCAGCAGATAAAAGAGGTGGTAGCCTTTAGAGATGAAAACTATCCACACATTCTACTAGAAGCTAGTGGAAATGTAACGCTAGAGACTATTGAAGAGATAGCAAAAACAGGTGTAGACGCTATTAGTAGCGGAAGCACAATCCACCAATCTAGCTGGATAGATTTATCAATGAAACTAGATAGTTAATATTTATTGATGGTGCTTATAAATCATAAATTAAGTTTTATTATGTAAAATAGCTAAAATATAGAAACTGGAGAGATAAAAATGAGCAATATTTTAAAAATTGGGAATTATGAATTTGATAGTCGCTTAATTGTTGGTAGTGGTAAATACCCGGACTTTAAAACAACATATGATGCAACTATAGCTAGTGGTGCAGAGATGATTACAGTTGCTGTTCGTCGTGTAAATATTACAAACCCAGACGAAGAGAATTTAATGGATTACTTTAAAGATAGCAATGTTAAATTTTTACCAAATTCAGCTGGATGTACAACTGCTGAAGAGGCGATTACTCTGTTTAGATTAACAAGAGAAGCAACAGGCATAGACTTAATTAAGCTAGAGGTTATCGGTGATACCGCAAAGACACTTTATCCAGATGTTTTAGAAACAATTAAAGCGTGCGAAGTATTAGCAAAAGATGGCTTTACAATTATGGCATACACAAGCGACGACCCAATTATGGCAAAACGATTAGAAGATGCAGGAGCACATGCAATTATGCCTTTAGCTTCACCAATAGGTAGTGGATTGGGAATTCAGAATCGTTATAATGTTGTATTCATTAGAGAGGCAGTAAGTGTACCTGTAGTTGTAGATGCAGGTATAGGAACTGCAAGCGATGCAGCAATCGCAATGGAGCTAGGAGCAGACGCAGTACTAACAAACACTGCTATTGCACAAGCTAAAAACCCGATTTTAATGGCAGAAGCTATGAAAAATGCGGTAATAGCTGGTAGAATGGCGTACGAAGCAGGAAGAATCCCGAAAAAACCATTTGCAACTGCAAGTAGCCCAATAGATGGTATGATATTTTAGTATTATTTCAAAAAGCTACCGAATTAAATCGGTAGTTTTATTTTTTAGAATTAATGGTACTGTTCGAAGTTTTGTGCAGTAATTTTTGGGCATTTACCCTCTTGAAACTCTTTAACTGCTTCTAAAAGTAGTTTTCTATCATCTCCACAGTAATATAGTCCTATTCCAAACTTCATAGATGCATTTACTGCACCAGGTCCAGCGTGTGGTGTTAGTATAACATCTACATTTTCAGCCTTTAATTGATTAAAAAATGCAGGTCCGCTTGGGTCTTGATTCTTTATAACTTTTATCTCATTAGTAGCATCATCATAAATACCAAAATATTTTGCTTTGCCTAAAACTTTTGTAATTGCACTGTCAAGTTTATTCATCTTTAATGGTGCAGCATATATCATATTAGCTCCTATTATATATCTTATTTTAATGAATTATACTTAGTTTTACTAAAAATTTCAAGGTTTCAAGATTTTATCTTGAATAATAGATAAATAATAAAAATTATTATATAATTAATTTTATTTTAAGTTTAAAGCTGTATAATTCTGCCATCCAAAACGAAAAGGATGCAAAATGGCTTGCGATAGCAAAACAGTTGAAGCACGAGAGACAACAGAGCTTGTTGAAGAAGAAAATATTAAAACAGAGGAGAAAAAGATGAGTAGTTCAATGGTTTTACAAAAAGTACCAGAGTTTAAAATGGATGCATACGATGCAAAGAGTGGGCACTACACAACAGTAGAGAGTAAAGATTATGAGGGTAAATGGTTTGTTGTTTGTTTCTATCCAGCAGACTTTACATTTGTATGCCCAACAGAGATTGCAGCAATGAATGCAAAATATGATGAGTTCCAAGAGTTAGGTGTAGAGATTTTAGCAGTATCTACAGATACTAAATTCTCACATAAAAGATTTGTAGAGACTGAACCTCTATTAAAAGATTTAAAATTAACAATCGGTGCAGACCCTACAGGTAAAGTAAGTAGAGCATTTGGTGTTATGATAGAAGAGGAGGGAATCGCTCTTAGAGGTAGATTCTTAATAGATCCAAACGGTGTATGTGTAGCACAAGAGGTGCAAGCACCATCAGTTGGTAGAAATGTAAATGAGTTCTTAAGACAAGTAAAAGCTTGGAAACATGCAGAAGCAACAGGTGAAGTTTGTCCGGCAAACTGGAGACCAGGTAAAAAAACACTACCAGTAAATACAGACGTAGAGCAGATGACTGGTCGCGTTGGTGACTACATAACAATAGAAGAGATTCTATCTTAATGCAATTAAAAAGTAGTGCATTTTTGCACTACTATAATTTACTACTAAATTCTTCTCTTAATTTAACATCATTTTAAGCAAATTTGAGTATAATATCGCCTATTTCTAGGTTATAGCATAAAGTACGCAAAAAATATTTTGTGGTGTAACCCACCAGATTCAACTCTCGTAAAGAGAAAAACATAAAATTCGAAAGGAAATAAGTTGCCAACTATTAACCAACTTATACGCAAAGAGCGTAAAAAAGTGATTAAAAAATCAAAATCACCAGCATTAGTAAGCTGTCCTCAAAGAAGAGGTGTATGTACAAGAGTTTATACAACAACTCCTAAAAAGCCTAACTCAGCACTTAGAAAAGTAGCAAAAGTTA
>JALVTE010000019.1 GCA_027024155.1 Campylobacteraceae bacterium
TATCCATCCTTAGTTGAAAAAGTCGCACCCAATAGGTGAAAGTTTGAAGTGTGACTTTTTCGCTTTGAAGTACCTAATTATAGAGCAAGTTGGCTTGTTGTCTAATTTGGTATGGAATTATTGGGGTATTATTTTTTAAATAATTGGAATTGTAGGGTTGCCCTTATGGATACTCAGAATGGAAGTAATATATATGATAAGCATTTGCAATCAAAAGGGCAACCACAAGGGAATTGCCCCTACAATAGGTGATATTGTTTTTTGTTGCTAATAGTCTATTTTTTAAATAGCATCTTAGCTCTCTCTATCTTATACTTTTTTGATTGCATTTTTTCTAACTGTTTTTTGTTTAGTGGGGTTGCGTCTATTAACTTGCCTTTAAATAGTGGTTTGTTTATTTGGTTTTTATCAAATAGGGTTGGGTTGTTGTGGCATTGTTCGCAGGATTTTGGTTTTTTTGTGATTGTGTGGGGGTGTTTTATTAGGAAGGCTTCTAGTTTTTTGCCGTTGGTTTGGCTTACATTATCAAATACCATTGTGCCGTTTTTATCTTTGTAGCTTAGTTTGTATTGGAACATTGGTTTGGCTAGTTCTATCTTGCCATCTTTTGAGTTTACTAGATAGAAGTTTTCCCATCTTTTGAATTTCCAGCCACTGTACCAGATGCCTTCTTTTTCTTTGTTGTCTAGGTAGTCTAGCATTTTTGGTGGGGGTGGGGTTTTGGCTCTAAATGCGTTTATTAGGAATTTTTCTAGTTTTGGGTCGTATTGCATTGTTAAGCGTTTCCACTGTTTGTAATTTGGGGTGTCGTCTCTAAAGATATTTAGGTTGTAGCTGTTTACCATCCAGCTTGCGTGGCAGGCGGTGCATGAGAGTTTGCTGTGGTAGCTTTTATGGTTAGTTGGGCTTAAGTTTTTGTGACATGAGGTGCATTTTGGTTTTAGCCAGTTTTTGCCGTCTGTTTTGTTGTGGCACGATATGCAAGTTAGTCCTTTTTGGTGGTGAATATCTTGGGCTAAAAAGTGGTAATCTATGCCATCTTTTGCATTTGGGTAGAAGCCGTTTTTGTCTATTGGGCTTCGGTATGATTTGTCGTAATCATGGGGGAATTTGCCTAAGTAGTCGGTGCCTATAAATTCGCCGTTGTGGCACTTTAGGCATTTGGCTTGCGTTGGTTTTGCTTTGTAGCTGTCGGCTCTGTTGTTGTGTGGGTTGTGGCAAGCTAGGCAGAGGTTTTTAGTGGGGTTTACCGTTTGGCTTGTTAAGTGGCATCTTAGGCATTTTCTTCTTAGCATATCATCTACTAAATCTTTTGGCTCTTTTATTGTTTTTTGTGGCTCTGGTAGGGTTTGTAGGGTTACATTGCTATCTTTAATGCCGAAGGTTTTTCGGGTTATGTTTATTGCTTTTTTTAGAGTGAAGTGGATATTGGCTTTGCACTCTTGCATTTTGTTGGTGTGGCATTTTATGCAGTCGTTGGCGTTTAGGATAGTTAGTAGTAGGGTTGATATTATTATTGATTTAATTAACTTTGTATTTAGTTTTAGATTAGATATGCATTCCCATCTGTAACATGGGAACGAGAGGGTTCTGTTTTCTGTAGTTTTAGTTAGATTCTTTGCTTTGCTCAGAATGACGGCGTTTGCTAATTTTGCATAAATTGTAGTTTTTTGGTATGCATTCCCATGTGTAACATGGGAACGAGTGTTGGAGAGTTTTTTCATTTTAGTAACTCCTTGGCACAAGGGGTTTGTCTGTTTTTGAATCGCTTTTTGCTTGCATTGAAATCTTTATATATTTTATCGTTGTATTTGCCGTGGCAGATTATGCATTTGTAGGCATCAACAATTTTGTTTACCTCTTTTTTATTGAAGCCTCTGGCGTTGTTGCGAGAGAAGCTTTGGAACTGTTTGCCATCTTTACTGATTAGTGCATCTATTGGGTAGCTTATTGGTAAGCCACTTGCGTTTGAGTCGTAGTATGGCATAAAGCTTATACCACTTTTGTTCATATCTAATACGCCATTGCCTAAGCCTAATGTTAGTGGGTTAAAGTGGCAATCTATGCATCCTCTTGCATCTTTGCTTGTTGTGTGTGGGCTCCATGCTGCGTATGCAAATGAGTGGAATGGATGGGTTGTTTTGTTGCCTTCGTAAATTGTTGTTAGCACTTGGCATCCGGGGGCTGTTGGCATTATTCTTTTGTTGTAGCCTATTGCTAGAGCAGGGGACTCGTAGCGTAGATAAGTTCTTAACTCCATCCACTGCCCTTTGGTTTTTCTGTGTTTTATCCAGTCGTACTGTTTGCCATCTTTAAAGTAGACTTCGTGGCATCCGTAGCAACTTGCTATCCATTTGCTGTGGCAGGCTGAGCAGTCTAATCGTTTGTGAATATCTAAATTGTGGTATGGTTTGTTGCTTAATTTTGAAATAGTGAATTTTTTGCCATCTCGTTTTCGGTAAATTACTGTTTTATTTCCATCTTTTGCTACATTGTAAAGGGGTGTGCCTTTTTTGGCTGTGACGGCTATCTGTTTTACTAGTGGTATATTGCCATTTAGGGCACTTAGCATTGCTACTTTTGGGTAGTTGCTACTTGGTTTAAATGTTGGGTTGTGGCAATCTTGGCAACTAATATCTAGTGCATCTTCCATATGTAGATGTTTTTTGCCATCGCCCATTACGCCAACTTCGCTGTGGCAATCTATACAATCTAAGCCACCTTTGCTATGGTGTATATCGGCTGGTAAATCGTAATAGAATCTTGATTTATCTAATTTATGGCTAAGTTTACCGTGGATATATGGTGTGCCGTAGCCTTCGCTTTCGAACTTGCCAAAGTAGCTTAAGCCTATGCGGTTAGAGCGATTGTGGCACTTTAGGCAGTTACTAGAAGGTATTTTGGTGCTTAGTTTTGGGTGAATAATTTTTACATGATTGCCAGTAGTAGTTATTTTAGCAGGTGCTATGCGGTGGCAATCTACACATCCGCCACCTCTTGGGGTATAGTTTTTAAAGATTTTTTCATTTTGGTTTATGTGGCAGGCTGCACAGAGTTTACTAAAATGGTCTTCAGCTAAGCTCTGTTTAGAGGTTGGCTTTGCTCTTAACTCTTGTATGCCACCACTCTGTGTTACTTGCTTTGTCTCTTTGAATTGAAATTTTAGTGTATCTAAAACTCCGCTCATAGAGTTCATTATCGATTTTTGAACTCTATTTACTATCTCTTTATGGCACTTTCCGCAGAAAATTTTAGCATGTTCTAAGCGTGCAGGATTTAAAACCATATTTTTGTGGGCTTGCTCTTTGCTAAGAGCTGTTTTATCTCCGCCATGGCACGAGGCACAACCCATAGTTTTAATATCGTGGAAGTTGTCCATAGAGGTGGTATCGCTATGGCAATTTAGGCAAGACTCTTTAGCTTGTAGTAAATTTATTAGTAAAAATGCTATTAAAAAGTATTTCATAAATTGCCTATTTTTGTAGGATTAATAACTTCAGTTAATGAAGAGAAGTATAGCATAAATTCTCCCGCTAGGGGAGAAATAGCAAATTATTTTGGTTGCCCTTGCTCTACTGGGTTATCTGTTCTTGTATATTCATACATTGAACCATCAAAATCACCTACATTTTTTGCACCAGCTATGAATTTCATAACAAACCAGCTTCCTGTTGCTAAGTGACCTGTGTTACAGTAAAGTACAACTGGCTTATTGATATCTACACCATCATCTTTAATCATTTTTTTAGCTTCATCAGCACTTACTAATTTAAATAGATTACCATCTTTTTTAGCAAATAAGTAAGCAGAAACTTTTTTAGCACCTGGAATATGACCATGTTTTAAAAGTCTCTTATCTTTATCTTTACCTTCGAAGTGTTTCATCTCTCTTGCATCTACAATTTGCTCATCTTTATTAATTTGAGCACTGTAAATATCTCTCCAAGTTTTTACATCTGTAGTAGAGAAAGCTTTTGGCTCAAAATTACCAGTTTTTGTTGCAGGTGCATCTTTAGAAAGTTCACCCTTCCAAGCTTCGATACCCCCATTTAAGATTGCTACATTTTTAAGTCCGTAAACCCACGCAGTCCATAGACCTCTTGTCATATCAGTATACTTTTTAGCTTTTTTAACATGAGCTGTAAATACAACTGTAGAATCGTTATTGATTCCTGCTTTGTCAAAAAGGTCTTTTACTTGAGCTGGATTATCTAAAAGATGCCCAATATCTCCCATTTTACCTTGGAAGAATTTACCCTTAGGAATATTAACTGCACCTGGAATATGACCTGCTGCATAATCTTTTGGCTTACTTAAATCTACGATAACTACATCTTTAGCATTTTTTGCTAACCAACTAGCATCTACAAGATGATTTACTGGTACATTTACTGCCATAGCAACACTGCTTGCTAATACTGCACTTGCGATAATTTTTTTCATTATGTCTCCTTAAAACATTTAGTAAATATAAGGTTTTTAACCTTGTATAAAGAGAATTAATTCTCTTTATACAAAATTAAATTGTATGTGCAAATTTTAGGATTATAGGTGCCCTATAGTTTTAGCTGAGTCGAGAGAACAAAACTCTCAACTATTATTTTTTCTAACAACCCATATCTTCATCTTCATCAGGAGCAGGTTTTGCTGGTGCTTGAGTTTTTGTTGAAGTTGCATTAGATGGAGCTGAATTACTTGTAGCTGGTGCATTACCTGTACATTTAGCATCTGCAATTTTAGTTAATACAGTGTACCCTAACTTATTACTAGGGTCTACTTTTATAGCCAGTTTTGCAAATTTAAGAGCTTTATTAAAATCTTTACTAGCAAGTGCAAGCTCGGCATCTTTCGTATATTTAGCACACAGTGTTTTATTTGCTTTTAATACATCTTCGTGACTTGCAGATATTGAAGCTACTACTCCTGCTGCTATTAAAACGATTCCTACCGCTGAAGTTAGTTTACTCATTAATTCTCTCCTTGTTTATCTTTTATATTTTTCATTGCCATTACAAATAGTAGAAGTCCAAAAGATACTGCTACTGTTACTAAGTAAGATATTCTTATATCTCCGCCAACTAATTTGTCGATTGTAAATTTGCCTAAGTTTCCTGAGTTTGCAAAGTCGATTATATATTGATATATGTCGAAGTAGAAGAACATACCAACTAATAGACCAAGTGCAAAAAATATTGCATCTATTTTAAGTGTTGCAATACCTACTACTGCAGTTCCTGGACACCAACCTGACATTACCATACCTAAACCAAAAATAACTCCACCTACTAAGTAAGGCCAAAGGTATGTAGTTGGTATAAATATTTGTGAAAAATCAATATATCCAAATAGAGTACCTAGTAAAATTAGTGTTGCTGTTGTAATGATAGCTGAAACCATAATTTTTGGAACTATTGTGCTTTTAAAATAGAATACAGGGGCAATGTGTGCTGATGTTCCAAATCCACCACGCTCTAAAATAAAACCAAATAAAATACCTATACCTACTGCTAGGATATAATTTAAGTTACTATCTATAAATCCGTTTGAAAATAGTGGTAATACTGTTTCCATTATTCAACCCCTTTCCATTGCTTTTTAAACAGGAATGAGAATAGAAATCCTGAGCCAAATACTGCGAGCATAAATATCCATGCACCTACACTAAAAGTAGCTGCACCATCTAGTGCTTGACCACTTGTACAACCTCTTGTAAGTCTTGTTGCGGCTGCAACAATAACACCACCAAGGAATGCAAAGAAAAGTCTTTTTCCTGATGAGTAACCTTTTGCTCTTGTAATCTCTGGTTTAATTCTTCTAGCAAGAAGAGCACTTATTAAACCACCAATAAAGATACCTGCAACCTCTAATACTGTCCAGTTCATTAATGCATTACCATGCTTTAAATATTTACCCGCATAAGCATTTTGTGCAAACGATGGGTCTACAGTAAATGTAGCTTGTGCTGTTGCTCTTGCAAATGCACCACTTGCACCCATTCCTTGTCCTGCCACCATAAAGCTAATAAATAGTGCAATACCAAGTATAATACCAGCAATTACTGGAGACCAGTAGTTGTTTTCTTTCATATAGACTTCTCCTTGTAGCTAAGCTATAAACTTAAATTATGAAGTTATTCAATAAAATATATTTATTATGTTTTATTGGGATAACTTATGTAATGATAACATCATAAGAATAAAATTTGATTAAAGAATAAAAAAAAATATAAAAATATCGTATTATAATTAGTAATTATGTTACTGTATTCTACATAATTATATATAATAGCTTTCTTTATTTTGATAAGTATTTTTTATTAATTATTGTTTATTATAGGTATAATGGAGCTTTTTATATATTGTATAACTCTTTGTTAATTATCAATTAATTATTTTTTTGTAATATATCATACTAATTTGGACTACTTAGGAGCAAATATTGAATACCATTAATAGAATTAAAAAAGAGATACATAAAGTTGTAGTAGGGCAAGAGAAGATGGTCGAGGCGCTGCTAGTTGGGCTTATTTGCCAAGGACATATACTTTTAGAAGGTGTACCAGGGCTTGCAAAAACTACAACTATTAATGCTTTAGCTAAATCTTTAGGTTTAGATTTCAAAAGGGTTCAATTTACTCCTGATTTATTGCCTACAGATATTATAGGTACAGAGATTTATGACCCGACAAACAATAGCTTTAAAATAAAAAAAGGTCCAGTATTTACAAATTTATTATTAGCAGATGAAATAAATAGAGCACCTGCTAAAGTGCAATCTGCCCTATTAGAGGTAATGCAAGAGCGTCAGGTAACTATTGGTGATGATACATTTAAGTTAGATTTGCCATTTTTGGTTATGGCTACACAAAACCCTGTTGAGCAAGAGGGTGCTTATGAGTTACCAGAGGCTCAATTAGATAGATTTTTAATGAAAATAGTAGTTGCTTATAATACAAGAGCAGAAGAGTTAGAGATTGCTAGACGGGTATCTAATAATAGCTTTGAGAAGATAGAAAAAGTTGCAGATATAAAAGATTTAATGCGTGTTCAGCTAGAGGCTATGAATGTGCACTTAGACCAAGAGATAGAGAAGTATATAATCGAAATAATATTTGCAACAAGAGAGCCTGAGAAGTATGGTTTAGAAAATATTAAAGACTATATAGAGTTTGGGGCGAGTCCAAGGGCTAGTATCGATATGTATAAAGCCTCTCGTGCTATAGCTTATATTAAAGGGCAGGATTTTGTATCGCCTATAGAGATAGCATATATTGCAAAAGAGATTTTAAGACATCGTATAATTTTAAGTTATGAAGCACAAGCTGAGGGTATTACACAAGATATGATTATAGAAAAAGTTTTAGCTGCGGTTCCTATACCATAATGAATCCAAAAGCAAAGCAGATAAATTTAAAAACCAGAAAGCAAGTTTTTGGTGCACTTAGCGGTAATAATATTTCGACATTTCATGGCGAAGGCTTTGAGTTTGCTGAGCTTAGAGAGTATGCATATGGTGATGATGTCAGAAAGATAGATTGGAAAACAACAGCAAAACTTGGTGGTAAGCCATATGTTAAAATATATAATGAAGAGAGAGAATTAAATGTAGTAGTATCTACAATGCTTAGTGGTGCTACGCATTTTGGTACGACTGTTATGATACAAGAGTATATAGTTGAACTTTTGGCAATTATTGGATATTCTGCTATTAGAAATAGAGACCTCTTTAGCCATATCTTGTATGCCGACAAACTATATAGACACTCTAAACCAACAAAAAAGATTTTTGCAGTAAATAAAGAGGTAGAAGAGGCAATAAATTTTAATGTAATAGGAAAGCCAGCCGATTTTAAGGGTTGGGTTGAGACATTAAACAGAAGAGTGAAAAAGAAATCTCTTATGTTTTTAATTTCTGATTTTGTAGGTGATATAAATTTAAGCTTATTGGCTAAAAAGCACGATTTATTTGTAATAATTGTTAGAGACCACTTTATTGAGCATCCAAAACCACTTGGTAATATTAGTCTTGTAGACCCTGGATATTTAGTAAGATTTAGTGGCAATGTAGATGAGGCAACAGTAAAAGTTTATAAAGAGGCATTAATAGAAAACGATAGAGTTTTTTTTAAACATTTGCGAAAAATTGGGGCGAGATATGCTAAAGTATTTACTCATCAAGAGGCATATTTGCAACTAATAAAGAGAATGGCATAATGGATAAACTGCACGATATTAAACCATTGATTGCAATTACAGATTACTCTATGTTCTTACTTATAGTAACTATTTTAATCGGTATTGTTATAGCTTTTATATTATTTAAGAAGGGGTATAATTATGCTATATCCCACTGTAAAATAGATTGTGAAAAATACTTTTTTATACAATATTCAAAAGTAGATTGGAGCAATCCTAAAAAGGCAGCTTATGATGCAACATATTATGGAATGAGACTAGCAAGAGACAAAAGGCGTAGAGAGATTTTTAAGCAATTAAGAGTACGATTAGATAAATATAAATATAAACAAGATTATAAAGAGGTAGATAAAGATACTCTAAATTACTACAATTTATATAAGCAGGTGTGCGATGAGTCAATTTAGTTTTGAATTTCCATACGCTTTTTTATTGTTACCAATATTTGCATTTTGTATAGTAAAGTGCCCTGCTAAGAGTTTGAGTATATATTTGCCATATATAAATGTATTAATTGGTAAAAAATCTTTAAAGAGTAGATGGTTAGATTTTATAAAATGGGGTGCTGTTGTATCTATTATTATAGCTTTGGCTTCACCAGTTAGAGTTACCGAGTATAAAAATGTAAAAAAAGAGGGTAGAGATATAATGTTGATTATAGACTCTAGTAAATCTATGTTAGATAGAGGCTTTGATATCAATAATCCTACAAAAAGTAAATTTTCACTTGTAACAGATGTTGTAGATAATTTTATAAAAGAGAGAAAAAACGATAGAATCGGTTTAATAAATTTTGCAAGTAGTGTATTTATTGCCTCTCCTTTAACTTTTGATAAAAACTATCTGTTAGATATATTACATAAACAAAAAGTGGGAATTGCTGGTAAAAGAACAGCTATTTATGATGCCTTGTTGCAAGGACTTTATGTAATCCATAAATCAGAAGCAAAAAGTAAAACAGTAATATTGCTAACTGATGGTATCGATAATATGAGTAGTATTAAATTTACAGATATAGTAAACTTTGTAAAGAGGGTGGGTGTTAAATTATATACTATAGGTATTGGTAGCGATAAAGATTTAGAGATATCGAAACTAAAAGCTTTGGCAAATGCTGGGGGTGGTAAGTTTTTTATGGCTACTAATAACGAAGCATTAAAAAAGATTTATAAAGCTATAGATAAAAGTGAAGCAACTAAAATAAAGAGTACAAGTTATAAAGTGTATAAATACTATTACTATTTTCCATTAATGATTACAATAATTTTACTTTTAATTTATGTATATTTTAAAAGTGTTAAAGGAGTTGCTAAATGAGTTTTGCAAATCCGTATATGTTTTTTATTTTAATTATTCCATTTACAATATTTGTTTTACTGGTTTTAACTAACAAAGAGGGTATAGAGAGGGTTTTCTCTCCAAAAGTGTTAGAGCGTATTAAAGTTGAAGGTAGTGGTTTAAGTAATCGTGTAAGAAATAGTATACTATTTTTAGCAATATTTTTTATGATAATAGCAATGAGTGAACCATATATTGATAAGGGTGAGACAAGGGTTAAATTAAGTGGATTAGAAATAGTAGTTGCACTTGATATATCTGCCTCTATGAGAGTTAAAGATAGATATCCTAATAGGTTACAATTTGCAAAGAAAAAAATAAAAAGCTTATTAAAAGATTTACCAAAAGATGAAGTTATGTTACTTACTTTTGCAGATAGAGTATTTCTGTTATCACCATTTACAAGTGATAAAGAGACTTTAGATAGTGTCCTAGATGGAGTTAGCGATAACTATATATTAAATTATACAAACTTTAAAGGTTTAGCAAAAGCTCTAAAGCATATTTTTAAAAATAAAAAACAAAAAATAGCCGTTATTGTGAGTGATGGTGGTAATAAAGATGAGCTTAAATATTTAGAAAAAGTTATAAAAGAAGAGGGTATTAAGCTATATGCTATCTTGATTGGAACCGATGAAGGTGGAACTCTTATTGATGATAAGGGTAAAGCTATTTTGAAAAATGATGAAGTTGTAGTTAGCAAGGTTAATAGATACTTAGGAGAGATTGCAAAGAGAAGTGGTGGAGCGTATATAGTTGCAGATTATAACGATGATATAGCGAGTTTGGCTAAAAAAATAAAAATAGATAATAATGGCATTAGAAGTGGAAAGAGTATTGAAATACCTCAGAAGGTTGAGCTATTTTACTACCCACTTGTATTATCTGTGATATTGCTACTGCTATCTTTTATATCTACACCCAAACCTGAAGATATGAGAATTAACCTTAAAGGCTTTAAAAATGCTAAATAGAGTCTTATTTATAATTGCTATATTCAGTATTGTTTTAAATGCTGGTTTATTTGATTTTGTAAAGTTATCTAAAGCTGAAAAATTATACAACAAGGGTGATTATAATGATTCAGCTAAGATGCTTGAGAATTTTGGTATTGATGGCAATATATATAGATATGATATGGCAAATACGCTCTATAAAGCAGGTAGATATAAAGAGGCTATAAAGTATTACAAAAGAGCCTTTGGAAATGGTGTTGATGAGTTAAATAGAGTATATAATTTGGGAAATTGTTACTTTAAATTACAAGATTATAAAAATGCAATATTGGCTTATAAAACAGCTTTAAAAATTAGAGATGATAAAGATGTAGAAGCAAATTTGGCTCTAGCGATAAAAAAATCTAAAGAGCCTAAAAATCGACCTAAAAAAGATAAAAAGCAAAAGAAGAAAAAAGAGAAAAATGGTAAATCTAAAAAGAAAAATAAGAAAAAATTATCTAAAAAAGAGTTAAGAAAACTAAGAGAATTAGCAAAGAAAAAGCTATTAGATAAAGAGTTAAAAAAGATGTTGAAAGATAGTTTAAAAGAGCGTAAAGTTGAAGTTTTAATGTATAGAGTAAAAGAGGGTGATACTAAAGATGAACCTGTAAATCCATGGTAGGAGATAAGAGATGAATAGAGTATATAAACTGTTGATAATAGCTGTAGTTTTTACATTAGGGGTGTCGGCAGAGATGCCAAATGTATTACTTAAAACAGATAAAAGTACAATAAAAGCAGGGCAAGAATTGAAGGTTGTTTTAGGAGTACAAACATTAAAAGATGCAAAAGTAAAATTACCAAATATAAAAGATATAGCTGGATATGGAATTAAAAGTAAAAGAGTCTCTACAGCTGTTACTAAAATAACAGGTAAAGATGTTTTAACAAGAGCTTTATCTTATGCAATTACACCAACAAAAAGCTTTACAATTAAACCCTATAGCATAGTTATTAATGGTAAAACTTATAAAACAAATAGTGTTAAAGTTACAGTTAAAAGTGTGCCAAAAGATAAAAAAAATAGTGATGGTTTTATCTTTAAAATGAGTAGTTCTAAAAAGGCTATAGTAGTTGGGGAACCTTTTCTTGTTAGTGTTGAGCTTATAGAGCCTGTTGATGTTAGCAGTGCAGATTTAAAATATACACCACCAAATTTTAAAGGCTTTAAAGTTATGCCTTTAGGTGATGGAGATATTACAGAAAAGGGAAACACTGTTGTGCGTTCTTTAAAGTATTTACTAACTCCTAAAAGGTCAGGTAAATTTATTATATCTCCTGCAAAGGCAAAAATTGGAATGCAGATGACACCACAAGCGCAAAGTCCATTTGGATTTTTTGGTGCAGATATTCATTGGAAAAATATATCTTCTAATAGTTTAACCATAAAGGTATATAAACAACCAAATGGAGTAGAGTTAATAGGTGATTATACTTTAAAAGCATTTGTAGATAAAAGTAGAGTAAAAGCTTCTAAACCTGTAACTTATACAATAAAGATAGAGGGTGAGGGTAGTTTGGATGATTTTGAAGATATTAAAATAGATATTCCAAATGTTACTCAATATAGTAAAGATTCAAAGATAGACCATAGATTTGAAAATAGTAAAGTATATACTGTATATAAAAAAGAGTATGTTTTTATTGCTAAAAATAGTTATACTATACCAGAAATTGTACTAAAAGCATATAGTCCTATTAAACATAGAATTTATACTTTAAAAGCTAATGCAATTCATATTAAGATAGAAAAAACAAAGAGTATTAGTTCTTTATTAAGTAGTCAAAATAGTTCTACTAAAGAGAATAATAAGATAGAAGTTGCATCTACGGCAGTTGTTAATAGTAATAGAGTTAATAAAGCTAAGCAAAATATACAAAACAATAAAATAGAGAATATACTTTTTGATAAAGAGTACTATAAACGGAAGTATAGCAAATATATTTCTGGTATACAAAATATATTAATTGCTCTATTTATAGGTTTATTATTAGGTATCGTTATTGGTATATTTATGCCAAAAATATTCAATGGTAAAAAAGCTAAAAAAGCTAATAAACTATATGGTAGCTATAAAGAGGCAATGCATATACTTTATCCTCATATAGATGAAGATAAAAAAATAGAAGAGATGGTAAAATTTTTATATGAAGTAACAAATGGCAATAAAGAGATTGTAATAAATGATAAAGTCTTAAATAAAATGGTTAAAAAGGTTATGAAAAAGAATAAGTAGTTTCTAATACAGGTTGGAGCGTAGGGTATCTCCTAATCTGTAGAAAAATGATAATTTAATATCTTTTTTTAGCTATAGTTTTTGGTATTGATTTTGTAGTGGTACACCCTTGTGTCTATCCTAAATATCGTAAACAAAAAGATTATTTATAAAATATCATGTAATTTATTGGCGTTTAGAATCCAGCTTCTTAACTCTTCCCACTCTTCATTTTCTACTAACTCTTGGAATTTTGCTAATTCGCTGTTTATACTAGCTACTGCATCAAGTAAATTTTCTTTATTTTGTTTAAATACATCTAGCCACATATTAGGTGAACTTTTAGCAATACGGCTCATATCTTTAAAGCCTCCGCCTGCCATAGCTAAAATACTTTTAGGATTTTGTTGTGCCATTACAGCATTTGCTAAAGAGAAGCTAACAGCATGTGGCATATGTGAAATATAAGCAGCATTTCTATCGTGCTCTTTTGCTCCCATATAGAAAATTTTCATACCCAATTCTCTAAATAGGTTTTTAGCTAATTTCAAATGCTTAGGGTCGTTATCTTCTGTATCACAAAGTACAACTACTTTACCTCTGTATAGCTTTCTATCGGCTGCAGTTGGTCCAAATTTTTCTGTTCCTGTCATTGGGTGAGCTGCCACAAAGTTTGCTCGTATCTCTTTTGGAATAGCTTTTATAATTAACTCTTTTGTACTTCCAAAGTCTATAACGGTAGTATGCTCAGATATATCTTTTAACTGGGGAATAACTTTAAGCATTGCATTTACAGGGATGGTTAAAATTATTAAATCTAAATCTAATAAATCATTAATATCATCTGTAATTCTATCTGCAATTTTTAGCTCTAACGCCTCTAGGCAGTGTTGGTCGTTGTGGTCTATTCCTACTATTTCTAACTTTTCACCCTTGTTTTTATAGAGTTTTTTTAAAGCTAGGGCAAAAGAGCCACCCATTAAGCCTAAACCTATAATTCCAACTTTCATACTATTCTTCTCCTTTATACTCTACCCAAGTTGCTTCTTCATTTAAATTTGGAAAGCCATCTAAAATTTGCAATGGTTTAAAGTTTTGTTTATATTCAAAAGCTTTACAGCCATCTACCCAATAGCCTAAATAAATCCAATTTAAGCCTAACTCTTTGGCAATATCTATCTGTTTTATTAAAGAGTATGTACCTAATGAATAGCGTGCATAATCTGGGTCATAAAAGAAATAGATAGAACTTATGCCATCTTCTATAATATCTATCAAATCTACGCCAACTAATTTGTTATCTATAAAATAGAGTACCTCTTTCCCAAAATTGTATGGACCTTCGGCAAAATTTTCTAAGTACTCTTTTGGTGTTATTCCTCCACCTCTCCAGCCATCTTTTTCTCGTTTCCAAGCGTGGTACTTATTGTATAAATCAAGATGTTGTGGTGTTACAGTTGGCTTTTGAATTACAATTTTTGTCTCTCTGTTTCTATTGATTGCTTTTCTTTGCGACTTAGATGGTTTAAAGTTTTTTGCATCTACTCTTAAGCTTTTACACTCATTACAGCCCTGACATATTGGATAGAAGTAGTACTTTCCAAATCGTCGCCAGCCTCTCTGAACGACTGTTGTATTAAATTTTGCATTAGAGTTGAATACATATTTATAATTCATTCTTACACTTCTACCCTTTAAATAGGCACAATCGTAATCTAATGTACAAAAATCTGTTGATGGTGGATTTAATTTACTGTTTTCGCTCTTCATATCGCGATTGTATCAAAAAGTTGGTATAATTCGGTTAAAAAAGATAACACATGAAGTTGTTTTTATATCAATCTCCCGATGGTTACTGTTACAATAGCGATTCGATATTTCTATATGCATTTGCAAAAGAGTTTAAAATACGCGGTAATGTTTTAGATATTGGTTGTGGTGTTGGGGTTATTAGTTCACTTTTAGCTAAAGATTTTAAAGCAAACTACTATGCAGTAGAGAAGCAAGAGCAGATGTACAATTATGCAGTAAAAAATTTTGAAATTAATGGTTTTAGTGTTGATATTCAAAATAGAACCCTGCAAGAGTATAAGCCCGATGTAACATTTGATTTTATTGTGTCAAATCCACCCTTTTATAAAGTAGACAATAACCAAAGCCCTAATATGTCTAAAAATATTGCAAGATACGAGCACCATTTGCCTCTAAGTTTACTTATAGCTAAGAGTGCTAAAATGTTAAAGCAGAGAGGCTATTTTATATTTTGCTACGATGCTTGGCAGATAGATGATATAATGAGTGAGTTAAAGGGTTGCAATCTTCAGCCAGAATTTGTAAGATTTGTTCATCCAAAAGCTAGCAAAGAGGCAAAAATTGTTATGATAGCAGCTAGAAAAGGCTCTAAGGCAAAGTGTAAAATTATGCCACCTTTGATTGTTTTTAATGAAGATGGTATATATACAGCAGAGGCAAGCCGTGCATTTAAAAATGCAAATACACACTCTATAAAGGCTATTAGTGATTAAAAAAGAGGGATATAACTTTTGTTTTGATTCATCTGCATGTGCCAGTTGTGGTGGGGCATGCTGTATTGGAGAGAGTGGTTATATTTGGGTAAATTACCCAGAGATAGAAGCGATGGCTGAGCATCTTAAAATGAGTATAGAAGAGTTTGCAAAAACTTATCTTATAAGAGCAAAAAATCGCTACTCTCTAAAAGAGTATTTTTGTGAAGAGTTGGGTTATGCTTGCATATTTTTTGATAAAAATAAGAGAATGTGTAGCATATACGAAGTGAGACCAAAGCAGTGTAGAACTTTTCCTTTTTGGGAACAGTTTAAAGGCGATACAAAAGAGTTAATAAAAGAGTGTCCAGGAGTAATATTAAATGAAAACAGTTAAATACATATTTGTAGCTTTATTGCTTAGTAGTTTTGTCTATGCAGGTAATAAACAGAACCAAAATGAAGATGCATTGATAATGAAAGCATTAGTCTATGCCAATAGTAATCCAAAAGAGGCAGCCCAAACTTGGAAAAAACTATTTGAATTAACAAATAATGAAAAATATTTAGTAGAGTACTTTTACTCTTCTTTAGCGTATAGAGATATTAAAGATGTTATAAAAGAGTTAAAAGTTGTGCTTAGTAAAAAGAAGAGTAAAGAGCTTTATGAACTCTTGGGTGGGCTATACTCTAAAGATGGCAATACTGATGGTGTTATCGAAGTAATAGAAGATATGTCAGATAAAGATATAGAGTCTATGTATGAGTTGGCATATCTATACTCTTTAAAAGGAGATGATAATAAATCTCTTAGTATATATAGAAAATTGTATAAAAAAGAGCATAACTGGAAAAGTTTAAAAGGTGTAATTTCTATTCTTTATAAACAAAAAAAGGAGAAAGAGGCTTCAGATTTATTATGGAAAGCTATACAAAAAGATAAATTACCAACAGAAGCGTATATGGTATATGCAGGTTTTTTAAACTTAACAAAAGATAGTAATAAAGCTATATATATTTTTAAAAAACTATACTCTAAAACAAAAGATAAAAAGTATATTAAACAGTTAATTAGTTTATACCTTTATAAAAAAGATTACAATGACCTTATAAAACTATTAGAGCAGACACACTATGATGATAGTCTTTTATATGAATTGTATATTTCCAGAAAAGAGATTGTAAAAGCATATAAACTATTAGATGGTTTATATAAAGAGAGTAAAAATCCTAAATGGATTGGTGAAAAAGCTATATTAACTTATGAAATTGCAAGTAGTTATAATTCTGTAGATAAAAAAGTTTTAAAAAGAATGTCTAATCTATTCGATAAAGCATTTAAATTAGGTTTAAAAGGAGCTATGTATTACAATTATTACGGTTATACTTTAATAGATTACGATTATGAATTGAACAAAGGTATAGAGTATGTTAAAAAAGCTGTAGCAATAGATTCTAAAAATATTTTTTATTTGGATTCATTGGCATGGGGTTATTATAAACTTGGTAAGTGCACAGAGGCTAAAAAAGTTGCAACAGATATGTTGAAATTAGGTCAAATTAAAGAAGAAGATATTTTAGAGCATATTAAAAAAATAGAGAATTGTAAGGATAAATAGTGGCAGATATTTTAGATGAAATTATAAGAAAAACAAAAGAAGATTTAGAGAAGAGAAAAGTTGATTTTCCAGCAGAGTGGTTAGGGCGTTCACTATCGTTTAACCCATTTATTCCACGAGATGTTATGGGGGCGCTAAAATCTACAGAAGATAATCCATATAGAATAATTGCAGAGGTTAAAAAAGCTAGCCCATCAAAAGGGATTATTCGCGAAGATTTTGACCCAATGACAATAGCACAAGCTTACGAAAATGGCGGTGCAGATGCACTATCTATACTTACAGAGCCACACTGGTTTAAAGGCAGTACAGAGTATTTAGGAATGGTTAGACGCTATGTAAGTATTCCACTTTTAAGAAAAGATTTTATTATCGATAAATACCAAATATTAGAGGCTTTAGTTTATGGTGCAGATTACATTTTATTAATTGCAAAAGCACTTAGCCGTAAAGAGTTAAAAGAGTTAAAAGAGTACGCTCACCATTTAGGCTTAGAGGTTTTAGTAGAGGTTCACGATAAAAAAGATTTAGTAAAAGCAATCTTTGCAGGTGCCAACATTATTGGCATAAACCATAGAAACTTAGAGACTTTCGAGATGGATATGCAATTAAGCCACAAATTAATACCGCTAATACCAAACTCTAAAATAATAGTAGCCGAAAGTGGAATAAACGACCACGAAACAGTAGTAGAGCTAAGCCGTGTAGGAGCCGACGCCTTCTTAGTAGGCGAGCATTTTATGCGTCAAGATAATATTACAGAAGCTATAGAGAAGTTGAAGTTTGGGAAGGTTAGGGGTTAGTGGGTAGTGCTTTTAGAAAGTTTTAGATAGAATAGGATTATTTAGTGGCAAGTGTTAGATGGGCAGATTTATATAGATGGTCTTTAGTAGAAGTTGAATTTGGAACACCTAAAAAAGATATTGTAGATAAGGATTGCGCTGATATAAATAGAGATTATGTATATGGCATAAATTCTAATAATGAATTTTCTTATAGACATATGGCTATTGTTATTTCAAAAAATATACGCAATAGTAGTGTTACTGTTGTTCCTTTGACAGAAGCTAAAGAAGGAGATATGGATAATATATCGAGAATTGTTTTAGAACATAGAAAATATAGAAAATTTTTATATAAAGATACTTCAATACTTATTGATAATATTACAACTATTGAAAAGAGAGTTAGAATTAAAAGAATAATTTTATCTTGGATACCAAAACCATTAAGAAGAAAAATACAAAAATCTATGCTACATAGCTTTAAATAGATAGCTCCATTTTAAAAAAATGGAGCTAATGACCCCAAGGGTCAAAACGGTATGCATACATAACACATTCCGTTCCAATATATACATAAATATTATAACAAAAAAAATTGAAAGTGTCAATATTATTAAAGCAGTAGAAAATATATTTTCTACTTAATAGCCTTAATATATACCCTCTTAGGTGCTGGGTAGCCTTCTACTGTTAGTTCTGGGTTTTGGGGGTCTAAGAATTCATCTAGGCTTTGCGAATTTATCCAATCTGTTTTTCTTTGCTCTTCTAACTCTGTTTTTTTGATTGCTATTACTTTTACCTCTTTAAAGCCAGCTCTTAGGCACCAGTTTTTTAGGGCGTTTACTGTGGGGATAAAGTAAATATTTGGGATTTTTGAATATCTCTCTTTTGGAGTTAGGCAGATATCCTCTTCGCCATCTATCATAAATGTATCTAGTATTAACTCTCCATTTTTATTTAGAGCTTTGTGTAGTGATTTTAGTGAGCCTATTGGGTCGCTTCGGTGGTATAGGACTCCTAAGCAAAATAGTGTATCAAATTTGTGTTCATAATGTTCTACATGCTCTATGCCAAGTAGTTCATACTTTATGTCACTTTTTATAAATTTGTTTATAAATTGAAACTGCATAAATGTAATTGCAGATGGGTCGAAGCCTATTAATTTTTTTGGCTTGTGAGAGAGCATTTTAAATAGGTAGTAGCCATTATTACAGCCAATATCGCCTACTATTTTATCTTTTAGGTTGAAATGTGGCTCTATTATAGAGTATTTTATGTAGCTTTTCCACTCTGTATCTATAAATAGAGAATCTATTTTAAAAGGACCTTTTCGCCAAGGTAGCATTGTTTTTGCTACTTCTTCTATCTTATTTAAGTTCTCTTTTGAGTACTCTTTATCTAGGTTTATCTCTATAGCATCGTTTAAACTGTAACTCTCAACTACAGGCTCTGGTATGCTATGTATCGCCTCTTTCATTGGAGATATGTTTTTCCAATTTAGGCACTTTAGCCTTTCGGCTCTAAGGCTTTCTAAATCCATTACTTAATGTAAGCCTTTTTAATAACTACTTTTTTTAATGGTCTGTCGCCTGGCTTACTTGTTGCTACTTTGCTAATTGCATCAACAACTTTTTGCCCCTTTACAACTTCGCCAAAAATTGTGTATCCACCATTTAACCATGGTGTTTTTGCTACTGTAATAAAGAATTGGCTACCATTTGTATTTGGACCTCTGTTTGCCATTGCTAAAAGGTATGGTCTATCAAATACTAAGTTTGGTGCATATTCATTTTTGAACTCTTTGCCCCAAATAGAGTTACCACCCATTCCTGTGCCTGTAGGGTCTCCACCTTGAATCATAAAGTTTTTTATAACTCTGTGGAATATTGTACCATTGTAGTAACCTTTTTTTGTTAGTTTAGTAAAGTTTTCTACTGCTAATGGTGCTGCTTTTTTAAATAGTTTTAACTCTATTTTTCCATAATTTGTATCTAATACAACATTTGCTTGTAGCATTGCAACTGCAACTGCTAATCCTAAAAATATTTTTTTCATAAATTTATCTCCTTAATTTAAAGTTATTTAGCAAGTTCAATAGCTTGTGATTGCCTTATTGCATTTACCTTTATCTCTCCGGGATATTGCAGTTCGGCTTCTATCTTTTTTGCTATTTTGTGGGTTAGTAGAGTTAATTCATCATCACTAACTTTGTTAGAATCTATAAATACTCTAATTTCACGCCCAGCATTTATTGCATATGCTTGAATTACTCCATCAAAACTTAGAGCAATTTCTTCTAATCCTTTAACTCTTTTTGTAAAGCTTTCAAGAACTTCTCGTCTAGCTCCTGGTCTTGCCGCACTTAATACATCTGCGCTACAAACAGCAGCAGCCTCTATAGATTTTGGTTCTTCATGCCCATGATGAGCATATATTGCATTTATCACTGTTGGGTGTTCATTATATTTTCTACAGATATGGGCACCTAAATCTACATGGTTTCCATCGAAATCTTGTGTAAGGGCTTTACCTATATCGTGCAGTAGACCTGCTCTTAGGGCAAGTTTTTCATCTCCACCCATTTCGGCTGCTAAAGATTTAGATATTCTTGCAACTTCTAAAGAGTGTGCAAGAGCATTTTGACCATAACTTGCACGATATTTTAATCTACCAATTAGTTTTACTATCTCTTCGTGCATTGGGAAAAGTCCTAAATCTACAATAATCTTTTCACCCTCTTCATATATTTTATTCTCAAACTCTTTTTGAACTTTTTCGTGCACCTCTTCTATTCTTGCTGGGTGAATTCTACCATCATCTACAAGCCTTCTAATAACCTCTGTAGCGATTGCACGGCGATATAGGTTAAAGTTACTTACTAATATTACACCAGGGGTATCATCTATTATAATATCTACACCAAGAAGTTGCTCTAATGCTTTAATATTACGCCCTTCTTTACCAATAATTCTACCTTTATGGTCATCTGTAGGTAAAGTAATTGTATTTATAAGACGCTCACCTGCAAATTCACCTGCATACCTTGTTACCGCAGTTGCAAGCATATAGTTAGCTTTTTTCTCTAACTCTTCTTTCGCAATTTTAATCTTTTTACGAGACATTTGTGCTAAATCTGCTTCTATTTCAGATTCATACTTATTAAATAACTCTTTTTTTGCCTCTTCTTTAGTTAAAGAAGCTGTTTTTGCAAGAGCGTCTGTTAAATCACTAAGAATTTTCTCTTTCTCTTTTATTAATTTTTCTAATCTTTGTTCTTTTTCTATAAAACTACTTGCCTGTCTCTCTAATGTATGTTCTTTATCTTGTGCCAATATATGTAATTGTTTGGTCTCTATTGTTAATTCTTTTGCTTCTGTTTTAGCATCTTGTAATATTTTATCAGCCTCTTTTTTTATTAAATCTGCTTTTGCTTTTGCTTCTAATTCATACTCTTTAAATTTACTTTTATTGTAGGCTTTAGCTACTAGCCATCCGAGTAGTATCCCTAAATTGAATATTAAAAATCCACCTATTAACTGATACAAATATTATCCTTTTTTATTTCTATTTTAGAGTTATACATAATATAGTTAGCTTCAATATCGTATGAGTCGGTAATTATCTCTTTTATATAATATAAATCTCTAGTGATAAATAGGGTTTTTTTTATATTTTTACCAAATTTTTCATAGAATCTATCATACATACCTTTTCCAAAACCAACTCTTTTATAATTTTTATCTACACCTAGTATTGGAACGATTGCTAAATCTATATTTTTAACTCTTATATTTGAGTTTTTTGGTTCTTTTATGCCAAATTTTTTTTTATATAATGGTAAACGGTATTTAACCAATTTGAAACTTTTATCTTCCATGAAAGGAACAAATAAATTGTATCTGTTTTCTCTTAAAAGTTTTATTAAGGAAGTCGTATTAACTTCTGTTTTGAGTGGAATATACAGCAATATATTGCGATATTTGTTTTTTTTAATGAATTTAAAGAGTTTTAAAATAACTGTTTTGTCTTTTTTGTAGCTATTTATTTTTCTTTTTTTTATATTTTGCAAAACTATTTTTCTAAATAGTAACTTTTTTTCTTTTTTGTTCATAGTAGGTTATCCATAATATTTTGATATAATCTCGAAACTGAATTATATCAAAAGGGGTTAAATGTTTGGTTTTATTAAAAAAGCTTTTGGTGTTGGAAAGCAAGAAAATGCTATTAAAAGAAGCAAAGTAGAGAAAGATGAATTAGAAGATTTACTTTTAGAAGCAGATGTTAATTATGAATTGGTAGAAAAAATTTTAGACCAACTTCCAGAGAGTATTACAAGAGTGCAACTTTATAACTCTTTAATAGCCGTATTTGATTATAAAGCTAATTGGATAGATTCTAATAGTTATAAGCCATTTATCGAAATGATTATAGGTGTAAATGGAGCAGGTAAAACAACAACAATATCAAAATTAGCAAATAAGTATAAAAAAGAAGGAAAATCTGTAATGCTTGGAGCTGGCGATACATTTAGAGCTGCAGCAATAGAGCAACTAAGCCGATGGGCAACTAAGTTAAATGTACCAATAGTAGCTACCCAACAAGGTCATGACCCATCTGCTGTAGTTTTCGATACTATAAAATCTGCTATTGCTAAAGATATAGATAATGTTATAATAGATACAGCTGGTAGATTGCATACACAAGTTAATTTATCAGAAGAGTTAAAAAAGATGGTTAGAGTAGCTAACAAAGCACTAGAGGGTGCGCCACATAGAAAGTTATTAATACTAGATGGCACACAAGGAAGTTCTACTATAAATCAGGCAAAAGCATTTGATGAAATGGTAGGAATAGATGGTATTATTATTACAAAACTAGATGGCACAGCAAAAGGTGGAGCAATTCTTTCTATAGCTGATGAACTTAAAATGCCAATTTACTATATAGGGGTTGGTGAAAAGCCAGAAGATTTAATAAACTTTAATACAAAAGATTATGTAAACTCTATCTTAGATGAAATTTTTGGAGAGGCTTAGTTATAAGTGCTGCAAAGTTAGAGATACTCTTCAGTATAATTAAGTTTAACTGCTCTATATAATGTAATTAGTTATTAATCAAAATTGATAATTTGCCATCGCTGTCATTCCCCCGAAAGAGGGAATCAACATGATGGCAAGCTTTTATCTTTATGCTTAGTGCATTTTATAGACTTAAAAATCTCTCTAAGCATATGGAAAACCTCATAAAATTGTGGATATAGTATTCTATAGAACTCAGGTTAATAGAGGAATTTCTTTTAATCTTGTAATTTTTTAGCAATATTAGATTTTAATTTCTCTAAGTTTGTTGATAGAGTATACATTAAGTTACTATCAATCTCTTTGTCGTTAGATAAATTATCTTCAATTTTACTCAAAGTGTTTGTAAATTTAAAAGCACCTATTTTATTACTAATAGTTTTTAAATCTTTTAATACAGAAATTGCTTGCTCATTTCTATGCTCTTTAATATATCTCTCTATTAGTTTGTCACTATTGCTATATATTGCTAAAAACTCTTCTAAATCATTTTTACTTTTTAAAGTATCTTTTTTTGCTAACTCTTTAGGTTTTTTTTCCTCAATTATTGGCTTTTTGGGTTCAGATAGAGGTATATATCTCTCTAATAGTGCTTTTAATTCACCCTTGTTAAATGGTTTAGGTAAGTATGAATCAAAACCTAATTTAAATATACTCTCTATACTGTTTTCTCTTAATGAAAAAGATGTATGAATAACAACTGGAGTAGCATTATATTTTTCGTTGGCTCTAATTTTTTTAATAGTTTCAAAGCCATCCAAATTTGGCATTACACTATCTAAAATTATTAAGTCGCATACATTCTTATCTAAAATTTCTAATGCTTCTAAACCATCTTTAGCAGTACATACTTCTACATTATACTGTTTAATTAAATACTCTAAAATATGTAAATTTGTTCTATCATCATCTGCAATCAAAACTTTACTTTTTCTATCTGGAATAATTAATTCTTCAATATGTATATCACTATCTGCATTACTATTTTGTTCAATTAAATCATTTCCATAGAATTTAAATATAGTCTTAGTTAAACTATTCTCTAAGTCGCTAGTATCAACACTAAAATCTATTAAATTTTTTGGATAACTATATATTCTACCTTTAGTCTCTAATGATATTACTTTTATATCACTATATTTTTTTACACTAATAATATAATCAGAAAGAATTGGTTCATAAAGTTCTGCATCCATAAATACTATATCGTAATTTAAAAAGTTTGGTATCTCTTTATTTAATTCATTACTTAACTCAATATCTATTTTAAAATTATATTTTTTTAAATACTTTTCAATTAAAATACTTCTCTCTGCACTTTTTGATATGATTAATGCAGGTCTTTTATTTTTCAGCTTTTTAGCTGTTGTCATTGTTTCATCTTCTATTATGTTATCTACATCTATAGGTAAATTTATAGAAACTTTATATTTACTATTATCTATTGTCTCTATTATGAGTTTTCCATTTACTCTATCTGTTAATTTATTTAATAAATATAGATAAACACCATAATATTTTCTTTTTTTATTGTTATATTTAGGCTCTAAATTGTTTTTAATCACATCAATAACATCTTGATTAAGTTTTAATTCTTTAGGTATAGATATATCTAATATATTCTTTTTATCATCAAAAGATACATCAATATTTGGATTTTTGATACCATTTTCTCTTAATTGTAATCTTGTTAATAAAAATATTATTGATTGTATAACTTTTTTATTTCCTATAAAGTGATAATTTATTTTCTCATTTATATTAACAACTGTTCTTTTTAATAGACCATAGTGACTTAACTCTTTTAATGAGTTTGAAATATCAAATATCCCATTTTTACCAATATCTCTATTTGTAGCAATATTTAAGAAGATATTTGCTTCATGTACATTTGCAAATATATCTTTTTGATTTTTTGTTAATTCATCTATAATTTTTTTATCATTACTTAGATTATTTGAGCTATTTAAAGTATTAATAGATTTATCTAGTGTATTAATATTTTGTTCATTTATGTCATTTATATAGCAATTTTCATCGTATCTTTTACACTTTTCTTTAATTAAAATAGCATTTAATCTTTTTTTATTATTTTTAATATCTTTTATAATAGATACTAGAAGTAGAAAGAAAAGTATAACAAGTATAATAATTGCAATCCAATCCCAACTAATGGATTTATATTCAGAAAAAACAGATGCATTTAGGAAGGATATATTGACAATTATAAGAAGTAAAGCCATTTTTAGGAGCTTTTGCAAATAGTATCCTTTTAAGTTAATTTTACAAAATTATATCATAAAAATCTGTTATTACCTATATAAAGTGGAAAAAATCAGTAGATTGTTAATTAAAAGTATTAAAATAACAGTTAAAAATAGTAGATATCAATAAACTATATAGAGGTATAAAGTGGCTAAAAAAAAGAGTTTATACGAGTGTCAAAATTGTGGGTTTCAAACTTCTGGTTGGGTAGGAAAGTGTCCTTCTTGTAACAGTTGGGATAGTTTGTTAGAGTTAAATAAAGAGCAGATAGAGTATTTAAAGAAAACTTCTACCTCTGTTAATAGTAAATCTAAAGCTTTGCCAATAACAGAGATAAAAGCCGAAGATATAGAGCGTTTTAGTAGTGGAAGTAAAGAGTTAGATTTGGTTTTAGGCGGTGGCATAGTACCTGGTTCTCTTACGTTAATAGGTGGTAGCCCCGGTATTGGTAAATCTACACTACTTCTTAAGATTGCCGGCAATCTCTCGAATATGGGAAATAGAGTTTTGTATGTATCTGGCGAAGAGTCGGCATCGCAAATAAAACTTAGAGGTAATAGGCTGGGTGCAAATAGCGATAAGTTGTACCTTTTAGCAGAGATAAGTATGGAGAGTGTAACAGCAGAGATAGAAAAGGCTGATTATTCTTTTATAGTAATCGACTCGATTCAGACAATATATAGTAACGAAACTCCCTCAGCACCGGGGTCGGTTACACAAGTTAGGGCAATCACATTTGAATTGATGAGAATTGCTAAATTTAAAAATATACCTATATTTATTATTGGACATATTACAAAAGATGGCTCAATCGCAGGACCTAGAGTCTTGGAGCATATGGTCGATACTGTTTTATATTTCGAAGGCGATACAAATAGCGATTTACGACTGCTTAGAGGTTTTAAAAACCGTTTTGGCTCAACTAACGAAGTTGGAATTTTTGAGATGGATAGTAGTGGATTAAGAGATGCCAAAAGTATGAGCGAGCGTTTCTTTAATAAAGAGAATTTGCAACCTGGTTCAGCACTAACTATACTCATGGAGGGGTCTCGCCCAATAGTAATAGAGGTGCAAGCACTGGTTACTTCGGCATATAGCAACCCAAAACGAAGCTCTACAGGCTTTGATACAAATAGATTAAATATGCTACTAGCTCTTTTGGAGAAAAAATTAGACTTACCGCTTGGAACTTACGATATTTTTGTAAATGTTGTTGGTGGAATTAAAATTACAGAGACAAGTGCAGATTTAGCTATAATTGCAGCGATTTTGAGCTCGTTTAGAGATAGAGAGTTAAGTAGCAAAACACTATTTATAGGCGAAGTTAGCTTAACAGGAGAGGTTAGGGATGTGCCTGGTATGATGCAACGCCTTAAAGAGGCACAAACACAAGGCTTTAGCCATGCAGTAATTCCTAGCAAACCGATAGAGAAGAGCGAAGTAAAGTGTTATGTCGCAAATAGTGTAGAGAAAATTATAGAGTGGATGTAAAATGGCAATAAAAGTTGGAACAGATATTGTAAGTATAAAGAGGGTAGAGGAGTCTATAGAGAAGTTTGGTAATAAATTTTTAGATAGATTTTTAAACCATGAAGAGATAGAGATTCTTAAAAAAGAAGAGTCTATTGCAGGATATTGGGCTGCAAAAGAGGCTATTGCAAAAGCTTTGGGTTGCGGTATTGGTAAAGAGCTTAATTTTAAAGATATAACAATTAAAAAAAATATTAACAAAGCGCCATATTTTGAACTTGAAAATAGTAATTTTAGTATAATAGAGTCATCACTATCTATATCACATGATGGTGGTTTTGCTATTGCGGTAGTTATAATTGTAATTAATAACTGAAGTTACACTCTATTGACATTAAGCACCCTCTTGTGCTGTTAAATCAATGTATATAGTGCGTAACTTCAGTTAATAAATAGAGTTTTTCAATAACTTTAATTTAATTTATATATTTTAGCTTGACTTAATATATTTATTAATATAATTACAAAGAAAATATTAAGGGGCAATTTTGAAATTTTATACATTAACAACTATTATATTGATATCTTTTATATTAAATGGGTGTGTTCTTGACAGAATAAAACGGAGAATTTATGCAAAAAAGCAGATTGAGAAACAAGAGCAAGCAATAAAGAGGAGAGATAGTAAATCTAGTCTACGAGAGAAAGCTTCTGAATCTAAAAAAGTTTATAAACCATCAGCTGCAACAGCTCCTATATATACTGATTCAAACGAAGTTGAAGTTAAGCATGAATCAAAGCATAAAAAATCTAATTTATCAATAAAAAAAGCTAAGAAAAAATACTCTAAAAAAAGAGAGCATATTAACAAAAAGGTTAAATTAAAACCAGAGCCATATAGTATAGGGAAAGATGAACAAGATCCAGAATTATTAGGACCGCAAACTACAATAAGTTCTAATCCTCTTACTAAAAACAGTAAAGTTAAAGATAGTAACAAGAAAAAGATTTAGTGGGTTTGATTTATCATCCACCACCCACAAAGTGAAGAAGCTCTAATTTATCGCCTTCTTCAATTTTATGTGTATCCCATTTATCTTTTTTTACAATTTCCATATTTATAGCAACTGCCATAACTTTATCGCTAACTTCTAATTTTTCCAATAGTTGATATATTGTAGAGTTATCAGATATGTTTAATTTTTCTCCATTAACTATTATATTCATATAATTCCTTTTTATTTTTAGAGATTTTATCCAAATTTTAACAAATGTCGAGTAAAATTACTTTAATTTGATAATTAGGGGTTTATAAATGTATTTTAAAGTAGCAAGTATACTGTTTTTATCGGTTTTTTTAAGTGGGTGTAGTATGTTTTCTCATCCTAAACCTAAAAAACCAGTTGTTAAGGTTGTTGAAGAGGTAGATAACAATGTCACAACTGTAGCTTCAAAACAATCAGTAGTAGAGGATGTTAAGAAGCCCGTTAATACATTAAGTAAAGAAGAGAAAAAGTATAAATTAAAGCCAGAGCCATTTAGTTTAGAGAGTAATGAAAATGATCCAGAATTGTTAGGTCCACAAACGACTATAGATAGAGGATTAAATGATGCACAAGAGTCTAATAGTGATACTGTCAATCAAGTTAAAGATAAAAAGCCAGTAACTACTGACGAAAAAAAAGAGGCATTATAATTTAAGGGTAAATTCAAATAAAAACATACACTTAAAAGTTTTGTATTAGTCCAGCTAGTACTTCAACTTTTAAGTGCAAATGCTTATGAGTTATTTTATAAGTATATCTTTTTATTTTGACTCGATATAATTATAGGCTATTTTTCTGCTAAAATAGCTACAATAGAGTAAAAAATATTTTATGTAACTTTGCTAAATAATTAATTTTAAATATTTCATATGATATATAACTTCAGTTAATAAGCATGAATATAGTTGCTAACTTCATGCGTATTGTAGTGTTTGTCAAGATAAAATAGACTTAAGATAATCATTGCTACTATTAAAATTGTTATAATTATTTTAGTATAGCTATATGGTCTTTCTCCGATTATTTCGCCGTTTACTCCATTTATTGCAATATTATACTGTTTGGAATTATAATCAAAACTACTTATCCATATTGGTAGCATTGTAACTTCAAACATCTCTTTATTGTATTGTGTATCTATAGAATGTACTCTTTGCTCATCTCCACCTATGCTATATAGTACATCATTATTTATAACAGAATCCATATATGCTTTTGCCTCTTGGTAGCAACTCTCTAACTCTCTATTGTACTCATAACTTTCAAAACCACTTAAAAATGCTGGATTGTATAGCATTAATCTATTTAAATCAAAATTGGAGACTTGCTTAACAATATCTGGCAAATCAGATTTAGAGTTTATTAATATATCGTAAAAATCTCTATTTGTAGAACCAGAAACATAGTTCCAGTTAATGTGTCTCTCTAATTCAGTTACTATTTGGGGTTTACCATCTATATATACTTCTCTTTGTACCTCTACATAGTAGGCATCGCCACGCTCACCACTATAATTGGTAAAAGTTTTACTATCAAAACTATAATATGGCAGATATACTGGTTTAAATTTATGTTCAAAATCTAAGAGTTTTTTTAAATTATTTGGTGCAAAAAATAGACTTCCTAGCCAATTTTTAAATATCTCTTTAGCTGTTACAGTATCTACACTAAATGGTAAAATAGAGTAGGGTTTTATATTATTAATTGGCAGAGTTACAAGGGGAGTGTCGCAATATGGGCAAGATGTAGATATTTGCTGTTTTTTAAACTCTATATCTGCACCACATCCTGGGCAATCTACAACTTTTATTTCACTGCTAGCTGGTATGTTTTGGGCATTGTAAATTGAGTTTTTCTCTCTTGTGTAAACTTCGGCATCTATAGCTTTAGTAGTTTTGCAACTGCTGCATTCTAAATTAAAACTATTAATTTTATGCACCATAAAACTACCACAAGATGGGCACTTAAAGGGTAAGGCAGTAGATTTCATTATGCATTTGGTACCGGTGGTGGAGTTGTATTAAAAAGTTTGCCTAAAAGTGTGCTAGCCTCTACCCAGCCATCTAAGCCTTCTTGCCAAATATAACTATTCTCTTTTAATTTTCCTGAGTCTATCATCTCTTTTATTACTTCTAAATTGTGTGGTCCATCTGCTTTGCCATTTTTAACAATATATAAAGGTTTTGCAGTAGGAACTTCTGGAGGTGTTGCTGTATTTGAGTTAAAGCTTTTGCTAATTTCGTTAGCCATAGCCATACCAGCACCAATAGATGCCATTTCGCTAGCTGTACCGCCTTTGCTTATTCCTTCGGCAGTCTGATATTTTAAATTCTCGTTTAAATCACCAGTAACTTCTCTTGACGTTCGCTTATCTATCGCATCTTCTACCTCTTGTGGTAGCGATATATTTTCGACTAATAACTTATCTAATTCTAAACCGTATTTATCAAACTCTGGCTGAAGTTGCTCTTTTAAAAAGTTACCAAATTTCTCGTAATCTCTAGCCATATCTAAAACAGACTTTTCGTGTTCTGCTAAAATTATTGGCAGTTTTGCTAAAATCAGATTTGTAAGTTGAGTATCGATTTCATCTACAGTAAAGTGTCCGTCTGTTCCTACGACTTCTCTTAAAAATGTTTTAGGCTCTTTAACTTTAAATTCGTAACTTCCAAATGCTCTAAGACGAACAATATCAAACTCTGTATCTCTTAATAAAATCGGATTTTTAGTCCCCCATTTCTGAGAAAACCTTTTAGTATTAATAAAGTAAACTTCAGCTTTAAATGGTGATTCAAAACCGTGGTCCCAATGTTTTAAATCAGTTAAAATTGGTAAATTATCTGTCTCTAACTCATAAATTCCAGGAGTTAGTACATCTGCAATTTCACCTTTATCTACAAAAACAGCAATTTGTGACTCTCTTACAGTTAGTTTTGCTCCATACTTTATTTCGCTATCACCTCTTGGATAACGCCATACAATAGTATCTTGTGTATTGTCTTTCCACTCTATAACATCAATAAATTGTCCAAATAGCCAACCAAATAGTCCCATTATTTTTCCTCTATAGCTTTAGTTGTTGTCTCTTTTGCAATTTGCTCTTGTTTAGCTTTTGTTGCAATAAGTGCCTCTTTTAGAGCTTTTTCTGTCTCAGCCAACTCTTTTTCTGCCTCTGCTCTTGCTTTTTTACCCTCTTGCGTAATTTTAATAGAGTCGTTTAGTGTCTCTATAAGTGTATTGTTCGCTTTTTTAATACTCTCTATATCAAATACACCACGCTCCATCTGTTTACGTACCTCTGCATTTGCTTCTCTTAAGCCCTCTGCATTTGCTTCTAGTAAATCATTTGTTAAATCATTTGCTTGTTTTATAGCATTTGCAGCTTCGTGGCTTCTAAAAATTGTAACTGTTTGTGCTAATTGGTTTCTCCATAAAGGTACAGTATTTACAAGTGTAGAGCCAATTTTATTTATTAAAGATTTATCATTCTCTTGTATAAGTCTAATACTAGGAAGTGCTTGCATAGCAACTTGTCGAGACAGTTTTAAGTCGTAAATTCTTCTCTCTAAATCGTCTCTAAAGCCACGAATCTCTTTAAGCTCTTGAACCGACATCATATCGTTATCTTTTGCTTTCTCTTCATATTGTGGAATTACTTTCTCTTCTAACTCTTTTAACTTTAATTCACCAGCTTGGATATATAACTCTAATTGTCTAAAATAATCTAAGTTAGCATCATAAAGTTTATCTAACGATACCACATCGGTAACTAATTTAGATTTATGCTTCTCTAAATTATTTGCAATGTCATCTATTTGGTCTTTTACCTCTTCGTATTTTTGTACAAATTTTGCTAAAGGTTTTGTTGCACCAAATAGTTTTTGCCACCAAGATAGTTTTTTATTTGGGTTTAATTCATCTATATCAAAGCCTCTAATAGTAGCAACCATATTATTTAGTAAATCTCCAGTTACACCGGTATCTTTATTTTTTACGCCTTCTAACATTTTATTAGAAATATCGTCTAATTTCTCTTGAGCTTTTGAGCCAAAATAGATAACTGAATTTCTATCGTTAATGTCTATTTCGTTCATTGCTTCTTGCAATTTACTCTCTTCTTCTGGTAAAACTGCTGGTGGTGTTGCCTCTTTTTTCTCTACTGTTTTTTCTACTAACTCTTTTACTTTTGTTTCCATATTATTGTCTCCTTAGTTTTTTAATTGTTGTTTAAGTGAATCTATCTGTACATCTAAATCGAAAACATCATTCGATTTTAACCTATCTAACTCTTTGTTAAACCTGCTAGAGGCATCGTTAAGAAGCTCTATTAATCTAATACGATAGCTGTCATCTAAATTGTGCCCTTCGATTGAGTTGTATTTATCAACTACATCTTTAATACCATCTAAATATACTACCATAAATTTTCTAGCAACCCTTATATCTTTTGGGTCTTCTTCTATGGTTGTTAGAATATCTTTTGCCCTAATTGTGGCTTTATCTATTGCATCTTTTAACTCTAAATCTTCTATTTTATCTTTTGTATTTTCGATTGCTTTTATTTTATCTTCTGCTTGAGAGAGCTCGGCTAGCAATTTGTCGTAATTAACGCCACTATTCTCTGGTAACTTATCTACACTTGGGTCTTTGCCATAATAGATAAAGCTACCAACAGTTGCAAGTATAGGTAAGGCAATGGTATTTATTATACTTAAGTGGTCAATCATAACAGCTAAAAAGAGTGTAGTAACCCCAAGCCCAATAGCCCCTAAAGTCTTAAATTTATATTTTGGTGCTTTCGTAATTTTTGCTTTATTGTAATTGTACTCTTCTAGCAATCCACGGTTTATTAAATTGATAGAGCCATAAAGCATAGCAAATGCAATTAATTTTAAAACCATTAAACTATATGACCCCGCAACAAGAGATACTATAGTAGAAGCAAACATTGGTATTAAAAAAATATATAAAAGTATTGCACTCGGCGCTTTATCCTTTTTATTAAATGTCATTCTTTTTGCTTTTGCCATATTAAAAACTAGCTCCAATCGTGTAGGTTAAAGAGTATAGTAAAAATATAAAACCAAATAGTTTGTAATAACTCATTTTAACTCCTTTTTAGTTATTATATTATAAAAATATATAAATAGGAGAATGTATGAACAAAATAATAGATATTTTTTTAGAAATTACAAAAATACCTAGATGTAGCTTTCAAGCCCAAAAAATGGAAGAATATTTAATTGCAAAAGCAAAAGAGTATGGTTATATGGTAAAGGTTGATAGTGCAAAAAATATATTAGCAAGTTCAAAAGAACCCAAAATATGCCTACAAGCACACTACGATATGGTATGTGTTGGCGATGCTCCAAAAATAGAGTCAGTAATCGAGGGCAATATATTAAAAGCAAAAAACTCTAGCTTAGGTGCAGATAATGGTATTGCAATCGCAATGATGTTACAGTTAATGCAAGAGGGAGTAGAAGCAGAATTTTTATTTACCAACGATGAAGAGGTAGGCTTAATTGGTGCAGGAAATTTAGAGTTAAATATAAAAAGCCAATATCTACTAAACTTAGATAGTGAAGATGAGCAAGAAGTTTATATAGGCTGTGCAGGTGGAGTAGATTTAAAATTAACAAAAGAGTTACAAAGTAGTATATGTAATGGTCACTTTTACGAATTAAACATTAGTGGCTTACCAGGCGGGCACTCTGGTGTAGATATAGACAAAAAGATACCAAATGCTATAGTAGAACTTGCAAAGTATATTAAAGAGCAAGCTTGCAAAGTAGCAACATTTAAAGGTGGCGAGAGAATAAACTCTATACCAGTAAATGCAAAAGCTATTGTCTGTAGCGATAAAAAGCTTAAAAGCAACGATTTAGTAAAAGTAAAAGAGACAAGTTCTGTAGAAGTTTGCAATTTTAATGTAGAAGAGTTATTAGTAATACCAAATGGCGTGCTAGAGATGAACGAAGAGTTCGAAGTTGTACAAAGCAGTAGCAACTTAGCTTTAGTAAACATAGATACAAATAGTGCAAATATAGAGATAAGCTACCGAAGCCTAAACAATAGCGACTTAGAAAATATAACAAAAGTAGCAAAAGAGGCGTATGAAGAGTTGGGCTACAGAGTAGAATTAAACGACAAATACCCCGGCTGGAGTCCAGAGATAAACGACTTTACAAAACTTGTACAAAACGCCGTAAGCAAAATATATGGAAACCACAAAACCAAAGTAATCCACGCCGGCTTAGAGTGCGGACTATTAAGCCAAAAACTACCAAATATTAAAATGGCATCCATTGGTCCAAATATCCGCTTTCCCCACTCTATAAGAGAGTATGTCGAGATAGATTCGGTAGAGAGAACTTATGAAGTTGTTAAAGATGTTATAGAAACTATATAATAAAAGTTATGAATTTAGATAGAAAATTAGTCTAAAATTATACGTGAAATAATTTTATTTTATAACATGACATATTTTTTATTTTTTTATAAAAAGTTTTGTATAATTATTTTCTATATTATAAAGGTTTTTAATGAATAAGTATTTAATATATCTATTTATGCCATCAATATTGGTTAATGCTTCCAATATTGATAAGCAGATTAATGATGTTGTTCTTGCACATAAGCAAGAAGAGATTTTTCAAAAGCAAATAAAATTAAAAAGTAATGAGCCAAATATATATACTACGCTTAAAACACTTCCTATATCTAAAAGTTTGCCTAATGGTAGATGTATAAAAATTATGAGTATAGATGCAAATGATGTTAAACTTATTAAACAAAGTACTTTGCATAAGCTTTTTAAGCCATATATAAATAGATGCGATACAATTAATGACATTAAGAATTTGTTAAATAAGATTAATAATATCTATATTAAAGAAGCTTTCGTTACTTCTAGAGCTTATATAAAGCCACAAGATTTAAACAGCGGACATTTAATAATATCAGCAGTAGAAGGTAAAATAGATAAAATAAAAGCTATTAATACAAATAAAGGATTTGTATTTTTAGGCTATACAGATAGTTATTTAAACTTAAGAGATATAGAATCTTCTATAGAGCAGTTAAATAGGTTGCATTCTGTTAAAACAACTATGAGGCTTAATCCTTCTAAAAAGCAAGGATATAGCGATATATATTTAGTTGGTAAAAAAGTTGCTTCTGCTGTTTATGGAAATATTGGGATAAATAATTTTGGTGTTGTAAAAACGGGTAAATATAAAATTAGCAGCTCCCTTTCTTGGGAGAATCCATTAAATATTAATGATACACTCTCTTTATCGATTAACACGACAAGCAAACAAAGCAGTAAAAATCGCTCTCTGGGAAGCTCTGTAAGTTATGGTTTGCCTATTGGTAAAGCTTATGTGGAATTTGGATTTTCTTATTTTAAATACAAACAAGTTGTAAACGGTTTAAATAAAGATTATCAATCTAATGGAAACTCTAAAAGTTATTATATTAAGACAGAGTATAAGCTGTTTCATAACAAAACACAAAAGGGAAAGTTAGATATAAAGCTTACAAGAAAAGTTAATAAAAACTATCTTGCAGGGGTCTATTTGGATACCTCTAGTTCTAAATTGACTACTTTAGATATTGGTTATACTCATAGTTTTACCGGTGCAACTTATGATGGTTATATTAATATAGCCTATCATAGAGGCTTAAAGCTTTTTGGAGTAAAAAGCGGATATAAGGCAAAGCCTACATTTAGTAAGCTTACAACAGATATTAGCTTTAATAAAAAATGGCAAAAGAAGAGTTACTCTATAAATTATAACTTCTCCTTACACGGACAGTATGCAAAAGAGGGGATTATTGGTTCAGAGCAAATAGGTGTTGGAGGCATTTATAGTGTAAGAGGTTTTAGAACCGAAGGGCAGTTAAGCGGCAATAAGGGCTTTTATATAAGAAACGAACTCTCTTTTACAAAGCCATTTAAAAATGGTTTTATTTCACCGTATTTAGGATTGGATTATGGATATGTTGCTAAAAATAAAAGTAGCTATGGCGGTAAGTTAGCGGGTGGAGCATTAGGTTTAAGAATTGGTTGGAAAAGTTTGAACTTAGATATTTTTAGAACTTTTCCTGTAAAAGACTCAAACAAAATAACATACAGACCAAACGGCGATAAAGTTGTGCACCACAACAAAGGCTTTTTTGGAATAAATTTAAGTTATAAGTTTTAAAGGATAAAAATGAATAAATATAATAAAGTAAAACAGATACTATCGATAATAACATCTATTTTTTTAATTAATCAACCACTATTGGCATCTGGTGCTATTGTATTAGATACTAAAAATCATAAAGCAGGGCACACTACCCTTGATACGGCAGCAAACGGGGTAGATGTTGTAAATATTGCAAGACCAAATAGTAATGGGGTTTCGCATAACCAATATATAGAGTTTAATGTTCCAACTCAAGGTGTAATTTTAAATAATGCAAAAACAGACACAAAAACTCAGTTAAGCGGTTATATATATGGAAATGAAAATGTAAAAAAACATCAAGCCGATTTAATACTTAACGAAGTTACAAGCACAAATAGAAGCCATTTAAATGGCTACTTAGAGGTAGCTGGTAAGAGTGCTGATGTAATAGTTGCAAACCCAAATGGTATTACTGTTAATGGCGGTGGTTTTATAAATATCCCAAAAGCTACACTAACAACCGGTAAAGTTAGCTTTGATGGTAAAAATCCTATATATAGTGTAAATAGTGGAGATATTTTAATAGATGGTGCTGGATTAGATGCAAGTAGTACAAATTCGCTAAATATCTACACAAAAGCCCTAAAACTAAATGCAGCTATCTGGGCAAATAAGTTAAATGTAGTAACAGGTAAAAACAAAATTAAAAATGGAGTTGCTACCAAAATTGGAGATAGTGATGAGGAGTTTAGTATAGACTCTACTGCACTTGGTGGAATATATGCAGGGGCTATTAAGCTTGTTGGAACAAGTAAAGGAGTGGGTGTAAACTTGCCACCTGAAGTATTGGCTCAAGATAGTTTAGAAATCAGTAGTGATGGTAAGATTGTAATAAATAGTGCCAAAGTTAAAAATGCTGCTACAATTACTAGTAAAAGTGGCTCTATAACTGTCACAAAAGGCTTGTATGCAAATAGTGCTAGTTTCGATGCCAAGGGGGCAATAAGTTTATCGGGCAATAGTGGTGTTGCTACTACTTTTAACCTAAAGGGTAGCTCTTTAATAAACAGCGGACTTTTAGCTAGTGGAGTAGATAGTAATTTTAAAAGTTTAAAAAAAGATTCTAAGCTAAATTTAGATTTTAAAGATAGCATAAAAAATAGTGGAACTATATTCTCTTCTTTATTAGATTTAAAAACATCACTATTTACAAATAGTAAAAACGCAACTATATTAAGTAAAAATTTTAATGCAAATAGTAAAAGTTTTAATAATAGCGGGAAGATAAACTCTTCTTCTTTAATAACAATAAATAGTAATGATTGTCCTGTCCCACCGTCCCAGTAGCTTACTCCTATAAAAAATGACCTATTTTTTTAAAATATTTGGTCATTTTTTCTGCTTTTGTTGAACTTTTTATAAAATAGTCACAGTTTTTTCTTCCTGACTTTCTAAAAAAGTAACACATTTTATGTAACTAGACATAGCTGTAGTGTATGATGCTTTGGACGGTGCTGTCTTTTTTTTGGGTTTAATGTGGCTTTACTCTCTAAAATAAAACCCAGCTATATTGCCACAGAGTTTTTCATAATAGATTATCTTTTTTGTTATCTTGCTTGTAGCAATAGGCTTACTATCCCAAACATTTGCAGGTGTATTATATTCTAAGTTTTGATGTGGTCGTATATGGTTATAAAAGAGCCTAAACTCTTTTAGCCCATCTTCTAGGCTTTTACAAGTAGGAAATATAATATCCCTAAAAGCATGCTTCATTGTACTAAAAAGTCTCTCTACCTTACCATTTTGCCATGGGCTGGCTATCTGTGTAGTTTGCCTCTTTATACCCAGTAGCCATAGCGATAATTGTATAAGCTTAGAGGTAAAGACTACCTCGTTGTCACTTCTAATAGCTTTGGGTTTGCCATATAACTCTATTGTATCTAATATTACTCTTATAAGTGTAATAGTGCTTTTGTTCTGTAGATACTTTAGAGTTAGTAATGCTCTTGTACCACTATCAAGTAGAGCAAATATCTCTCTTTTATCTATTGTAGTTAAATCCATGTGCCATAACTGATTTTTATCTTTTTTATATGGTTTTGTATTTTTTATATCTCTTCGTAAAAGTAATATTTTATAACCTTCAGATATAAATATACGATATACATATGATTTAGATACTGATATATTTTTATCTGCATATATCTTATTAAAATGTATAGCTATTTTTCTACACCCATCATGAGGAAGATGAGCTTTTAGATAAATTATCTTCTCCTTTACCCACTCTGGTTTTTTATTAGTATGAATAAAAGGTATATACTCCTCTCTCTTCTTTGTAATAGTATGCTTGTAATACTTACTAGGTGTAAAGTAGTTAAAGATAAGTATGTATAAATATTTTATAAGTATTAATATGTAATCCATTGATATGTTACTTTGAACTCATTTGTCATCAGCAGCAGAAGAGTATAACTTTTATTACCCTTTAGCCTTAAACCCCTCTTTACTTTTGCAATACTCTTTTAAAATACACTCTTTGCATTCGGGGTTTATGGCTTTGCATTTGTAGCGACCAAATAGTACCATGGCTTGGTGTAGTTGGTGGAGGTTGGTTTTGAATTTTTTGGATAAGTCGGCTTCGGTGCCTTTGGCGGTTGTAGATTTGCTAAGTCCTAAGCGGTGGGCTACGCGGAATACATGGGTGTCTACTGCCATAAGGTTTGCTCCTGTGTACTCTATTAGTACAACATTTGCTGTCTTTTGTCCTACTCCGGCTAGTTTGATCAACTCTTTTTGTTCTAGCGGTATTTCGCCGTTAAACTTCTCTTCTACCATTTTTGCTAAAGATATTAGATTTTTTGCTTTATTGTTGAAAAAAGAGCAACTTTTTATTATCTCTTTAACATCGTCTAAATTGGCATTTGCCAACTCTTTTGTACTTGGGTATTTAGCAAAGAGTGCCGGTGTTATGATATTAACGCGTTTATCTGTACATTGAGCAGATAGTAGTACAGAAACTATTAATTCGTAGAGATTTTTATAATTTAACTCTGTTACAGAGTTTGGGTAATTTTTTAAAAATATCTTTTTTATCTCTTCTATCTCTTGCTTAGTTGCTAGTTTTGGGTATTTTGTTAATTTTTTTGTCATTTTTACCTACATTAATGAATTATTTCAAATTTCACTAGTATACTATCATTAAAATTTTCAAGAATTGTTTAAGGAGAGTTAATGAATTTAATAAAAAGTGCAGTTTTAACAACAATGTTAGCTGCAAGTTCATTAATGGGTGCTGAGGTTTTGGCAACTGTTAATGGCAAAGCTATTAACAAAAGTGATGTTGATACAATATTGAAAGCACAACATATTAGTTTTGATAAATTATCAAAAAAACAACAAAAGCAGATTCTAAATAAGTTGATAGAGAGAGAATTGTTAGTAGATGTAGCTTCTAAAGCTGGTGTTGAGAAAGATCCAGAATTTGTAAAAGCATTAAACAATTACAAAAAAGATTTAGAAATTAAAGTGTGGATGGATAAAATTTATAAAAGAACATTAATAAGTGATTCTGAAGCTAATAAGTATTATCAAGAGCATAAAGAGCAGTTTAAAACTCCTGCTAAAGTTCATGCTAGACATATTTTAGTAAAGAGTGAGAAAGAAGCTAAAGATATTATTGCCGAGCTTAGTAAATATAAAGGTGAAGAGCTTAAGAAAAAATTCATAGAGTTAGCAAAAGAAAAATCTACAGGACCATCAGGTAGGAATGGTGGGGATTTAGGTTATTTTGGACAAGGGCAAATGGTTAAACCTTTTAGTGATGCAGCATTCTCTATGAAAAAAGGAGAAATTTCTAAAGAACCTATTAAGACACAGTTTGGATATCATATAATTTACTTAGAAGATAAAAAACCAGCAGGTAATTCTAGTTTCGAAGAGGTAAAAGATGGTATTATAAGAAAAATGAGACAAGAACAGTTTAGTAAAACTATTAAAGATACTATTGAAAATCAGAAAAAGAGTGCTAAAATTACTTCTACTATTAAATTAGAAGATAATAATTCTAGCAAATAGAAATTATTTACAATTTGTTCACAAATTTTGTATATAATTACAGTATATTATATAAGGAGACTTAATGAAAAAATTAATTACTGCTTTTGCAGTTATCGCAGCATTAACAACATCTACAATTACAGCTAAGGTTATTGGTAGTGTAAATGGTTACTCTATTACAGAGAAAGAGGCTAATAATCTTTTAAAGGTTTTAACACATGGTAAGGTAAAGTATTCTCAACTTAAGCCAAAGGATAAAAGAGAGATTGTTAAGAGATTAGCAGTAGATAAGCTTGTAATTAAGACAGCTTATAGAAGTTTAAGTAAAAAAGAGAGAGATTTTGTAATAGCAAATGCTTGGATGGCTAAGAAAATTAGAGGCGTAAAAGTAACAAATAGTGAAGCTAAAAAAGCTTATAATGCAAATAAGCAGTTATTTAAGAAAAATGGTAAGATAGTTCCATTCTCAAAAGTTAAAAATTTAATTAAAATGCAACTTAAGCAGAAAAAAGTTGTAGATAGAATGATGAAAAGAGCAAAAATTATAGTAAAATAGCAAATAAATTTTAACTTTAAGGATATAGCGTGAGTCAAAAAATATCTGACTTTGTAAAACCAGGCGTAGTAAGCGGAGATGACCTCCAAAAGATTTTTGAAATTGCAAAGGAGAATAACTTTGCAATTCCTGCTGTTAATGTAGTAGGAACAGACTCTATAAATGCAGTATTAGAAGCAGCTGCTAAAGTAAACTCCCCAATAATAATACAGTTTAGTAATGGTGGTGCAAGTTTTTATGCTGGAAAAGGATTAAAAACCGATAATGCAGCAGTACTTGGTGCAATTAGTGGTGCTAAACATGTGCATATTTTAGCAGAAGCTTATGGTGTACCTGTAATTTTACATACAGACCACGCTGCAAGAAAGCTTTTACCTTGGATAGATGGACTTATAGAAGCTAGCAAAGAACACTTTAAAGCTACTGGTAAGCCACTATTTAGTTCGCATATGATTGACCTCTCTGAAGAGTCTTTAGAAGAGAATCTATCTACTTGCGAAGAGTATTTAAAACAGCTTGACCCACTAGGTATGACATTAGAGATTGAGCTAGGAATTACTGGAGGCGAAGAGGATGGTGTTGATAATACGAATGTAGATAATGCGGCACTTTATACTCAGCCAGAAGAGGTATTCGAAGCTTATAGCAGACTTAGCAAAATTAGCCCAAGATTTACAATAGCTGCATCTTTTGGTAATGTGCATGGTGTTTATAAACCTGGAAATGTACAACTTGAGCCAAAAATATTGGATAATTCTCAAAAGTATATAAAAGAGAAGTTATCTTTAGATGTAGATAAGCCAGTAAACTTTGTATTCCACGGTGGAAGTGGCTCTAAGCCAGAAGAGATTAGTGAAGCTATTAGTTATGGTGCTATTAAGATGAATATAGATACCGATACTCAATGGGCATATTGGGATGGCGTAAAGAATTATGTATCTAAGTATCATGACTATTTGCAAGGGCAAATTGGTAACCCAGAGGGCGAAGATAAGCCAAACAAAAATTACTACGACCCAAGAAAATGGTTAAGAGCCGGCGAAGAGAGTATGCGAGATAGAGTTATCAAAGCATACGAAGAGTTAAACTGTATCGATAGATATTAAGATAACTTTACAGACTTTGGGTCTGTAAAGTTGTTATTGGTGTATTTGTTATTTGTATATTGGCTGAAGGTTGAAACCTATAGCTTTAGAGGTGCCATACAATGCCATTAAGTTAAGGATTTTATATCCATAAAATGCATAAAGCATAAAGCATAAAGCCAAAAGCTAACCACCTCGTCATTCCCGCGAAAGTGGGAATCCACGGTTTGAACTGCTATAAAAGTCCTGTTTTAACTTTTAAGCATTTAAAATCGTGGATCCCCTTTTCTGTTGGGGATGACAGGAGGCAGATAATTTTTTTGCTTTCTGCTTTAAGCTTTAAGCTTTATGCCAATAAATGGATATTTTACTCTTAACTTAATGCCAATGTAGGTGTCCAAAAATATATTTAAATAACCAATATACCAATAACAAATAACTAATATACCAATGAGCCACAATGCCTTTAATATTCAACACTCCAACCCCATTAGAGCAATACACCTTTAGAGATAAAACTTTTCTACTTAAAAGAGACGATTTAATAAGCCAAGATTTTAGCGGTAATAAAGCTAGAAAGATAGATTGGTATATAGATAATTTACCTAAAAGTTTAACTACAATAGTAAGTTATGGCTCTGTGCAATCTAATGCAATGTACTCTATTGCTAAATTTTGTAATCTATTGGGTCTGAATTTTAGGTATTATGCAAATCATATTCCCAATTTTTTAAAAGAGAGTCCAATAGGTAATTATAAAATGGCACTAGACTTAGGGGCTGATATTATTGAGGGTTACGGTAGCTTAGAAGTTGGAGAGAATGAGTTATATATAAAAGAGGGTATAGCTACAAAAGAGGCATATAGTGGTATAGAGAAGTTGGCATTGGAGATTATAGAACAGTTAGATAGTAAAGAGTATCAACTCTTTTTGCCATCTGGTACAGGAACTACCGCTCTTTTTTTAGCAAAAGCTTTAAAAGTGCACGGTGCTGATAATATAAAACTCTTTACAACTCCAGTAGTAGGTAGCAAAGAGTATTTGTTAGAGCAGTTTAGAGAGTTAGAAGCAGATGAAAACTACTATCCAACAATAATAGATACAAAAAAACGGTACCATTTTGGTAAGCTCTATAGAGAGTTTTATCTTCTTTGGTTAGAATTACAAAACGAGATAGGTTTAGAGTTCGATATGCTTTATGACCCAAAGGGCTGGATGGCACTTTTTGAGCATATCGATAAATTTGATAACTTAGTATATATACACCAAGGCGGTATTTTGGGTAATGCCACAATGCTTGAAAGATATAAGAGGAAGTATGATGAAAATAGTAAAAAGTAGCGACAGTAGTTTTAACGAAGAGTTTAGAGAACTGCTTAATCGTGGTAAAATGGATATAGATAGTGTTAGTAAAATAGTACAAGATTTACTTAACGAAATTAAGAGTGATGGAAATAGTGCACTAAAGAGCCAAATTGCAAGGTTCGATAGATGGCAGCCACAAGATGATAGCGAGCTAAAGGTAGATGTTGCCGATATGGCTAAAGCGTATGAAAATATAGATAGTGAGCTTAAAGAGGCTCTGCACTTAGCTTACGATAGAATAAAAGCCTATCACGAAAAACTAATGCCAGAAACTTGGACTTATAAAGAGGAGAGTGGTACTATTTTAGGACAAAAGGTAACTGCTGTAGATAGAGCAGGGCTTTATATTCCTGGTGGAAAAGCCGCGTATCCTAGTAGTTTGCTTATGAATGCTATACCAGCAATAGTAGCAGGTGTAGAAGAGATTGTAGTTTGTACACCAGCACCAGATAATGAGTTAAATGAGCTACTATTAGCGGCGTGTCATATTTGTAACTTGAAGCATGTATATAGAGTTGGTGGGGCTAGTGCTATTGGGGCAATGGCTTTTGGAACAGAGACAATACCAAAGGTAGATGTTATTACAGGTCCTGGTAATATATTTGTAGCAACAGCTAAAAAGCTTGTATATGGCGAAGTAAATATAGATATGATAGCAGGTCCTAGCGAAATTGGAGTAATTGCAGATGGCACGGCAAGAGAGGATTACTTAGCAATCGACTTACTAAGCCAAGCAGAACACGACGAAATGGCAAGCTCTATTTTAATTACAGATAGCGAAGAGTTAGCAAACAAGGTAAGTGCAAAAGTAGAAGAGTTTATAAACGATTTAAGCCGTAAAGAGATTGCGAAAAAATCTATAAATGAGCGTGGGGCGATTATTGTAACAAAAGATATAGATGAAGCAATCGATTTAATGAACCAAATAGCACCAGAGCACTTAGAAGTGGTAACAAAAGAGCCATTTGATTTGTTAGACAAGATTAAACACGCAGGTGCTATTTTCTTAGGCGAATACACACCAGAGCCAATAGGCGACTACCTAGCAGGTCCTAACCATACCTTGCCAACTGGTGGAACAGCAAAATTCTACTCTCCGCTAAGTGTAGATAACTTCTTAAAAAAGAGCTCTATAATCTCTATGAGTAAAGAGGGAATTAAAGAGATAGGCAAGCAGTGTGCTTTAATAGCAGATACAGAAGGTTTAACGGCACACGCTAAGAGTGTTAGAATTAGATTAGAAGATTAAAGGAGAACTTATGTTACCAGATATTTTAACAAACAAAGTTACTACTAAAAGTGGTAAAAAGGTTACTTATTTAGCGGGGTGGTTTACTTTTATACTTTCTATGGCTTTGGCTATTGGTACTTGGAATCCAACAGGACATGATTTTGTGCATTATGTTACAAGTAATTTTGATAATATTTTAAGTGGCTTTACTCCATTTTTTATTTTAATTATGCTTGCACTTTGGCTTTTAGCTCTTAAATCTATGCTACAGAGTCTTGGTTTTTTGGGTATGAGTATTACACTTATAATTATTATTGCTTTTGTTTGGGGTTTACAACAGTATAATATTATAAATGTAACTGATTTTAATCAATTAGGATGGGTTGCTACTATTGCTATTGGTTTTATTATTTGGTTTGGGCTTAATGCCTCTATTTTTTGGAAGAAACTTACTGGTGTTTATACTACAGATGCTACAGCTGAAGATATAGATGGTTAAAAGACTCAAGAGAGTCTTTTAATCTTTATTAATTTTTCTTACTTGCATTTCCTAGACTAAGTAGCATAATACCATCAAATAGTAAGCTAATTCCTACGAATATCCCAACTAACCACATAGTTTTAATTGGGTTTGGAATAGAATATATAAAAAAGATTCCCAATGCTAAAGATAAGATAGCATTTAAGAGAACTATCCACCATACACCTTCAGGTTTTATACTAAATGCTAAAGAGAAGTTAATGATACTATCTATAAAAAAGTATATAGTAAATAGTATACCTAAAGCAATAACGCCACTAATTGGGTTTATTATTACTAAAGCCCCAACAATTAAATATAGTAGAGCTTTTAACCATCCTAACCAATCTTTTTTATTTATTTGCCATGTTTGTATAGCAATAAATATACCTGCAAAAAGCATTAACCAACCTATAAATAGAGCTGAAGTTAATGACATTATATTAGGAAATACAATTCCTAATGCACCCAAGATAATAAACAATACACCGAAAATATTACTATATTTAGCAAATTTATCAGTTATATCTTTATCATTTGCAAACATTTTATAATTAAGCATTTTAATCCTCCTAATCTTCAGTTATAGAGTCAAGTCTAAAATTTTAGAACTTTTCTCAATTAATTCATGAGTTACCTGACGACTTTCGTTATCTATCTCTTTCATTACTTTTGCAAGTACTACTAAAAGAGCTCCTGTAATCTCTGGTAATTTAGCCTCTAAGTCTGCTGATAGAGGGTACTTTAATGGTGGTACAGTTGATAAATAGTTTAAAATATCTTCAATAGGTAACTCCTCTTCTAGTTTTTTAAAGCTAATTATAGTCTCTTGTAGACCTTTTGTAATTGGTAAATCGCTCTCCCAAATTACATCTCTACCATTCATATTGGCATTTCTCTCGCCAGCTAATAGTAAATCGTGTAGCTTCTTCTCTACAATGTCTGTAATATCTTTTGCGTGCCCTTTATTTAACCTGAGTTCGATGGTATACCATATTCACAATTTTATGAGGTTTTTCATAGGTAACGACAGATTTTTGCAGGACTAGCTAAAGCTAATTCAATAAAATCTGTTTAAGCATATGGAGAACCTCATAAAACCCGAAGGGAAGCCTAAAAATAGGCAATCTTCCCATAATTAAATTCTTGAATTAGCTAGTGGCTAGTCCTGCGAATTGAATTATAAAAATCTTACCTATTTTTAGGCTTTTGTGAATACGGTATTCCATCAAACTCAGGTTATATCTCTAAAGAAGCAGCTTTTCTAAAAAGTGCTTCTAATTTTGTAAATCCTACTACTGCCATTTTAAATCCTTATTTTTTAAATGTTTTTAGAGCTTTCTCTTTAAACTCTTTTAGTTTTGCTTTTAAATCTTCGAAAAGTTTCTCTGCTTTGTTTTTACCTTTAATCTCTTTTTCTACATTTGATATTGCATCGTTTAAGACTTTATAAGTAGTGTCTGATGTGCTTGTATAACCTAAAGCTTCATCTCTTTTAAGATCTGCTTTTGCTTGCTCCAAATGTGAAAGTGCTAATTTTTTATCTGTTTTAGCAATTTTACTTGCTGCATTAATTAATGTTTCTGCTTCTAAAATACCTATAGGTGTAACATCTGTTACAGTTACAAATGTATTTAAAGTTGCTAATAGTACTCTTTTTGCATCTTCTGTTTTTCCCTCTTGTAGGTATTTAGCAGCTTGCTTTAATGCAGCTGGATATGTTGCTAATGGTAAATTAGTTGTTGATACATCTATTTCATCAACTAAAGCTGATAAAATATGTCTAGCATCTTGTACTCTTTTATTTTTTAGCATAGCTTCTGTAGTTATTACAGCATTTTGTGCATCGTATGCAGTTCCCACAAACTCTTGCACTATAACTTTGCTATCAACAGGAATAAGTGCAGGTGCTTTTGGATTACTTAATACAACCTCAATTTTCCCAATCGCTTTTTCTAACTCTTTTTTTGCTGTATTCGTGTCGTTTTTATTTAATGCAACTAAAACGTTAGTTACTAATTTAATAGATTCAACAGCCTCTTTTATAACTTTTACACCGTCTTTTTTATTGTTAGCATCTTTTTTAGCTTTGCTGATTGCAGATGCTGTAACAGATTTTGTTGATGCTTTTGCATCTAACGCAAATGCATTTGTTCCTAAAAGTGATATTGCTACTAATGATGAAAGCAATGTTTTTTTCATTTTGTAACTCCTTATATTATTTTTTATATCAAGCGAAATTTTATTCTTTTTATTAAGTTTTTTTTGCTACATAAGTTGCAAATATTAATTTTAATAGTATAATTTCTCTTAAAAAGGCAAATAATGCAATTAAAAGATTTAGATAAATATATTATAGAAGATATAGAGAGCGACGACCACCCATCCGATTTTATTAAAAGAGATAAATATTTTGGTTTAATACTTAGACTTCCTATAAAAGAGGATAAAGTTAAAATTAAATCTTATGCTTTTTTAGTGCAAAATGGAGAAGTTTATCAATATAATAGAGATAAAAAAGATATAGAATTATTGGGTTCTATAGATATGTTACAAAAATTATTAGAGCCATTAGTTGAAAAATTAATTAGAGATATCAAGCAGTATCATATAAATGTTGATAAATTAGAAGAGAATCTTTATGAAGGAAGAGTAAGTAATACATTTATGCAAGATTGGTTACAGTATAAAAAAGATGTATCTTTAATAAATAGACTGATGTTTCATGCCTCTATTGTTATGGAGCTTTTTATATCCCATTTAAAACGAGAATATAACAATAAATTTAATGTAGAAGCTTTTGATGATTTGCACGAAGAGATAAGCAGAGTTAGAGATTTAGCAAAAGCGTGTGTTGAGAAGTTAGATAACCTATACGATTTCTACAGAGCCAAAGTAGATGAAAAGATGAATAAAAACGTTTACTACTTAACTCTGCTATCTGGAATATTTTTGCCACTTACATTAGCTACCGGCTTTTTTGGTATGAATACCGGAGGCTTACCATTTACAGATGATAGCATGGGTACTTGGAAAGTTGTAGCAATATCGTTAGTTTTAGAAGTTATATTCTTTGTACCATTAATACTGCAAAATAGTAGACGAATAAAAAAGAGATAGTCGCTCCTGTTGCGTCTATCCACTCTTCTTTAGTACTCTTATATTTATACCAAATCCAATACAAAGTATATATTATCAATAATTTAGTAAAGCTCTTAGTAGCTTTAAAATAGTAATAATTTAAAAAACTATAATAAAACTTGACAAATATAGTTAAATATATTATACTTAGTTAAATTATTTAAGGATTTGGTATGAAAGTAACAAAATCAACAAAAGAGAAGACAAAGATAAAAATATTAAAAAGTGCGGTTGATTTAATTATAGAGAAGGGGTTTGAAAATACTACACTGCGTGAAATTGCAAAAGAAGCAGGTGTTAGTAATCCTACAATTTATAACTACTTTCCATCTAAAGAGAAGTTGCTTTTTGGATATATTGAGCAAAAACATAAAGAGGCGATTGAAATTTTAGAAGGAATCGAAGATTTTAATACTTACACTCTACGTGAACAACTGCAAACATTAATAGATACAGAGTTAGAGCTATATTTAGAAGATAGAGAGTTTGTACAACAAATTGCAGATATGGTTTTTAACTCTAGCTCTTTGAAGCTTGGCAAGCTATATAGTACTAATGAGCTTTTTGTACAAACTGTTAGAGGTATGCTAGATATTGCAATAGAGGCTGGCGAAATTGAGCAACCACCATTTTTAGATTACTTGCCAACACTGTTTTGGGATTACTATATTATGGTTGTAGCTTATTGGTTAAAAGATGATAGCGAAATATTTGAAAATACTACAGCGTTTATCGACCACTCTTTAGCAGTTATAGAGTCTCTTTTGGCAAGTGATATACTTAGCAGAGCTACTGACTTAGGTATGTTTGTATTCAAAACGCACTTTTTATCAGCACTTAATAGATTTTCGACTAAACCAAAAGGTTTTAAAGGTATTAAACGCAAACTAGAGGATGTCTTAAATGGATAAGATACCTACAACAAAGCTACAGCGAACAAAAATTGTAGCTAAAGCGACTCTAAAAATCGGCATTAAAAAGAGCAAAGGTTTTATTGCTCGAAACTCAAAAGAGCAGACGCAAGAGGAGATAGGCGAAGTTATTTTACAAGCACTAAACGAACTAAAGGGTGTTTCGGTAAAGATAGCACAAACTTTGGTACTTGGTATGCCATTTTTAGATGCAAGCTATTTAGAGAAAATTAGTAAAACTTTCGATTCAATCACTCCAATAAATAGGGCACTTATTAGAAAAATTATAAAACAAGAGCTTGGCTCTTACCCCGAAGAGATTTTTAAAGAGTTTGACTTAAAAGCATATGCAAGTGCGAGTTTAGGACAGGTACATAGAGCTAAGTACAAGGGTGAAGAGTTGGCTATAAAGGTGCAGTATCCTGGAATTTCTACAAGTATAGATAGTGATATGACACTAATAAAATTTGCACTAAAACGCTTTAGTAAAGGTGCAGATATAGAGCATATTGTAGAGGAGTTGCACGATAGATTAAATGAAGAGTTAGACTATATGTGCGAAGCTAATAATGCTAAAAAGTTTTTAGAAGCAAATCGAAACAGCGATATTGTAATTCCAAAAGTTATAGAGGAGCTTACTACAAAAAAAGTACTAGCTACAGAGTTTTTAGAGGGGCTTAGTTTTAAAGAGTTTTTAGCAAGCAACCCAAGCCAAGCCAAAAGAGACAGATACGCTCAACTAATTTTCGATAATTTTTTTGATACACTCTATAAAATAAAAACAATCCACGCCGACCCAAATCCGGGAAACTTTTTGTTTTTAAAAGATGGCAAATTAGGCATTATAGATTTTGGTTGCACAAAAGAGGTAGATGAAGAGTTTTTAAAATCTTTTAATAAATTGCACCTATCTTTGATTGATGGTATAGATGATTTAGAGATAGCAAAACAGTATATGCAACTTGGAATGATAGACCCAGCAAGCGATGAGGAGATGTTGAAATTTTACAAAGAGATAATAAACCCACTAGATACAATCTACATCGAAATATTTAAGCAAGATAGATACAACTTCAGAGATAGCAACTACGCTAAAAGAGGCTTTGATGCAATATTTACAGTTCAAAAAAGAGAAGCAACTTCGGTTCAAAACTATAACAGAGATTATATATTTATAGATAGAACCCTGCTAGGCTACTACGCAATGTTTGAGCGAATGGGTGCTACTATTGATACTACTTATGTAAAAGAGTTGATGGGAAGGCATGATAAGTAAATTAAGAATTAAGAGTTAAGAGTTGTCCTTACCTAGACTCGTGGTTTTCATGACCAATATGCCAATAACAAATATACTAATAACAGAGAAAAAGGAAAACAATGAAAAGCAATATTTTAAAAATAACGCTACCACTTAGCTTTTTTATATTTATAAGCTCAATAATTTTTGTAGCAGATAATGCCAATTACAATTTTGCCCTACGGTGGGTTGGTGCAATACCATATGGCGACAAAATAGGGCATGCAACTCTTTATGGAGTTATGGCAATGCTTTTAAATTATGGCTTATCTTATCGAAAAGTCAAAGGGCTTCAACTCGGTGCTGTTTTAGTTTTGACTTTTGCAATTATAGAAGAGTTTAGTCAAATTTACATTCCATCTCGTACATTCGACTTGTATGATATTTTGGCTGATATTGTTGGTGTAATACTATTTAGTTTATTAAAGGCTTCCTAAATGGTATTAAGTTAAGGGTTTTACATCAATTTCTTGGCTTTAAGCCAAAAGCTTGCCATCGCCGTCATTCTGAGCGGATGCGAAGAATCTAGTTTAAGTGGCTGTAAAGTCAAGAGTTAATTTCGGCAAATTGGGTTAGATTCTTCGCATCCGCTCAGAATGTTCTGTCTTAAACTCTCTTAAATTATAAACAAATTCCCTTAAGCTCTTACATAATTTTCACAAAATTCTCTTTTATGTTTTACTACTGCAAATATTATT
>JALVTE010000020.1 GCA_027024155.1 Campylobacteraceae bacterium
TTATAATTTAAGAGAGTTTAAGACAGAACATTCTGAGCGGATGCGAAGAATCTAACTTAAAAAGCCGAGATAAACTATTAGCTTTACAGCCGTTTAAACTAGATTCTTCGCATCCGCTCAGAATGACGGCGATGGTAAATATTTTCATCGCTTTAGGCTTTGAACTTAAAGCCAATAAATGGATGTAGAACTCTTAACTTAATGGTATTCCCCCTTTATCCTACATCCCAAATCCTAAACACTAACCCCTACCCACTAACTCCTAACCCCTAACTAATAACAGCATATATATGCTAATATTACAATATGTTAAAAATTCTTAATAAATACAGATCGATACTCTTTATTGTTGGGGGCTTCTTTTTAGGGGCGACACTTAGTAGTGGGCTTTTGCTCTATAATGGAAAAGAGCTTGTAAATGTACTTGTTTACTTTGCTTTTGTTGTGGCTATTCCTGCCCTACTCTCTATTTTTGGCTTTATAGTTTACTTTTTTTTTAAACACTCTAATACAAAATTAGAGGCTCTTAAAAGCTCTAGTCTTGCGGGAGTTTTTTTCTCAATAGGAGCACTTCTTAGCCTACTTATTACAATAGCTACTAAAGATATAGCATTTGGCTGGGCAACGACTCTAAATATAGCACCAAGCGAGTTAAAAAGCGTGTTAGATAGCATTGCAATTTGGAAAGCTTTTTGCACAAACTGCGTGCCAGATACTCACTTAATAGAGCTTAGTCGCTACTCTAGGTTAGGTCAGAGTGTAACCAAAGAGCAAATTGCCAATGCCCAACTTTTGGGGCAGTGGTGGAAGTTTTTAGCTCTGAGTATTGTAGTTTATGGTGTAGCTCTGCGTGCTATTTTATTTGCTATAGCCAATCTTTTACCGAAACAAAAAGAGAGTGTAGAGTTTAGCTCAAATGTTGCAAAAGAGGAGTTTGAGCAGTTAGATAGTAGTTATGAAAATAGAGCCGATTTTTCAAGCTTAAAATCAAAAGAGTTTAAACTTGTAGGCTACCACTTCGACAGCTCTAAATTAGGCTTAAATAGTAGTGATAATTCAAGCAATATTGTAGTTGCCACAAAATCTTGGGAGCCACCAATTATGGACTTTTTCGACTATTTAGAGGAATTGCAAGATGAAAACCCAAATGCTAAAATATCCATTTTGCTAGTTGGCTTAAATGGCAAGCCAAAGAGTCAAGATGTCGATATTTGGACTCGAAAATTAAAAGAGTTAAATCTAAATTATGAGGTAATCGCATGAGTCACCCAAAATTTGTAGTAGTTGGGCACCCAAACAAAGGCAAAAGCTCTATAGTATCTACCTTAACACTTAACGACAGCATTGCAATTAGCGACACTCCAGGCACTACCAAAACTTCACGCTCTTTCTACCTAAAAAAGGGCGATAAAATATACTATGAATTAATAGACACCCCAGGTTTCCAACGCCCACGCAAACTTTTAAAGTGGCTAAAGAGTCATGGCGAAGTGGGTGCTATAGAGAGACCAAAATTAATAGAGAAGTTTTTAAAAGAGAATTGCGAAGGCGATGAGTTTCGTGATGAGTGCGAACTTTTAAAACCAATTATGGAGGGTGGTGCAATAATTTATGTTGTAGATGCCAGCAAGCCATACAGCAGTGAGTACGAAGCCGAAATGGAGATACTACGCTACACAGCCAAGCCATCTTTAGCAATTTTAAACTACATAGGCGACGAAGATTACACAAATGAGTGGGACGCTGTTTTAGGGCAGTATTTTAGAATTGTAAAGAGCTTTGACCCATTTAACTCTAACATTGCTGAACATATAGATTTACTAGAGGCTCTAAGCCATGTAGATAATAGCCACGCCAAAGAGATAAAAGAGGCAATCGAAGTTTTAAAAGAGTATAACCAAGAGTTAAAAAACAAAATTGCCTTGACAATAGCAAATTACATAAAAGATTCTCTAAATTATAAAATTGTAAAAAAACTGAATATTTTTAATAAAGACGAAGAAGCCTTAAAAAAGGAGTTTAAAGCCAATATTGTAAAGAAAGAGCGTAAACTTTTTGACAATATAAAATCGCTCTTAAATTTTAAACATAGTGAGTTTACACTTAAAAGCAATGAGTTAGATTACGATATATTTAGTGAAAAATCACAAGAGATATTTGGGCTTAAAAAAGAGAAGTTAATTTTAATATCTACACTATCGAGTGCAGCCGTTGGTGGGGCGATAGATTTTGCAGTTGGTGGGCATAGCTTCTTTTTAGGCTCTCTAATTGGTGCAGGAGTTGGCTTTGCTTCGGCAGTTTATGGCTACGATGAAATTAGCAAAATTAAATTTATAGGCAATGAGAGTGTACAAATAGGACCAGTAGAAGACCCAAACTTTGGCTTTGTACTACTAAATAGAGCCGTAACATACGCAAACACACTACTTAGCACCACACATGCCAATAGAAAAGCGATAGAGATAGAGTTAAACAGTGATGATACAAAATTAAAAACCCTAAAAAATTTAAATAAACTGCACAAAAAGTTTAGAGATGGCAAAGATAACGAAAAAGATTTACAAAATTATGCTAATATACTGCAAAAATTATTAAAAACTTAAAAGGATTAATATGTCAGTACCAGAAAATGTAGGATGTAAAAATGAAAAATGCATCAAAAAAGATGAGTGTCAAAGACAAGTAATTTATAAAAACGGCACAGCAGTAGAGGTAAAAAGCTTCGGCGGAAACGAGCAAAAAGGGTGCGGTAAGTTTATCGCTAAGAAGTAACTTCTGATTTTTACATTGAGACTTGTAGTGTGCGGTACCCTCACCGCACAAGTAGAGCAAAAGAACTATTTACTTCTCGTAGCAAGGTCCATCGTGTAGATATTGAGCATCACTAACTTGGCTTAACACTTTCATAGATGGAAATGTCTGTTTCTCACCACCACTTAATTGACCACATACAATACCATTACTTACCTCTTCATATTGCACATGATTACCCGTTTGCATACAACCACTAAGTGCAATAGATGCAACTATTCCAAATATTGTTAAAAATTTCATAACTACTCCTTTTTTTCTAATTATACAACCAATCTATCTATACAAATAAAAACTATTGCAATATGTAATTTAAATAGAACCCTCATCTATCATAGAGTCGGCTACTTTTCTAAAGCCGGCAATATTTGCTCCTACAATTAAGTTACCATCATGTTCAAACTCTTTTGCTGTATCATATGCTTTTTTAAAGATGTTTTTCATAATTTGTCTTAGCTTTATATCTACCTCTTCAAAGTTCCACTGTGTCATAGAAGCGTTTTGGCTCATCTCTAATTGAGAAGTAGCAACTCCTCCGGCATTAGCCGCCTTTCCTGGTGAAAATAGTACACCATTATCTTGCAAGTAATCTATAGCATCTGGAGTTGTTGGCATATTTGCACCTTCATTTACCAAAATGCAACCATTAGATACTAAAGCCTTTGCATCTACAAGCGTTAATTCGTTTTGTGTCGCACTAGGAAAAGCGATATCACAAGGTATATGCCAAATTGCATGACCATCTTTTGGATAATGTGCAACATCTATATATTCACTATCTGGATGTATTTTAGCATATGCTTTTAATGACTCTCTACCTATCTCTTTAACCGCCTTTAGAGAGGCTACATCTATACCACTTTTATGATAAATTGTACCCTTGCTATCGCTACAAGCTATAGGTTTTGCACCAAGACTTATAAGCTTTTCTATTGTATACGTTGCTACATTTCCACTACCAGATACTGTACAAACTTTATCTTTTAAATCTTTGTCGTAAACCGCTAAATGATTCTCAGCAAAATATACAGAGCCATATCCAGTAGCTTGTTTTCTAGCTAATGAACCGCCCCAATTTATACCCTTACCAGTTAGCACACCTTCAAACTCACCTGTCAATTTTTTGTACTGCCCAAACAGGTAGCCAATCTCTCTATGCCCTACCCCAATATCTCCTGCTGGAACATCTCTATTTTTACCTATATATTTGTAAAGTTCACTCATAAATGATTGACAAAAACGCATCACTTCATTATCGCTTTTACCTTTAGGGTCAAAGTTACTACCACCCTTAGCACCGCCTATTTGTAAGCCTGTAAGAGAGTTTTTAAATATCTGCTCAAAGCCCAGAAACTTGACAGTTCCCAAGTTTACAGTAGGGTGAAATCTAAGCCCTCCTTTATATGGACCAATAGCCGAATTAAACTGAACCCTATACCCCAAATTTGTCTGCACAACACCAGAATCATCAACCCAATTTACACGAAATATAATAGTCCTCTCTGGTACAACTATACGCTCTAAAATATTATTATCTAAATATTTACTCTCACTCTCTAAAAGTGGTTCTATAGCTTCTAAAACTTCCCTAGTAGCTTGATAAAACTCATCCTGCCCCGGTGAACAAGTAGCCACATAATCCAAAACCTTTTTCACTCTCTCTTTTACCATAATACACCCTTTAAATGGAATAGTTAATTGTAGCATATATTTAAATAATTTTTCATTTAAGTACCGCCAAGCAATTAGACCCTGTTAATAACTAAAGCTAATAATAAGTTTTAATTGCTTGGTGGTACTTATTGCAAAACATAAACATCCCTAACTCCACGGCTTTTTATTATACTCTCTATAAAAACCATTCCTACTTTTTGTAGAACTTTTTGGGAAGCTCTGTTTTGTGGGTGTGCTGTGGCGAATATTTTGGGGTTATTGAACTCTTGTTTGATTTTTTCAATTTGTGCTTTTGCTATCTCTGTAGCATAGCCTAAGCCCCAAGAGGATTTTTGCAATAGGTAGCCAAATTCGTAGCAGTTTGCTTTATTGTAGTAATTAAACTCTAATATTCCACCGTGCCCTATAATTTTGTTGCTTGCTTTTTCGATTATTGGAGCAAATCCTAAGATACCGTCATAAGTAAACATTTTATGCATAAACTCTTCTGTTTCAGCAAGGGTAAAAACTCTGCCAGTAGTATATTTTATAACTTCTTTATCACCATAAATCTGCTCATATAAAATTGTTATATCTTCATCTTTGCTAGTAACCATTAAAAGTCTATCTGTTTCTACTATTACTCTTCTCATGGTAGCAATTATAGTAACATTTAGCTTGCTTTTGTATAATAAGAGAGATAAATTATATGAAGGAATACATATGAAAAAATTAACTACTCTTCTTGCACTGTCACTACTATTAGGATTTAGTGCAAATGCTCGTGCTATAAGTTTAAAGAGTTATCAAAAAGAGATTTCTAAACCAGGAGTTACAGTTGTTGAGTATTGGGCACCATGGTGTGGTAGTTGTGCTGCTTTTAAGCCAGCTTATAATGCAGTAAAAAGAAAACTTGGGCATAAAGTTCGTTTTTTAGAATTAAATGTAGATAAAGTTGATGATGTAGAAACAACATTTGGATTAAAGTATGGTCTTCCAACACTTATACTATTTAAAAATGGTGCAGAGGTAAGTAAATTGCCTGGTGGCGGAGATGTTCAAGAGGTAATAAACTGGATTCAAGCTAATAGCAATTAAAAATTTAGGGATAGGGACTTTAGTCCCGTTTAATAAGATGAAGCTTTTACGCTTTTTCTCTTTGAGAAAGCTTCTACTTTTTAAACTGCTCTACTTTACTTACATTTTTATCGTGAGTACCCTCTACTTCACAACAATTCAGAAGAGATTTATCTGGGTTTTGTATAAAATCGTAACCTCTATAAATTGTGTAGAGTCCATATATTATTACTACTATTGAAGCTAGGCTCATCATTGCTTTTCGTATGTTGCTTTTTGTGAAAATTCCAGCAAAAAAGCCTAGAGTAAATAGAGAAGGAATTGTACTAATTCCAAATATAAACATAACAAAAGCACCCCAAATTGGGCTACCAGTACTTGCAGCTGTTACGGCGAAAAAGTAAACTAAGCCACAAGGCAGTAAGCCATTTAATAAACCTAAAATATAGAAACTACTTAAACCTTTAGATTGTATAGTTTCTCTAAAAATTTTTTGGTACCAAGATGTTCCAGAAAATGAGTGTTCTAATAGGGTTAAAAATTTAAACTTTCCGATTAAAGAAAGACCCGCTAGCACCATAAAAATACCTGCAGTAATTGTTAATGTTGCAATAGCAATATTGTTAAAACTTAATACTCCACCAATAGCACCAAATATTGCACCCATTGCAGTATAGGTTGTAACTCTACCCAAAGAGTAAGTTAAATGTGCAAGAGCTTGAGACATTTTAGAGCTTTTGCCATCTATTTTCGCACTACTATAGGCTATAACTATACCTCCACACATACCAATACAGTGCCCAAGAGAACCTAAAAATGCGATTGTTACTATTGTAAAAATGTCTATGCTATCCATCTATTCACCTAATATTTTTTTTCTAAATTTTGGGTTTGCAAGTGTCTCGTTTCTATACATTCTTAGAGTCATCTCTTTAAAGTCTATACTCTTCTTATCACCTTTTTCTAATGAGCCAAAACCGTAATGCATTGCACTATGGTATGTTGTTGTATATTTTGCACTTTTTGCATCTATCCATCTGTTTGTATCTATTGTGTGTACCCAAAGTTTGGCACTATCTTTAAATGGTTTATCTTTTAACCATTTTACCATACAACCGGGGTCATCAAAAAACCAAGTTCTTCCATCTTTCAGTGCTACTTCGGCTGAGTTTTTCTCTGTTTTTATAAGCATTGCACACTCTGTATCGTTAGTTTTATTCAACTTAATTGGCAATGGCTTTTGTGCCATATTCCCTTTGGCTATAACTATTGGAGCATCTTTTTTCATATACGAGATGGCAATTATAGCAACTACTACAAATAGTATTATTGTTAGCAATATAGATAAAATCTTTTTCATAAGAATACTCCATTTTTAAAGTAATAGTAGAGTACATAAGCACTACAGAGAGATACAAATAATACAAGAGAGGTAACTGTAATACGCTTTAATACTTTACTTTCATATTTTAACAACCCAATTATAACCCAAATTAACCCAAAAAATAGAGCACTAAAAAGGGTACCCCAAACGAAATAACCAATATAGTAGTACTCTTTTTGCATCATACAAAATGGGCATTTATGCGTTGGGAGCTCATAAATATAAGTACCAAAAAAGTAGACAACTGCATAATATGAGATAACCGCAAATAGTATCAGTGTAACAGCGGTTAAAAGCTTATTATCTAACAGTAGAGATAAAATTATCGATACAAAAAGCGTATAATATAGTATTAAAAGCATCTTTATATCTAATCCAAAAGGTAGAGGATTAGCCCCTTCTAAGTTGCCAAACAGAGCCGAACAACAACTTACAGGCACAGATAAATCTATGTTAAATAGATATGCTATATCTAAATAAGTCTCTAAAAATATAAGCAAAAGCCCAGCTAGTAATACCCAACTTTTAAACTTTAACAAAGGGTAATTTTTAGCTTTTAAATCTAAATTGTTAAGTGTTAAAAATAGTAAAAATGTAAATATAGTTATCAACTTGACAAAGAGTAAACTCATTCCGTAACTATTGGCACTAATTACACCAGCACCGCACATTGCACCAGGTATTATAATTGACAAAGAGTCAATCATATAGACAAAATATATTAAAAGTGTCAATTTAAGTGTAAATATAAAAGTCGCTATGGTAGAGAGTAGATAACTCTGTTTTTCTAATTTAAGTTGTTTTGAAGAGAAGTTATTAAAATCCCAAAATCTTAGAATAGATATATCTTTAAAAAAGGCATAAAGAGCTATTAAAAAAAGCACTGCTTCGCTAAATAGATAAACAATAACATAATTATTTAAAAATAGCTCATTCATTTTGCTCCCTTTAGACTACCCACTAACAACTAACCCCTACCCACTAAACTACCTTGCGAAATCTCCACTACTCTATGCTCAAAATCTAACTCTTCAAATAGGCTATCGTGGGTTGCGACTATTATGGTTTTACCCATATTATGCAACTCTTTTAGAGTTTGAATAAAACTTAAAGAGTTAGCTCTGTCTAAGTTGGCTGTTGGTTCGTCGCATAGTATCAGGTTTGGGTTGGCTACCAATGCTCTAGCGATTGCCCCTCTTTGCTTCTCTCCACCCGATAATTCGATTGGAGTTTTATTAGCTTTATGGTCTATGTTGGCTAATTTTAGGGCATCTTGTGCTTTTAGCTTAGCCTCTTTTAGCCCAATTCCACTGGCAATTAGTGGCACCATTGCATTATCAGCCAAGCTAACACCATCTAGCAAATTAAAATTTTGAAACACTATACCAATCTTTTGGGCTCTAAAACTACTTAAATGCATATCTGGCAATTTAGATATTGGCTCGCCATCTACTAAAACCTTACCACTACTAGGTTTATCTAAGCCTGCAATAATAGATAAAAGAGTAGTCTTTCCACTACCACTAACCCCTTTTAGGATAACACACTCACCCTTTTGTATATTTAGATTAATGGCATTTAAAACATACTGCTTCTGCCCATCTATTTCGTAAAATTTATTTAAATTCTCTATCTTTACCATACTCTTCCTTTAGGGGTCACCTGACCCCTATAAAAAACTACCCACTAACAACTAACCCCTAATCACTAAAGCGCCTCTTTAGGCTCTGTTACAGCTATTTTCCATACTGGTATTAGTACAGAGCCTAAAAAGGCTACAGCAAAAACTATAAATATTGTACTTAGCACGCTATAATCTACCACAGGTGTGAAAGTCGTAAATTGTTTTAAGTTGGCTCCGCCTAAAAATATATCTTTAAGTAGTGGAGCTCCCAAAATAAATACATAAATATATGCCAAGCTACTACCAAGCACAAATGCAAAAATTACTAAAAATATATTCTCTAAAAACTTCAGCTTTAAGACATCTTTTATACTCCAACCAACTGCTCTTAGTATTGCTATCTCTTTTCGCTCTAGCGAACTTGCTAAGCTATATCGCAAATATAAGAGTAAACTAAATGTAGCAATTACAATTAAATATAACACCAAAAATAGCCCGCCTTTATAGTTAAACAAATTCTCATAAGCTTTTTTCATATCTTTTTTAGTAACAACTCTTGTACTAAAATTTAGGCTTTCTAGTTTTGCTTTTATATTTGCCCACTCGCTGTCGTTTGGAACATTTAGGGCAATATCTGTTAATTCATTCTCTTTTAAACCCAATACTTTTTGAGCCAACTCTAGTGGCATAACTATTATATCATTACTAAGCAGTGAACTTTTAACATTTAATGCTTTAAAAATATTTACCTTTTGCATCTGTCCACTTGGAGTTAAAAAATTGTAATTGCTTGTATAGTAATGGCTCTTTAAATAGTTTAGAACACCCTGCCCTACTAACATATTATCTTTAGATAAAAAGCTCTTTAAATCAACGCTATCCATAATTTTTGCTAACTTTTTATTGCTCTGTTCATCTAAAAAATCTACCCCAATAATTAAAGCACTATATTTATCATCAAAAAAGTATCTTCCATAAACCCTTTTTGTAACTTTTTTAACTCCAAAAATATCGACTATTTTATCTACCTGCTCATCTTTTATAGGCGATACCCTGCCACCTTTAATATTTTGCACAATAAAATCTGGCTGAGCTATTAAAGTTTGATTAAGTGTATGTTTAATTGAGCTAGAGATAAATAGCACACTACTTAACAAAAATATAAGCAGAGTAGAGATAAGCACAATACCTACAAATCGTCTCTTCTCTTTTAGTAAGTTTAGTGTTAAAAAGTAAAAAAACGAGTTATTTCTCATAAACAAATCCTATGGTATCGATAGTTGGCATATCAGGATATACGCTATTATCTAAACTTTTATCTAAATGTGGCAAACGATTCTCTAAAGCTGTAACTCCAAATGCAGGTTCTATAATTTTGCTAAGCTTTGCAACTTTTTTTGTCTGTAAATCTATATCACTCTTATTGAAAAAATAGTGCCCACTCACTCCCAAAAGTAAAATAGTTAAAATCGCTATGTAAGTTAGAAACTCTTTAATCAATGTTTTGCCTTTTTATAGGGGTCAGGTGTTGAAAATACACTTTTGTCATAGAAAAAGTTTATTTTCAACACTTGACCCCAAATGTGCTACTTTTTATCTAAACTCATTACTATCTCTGGCGTAACTTTGCTAAACTCTATAAGCTTACCACTATGGTCTGCTATAAAGTTTTTTGCCTCTTTTTCGGTTTTAAATGGTATTAACTCATTTCCCATAGGTCCATAAATTTTTGAACCTATTACATAAAATGCTTTTGTTGCATTTAATGACTCTAAAGTGTAAAAATCTCTAACCTCAACTTTACTGATTTTATCTCTATCATATTTAAAATCTTCATCAAAAAAGTAATATTTTAGCATATCTTTTACACCATCGAAGTAGAAATTTTTTCCATCTACTACCATATGTGCAGCCCATTTTGGGTATTTATAAACAAACATTCCACAAACAGGGCATTTAGCACCATTAGGAACTTTAAATTTTGCCACCTCTTTTGTATCGCCTTTATTAAGCAAATAATAAGCAACTGCCTTTATTTTGTTTGTACCAATATTACCACAAGCTTTACTACTAGCTATTTTAGATATAAGTTCATCTACATTAGATTTATCTTGTGGTAATTTATCTTCTTGACAAAATATTTTAGCAATTTTTTGCCCTTTAAATGCAAGCTTTTTAACTACAGAGGGGCTCAACTCTTGTGAATATATAATAACGCTAAGAATAGAAATAGCAAGCAGAACTTTTTTCATAATTTGCCTTAAAGCATAAAATAGTAAGATATATAAGATTTTATAGTAGTTTTGTTAAAAAAAAGTTAATATAGGTCAAAATTGAATAAATATAACTAACTGATATAACGTTTTCTCTTCCTAAAACTTTTGAAAATAGAAAAAATAATAAAGAGTTCTACTGCTATAAGCAAAAAATGTAAATCGTAAACTTTATCTTTATTATCAATAATGCCTTGATACTCTAGCAATTTATAAAATATATATGAAGCCCCAATGCCATTAACTTAAGGATTCTATATCTATTTATTGGCTTTAAGCTTAAAGCTTAAAGCTATCCACTTCATCACTCCCACGGAAGTGGGAGTCCACGATTTTAACTGCCTAAAAGTTGAAAAAGTGCTTGTTCGGCAGTTTAAACTGTGGATTCCTGTTTTCACGGGAATGACATGGTGGCAAGCTTTTTGCTTTCAACTTTAAGCTTATAGTATTTTATGGGGTTAAAACTCTTAACTTAATGGCATTGAAGCCCCCATACCGACTAAATAACCAAACTGTTTGGCTGTATCTATAGCGGTAAGGATTCTCCTTTGGCTATGCAGCCTGCCCAGACTTAGAGCAGAGCCGAGAGCTATTTGATGTCTTAAAGCCAGAAGAGTTTGGTATAGAGTTAAGCGAAACCTTCCAAATCCACCCAGAGCAGAGCACAACTGCCCTAGTAGTTCACCACAAAGAGGCTAGCTACTACGCAGTATAAAAGCCACATACAGTGTCGGTAAACTAACCCTACATTATTCGGCAATACTATTAAGTAGAGGTGTCATTTAATCTAACGGTGCGACAGATATGTCTCACCTTCCAAATCTATATTACCTATGTAAATATAATTAGTGGTGTTCTGCCGGTATTTCTGTTGCCTTACAGCTCTCTTTTGCTAGTAAGTAGCCTATATATAGACCCAACACTCCTGCTAATACTAAACATAATGGTATCTCTTTTGCTAATTCTAACATTTTACTCTCCTATAATTACTTTAAATTCTACTCTTCTGTTTCTTGCCTTATTCTCTGCTGAATCATTAGGCACCAATGGCTTAGTCTCTCCATAACCTATTGCCTTTAATCTCTCTGCTGATATTCCACTTTTAACAAGTTCTGCTTTTACAGTATCTACCCTATCTTGTGAAAGTTTTAAGTTATACTCGGCTTTACCATCGCTATCTGTATAACCTTCAATTTTAATTTTTACAGCTGGATACTTATTTAAAATAGCTGCAACTCTATCAACAATCTCTTTACCCTTAGCTGTTAAAGTAGCTTTATTAACTTCAAATTCTATTTTATGAAGATGTAAAATATCTTTAATTTGAGACTCGATATCCTCTTTTACCTTCTCATCTGCTTTTACAGGCTCAACTTTTGGCTCCTCTTTTTTAACTGCTGGCTTATCATTAGGGTCTAATGGATTTGTTCCTGCATTTTTCTCATCTATATTACTTACGCCATCTCCATCGCTATCATTGTTTACATCACTATCATTTGCATCTAGCTCATCAACCACACCATCGTTATCGGCATCTAATTTTGCAGACTCTATTAAATCACTTTTACCATCTCCATCCGTATCTTTTCCTTTTTCTATTTTATCTAGCTTGCCATCTTTATCAGTATCTGGCTCTATTTTAGAGTTAGGGTCAAGTGGATTTGTACCTGCTTTCACTTCTTCTATATTACTTATGCCATCATTATCTGTATCATTATTTGGATTATCATCTTTGGCATCTAGTTCGTCTACTACACCATCACTATCAGCATCTAGTTTTGCAGACTCTACTACATCACTTTTACCATCTCCATCAGAATCTTTACCCTTCTCTACTTTATCAATTTTTCCATCTTTATCTGTATCTAACTCTACAGGTTTAGAGTTGGCATCTAATGGGTTTGTTCCTGCTTTTTTCTCTTCTATATTACTATAACCATCTTTATCACTATCATTATTTGGATTATCATCTTTGGCATCTAGTTCGTCTACTACACCATCACTATCAGCATCTTTTAATGTTGATTCTAATACATTTGATACACCATCTTTATCTGTATCTTTATGATACTCTTCTCCATCTAGCTTTCCATCACCATCTGTATCTTTATTAAAAGGGTCGCTATTTATTGCCTCTTCTTTGTCATTTGACAGCCCGTCGCCATCAATGTCATTATCATCATCATTTGCTATGCCATCTCCATCTAAATCTGCTATTTTAATCGATTGTTTAGATTTATCTGTATTGTGCTTCTCTCCAATACCTTTTATTGAAGTATGTACAAAGCAACAAGATATGATTAATGCTATTAAAGCAAGTATTGCAATCTTTAATTTTTTACCCATATTCTCCCCCTCTAATATTTTTATGTCTTAATTATAGCATAAATGTAGATAAATTGCTTATTTTATAGAATAGAAATAAAATGTTTAATTGCAGTAAATTGAAGTTATGCAATAGAGGTTTATTTTTTAGCCTCTATTGCCTTATGTATAACAGTTGTTAAACCTAGTAATTTCCAAGCTTGCAAACCACCTCTATACCATAATATTTTATCTTTTGGATAACCTTTATCCGCTAGGTTTTTAGCTAAACTTACAGATGCACTACACCATAAACCAGAGCAGAATATTGCTAAATCTTTAGCATTAGTAAAATCATAGCTACCATCAGGTTTAATTTTTGCCCCAAGTGCTTTAAAGAGGCTATCAGTAACTTTTTTAGATTTAACTTCTGCTATTGTAAATGGAATATTAATTGCTCCTGGTATTGTCTCTAAAACATAAAACTCTTTCAGCCTTGCATCTACAAGAATGCCCTTCTTTTTATATACCTTATTTTTAATAAAATCTATTAACTCCAATTCGCCAATAGTTTTTATTCCATCTTCTATTTTTATTTTAGGTATACAGTGGGGAGGACATAGTCGAGAAGTTTTTGCAAAGTCATCAGTTAATCTATTAGCAGTATCTTGTATTCTTTTTATATTTACAGTTACACCACTATCATTAATTTTAACTTCTGGTGTATCTTTGGTGATTTTTACAAGCAAATCTTCAGCACTAAGTAGAGTACCCAGTGCTGCTATTGTTAAAAGTGTTTTTTTCATTTTAGCTTCCTATTAATTTCCTTCTGCTTTATACTCTGCATCTACTGGCACTCTTAGTTTCATCCCAACATAAATTCTATTTGGATTTTTAACTAAATCTGGATTTGCTCTATATATTTTTGTATAAGCAGATGCTCTACCATATGCACGATATGCTATAGAACTAAGTGTATCTCCTTTTTTTACAACAATAAATCTAAGCTCACCAGCTCTTACATTTGCCTCTTTATCAAGAACTTTTTTGTACTTTAAATTCTTCTTATGCTTCTGAACATCTTCAGTTTGTAAAATTGTATCGATTTCAGAAGATAGTTTTGCCAAATCATCATTTTTATTAGCTTTTTGCTGAACAACCACTTTGTTAAAAGTATCAACTTTTTTACTACTTGATGCCTTTACATTACTACTTTTTATACTGTTAGTATTAACATTACTCTCTTTTAATGTATCAGTATCTGCTTGCTGAAGTGAAGCAACTAAAGCTGCATCACTTTGTGGAGCAGTATTTTGTACCTGTCTTGCTTGAGGAGTTTGTGCCACTGATTTTGTCACAGTTTTACTCTTAGCCAACTCTTTAGCAACCAATTTAGCTATAGTGGCTAACTCTTCTTGAGACAATCGTCCTTTACCTGAGCCCTTTGCTACTTTTGTTATACTCTTTTCTACAACTGTTTTAGGTTTAGCTTTCTCTTGTGTTTTAACAAGTTGTTCTAACTCATTAACAGCCGAATTATCTCTTTTTTTAGAAGCTTGAGTATTAGCAATTTGAGTATTCACCACTTTAGGTTTCTCATATGTGCTCCCCATAACTTTCTCTATCGATTTTCCAGTTGTTGTTTTATTACTACCATTTTGAACTTGTTGCTGCACAGGTACTCTATTAGTATTTCCGCCAAAATACTTACTACCCAAAAAAGCTATTAAGCCTAAAGCAACCAAAAATAGAACAACTAGCAAAATTAAAAGTGTATACAAAAACTTTTTATCACTGCCCTCTCTCTCAACTATAATAGGTCTTTGATTTCCACCTATTAAATCATCTAAGTTACTATCTCTCTCTTCAAACATATTTACCTCCTTATTACTCTTAATACTCTGTTGAAGTTTCTATTAAATGAACAGCTTTATTCATTTCGTTCAATAAAATAGGATTTACCTTTAATAATAATACCAACTCTTTTTTACTTAAATCATTTTTATTATAAAATGGCATAATTTTTTGCCATAAATTAAAAACTTTAATAAGTTGCTTCTTTATAATAGGGTTAGTACACTTTGGTAACATATATAATTTGCTACCGTTAATTAAAACTTTAAGTGTATTGTTGAAAAGTTCTACACTCTCTTTAAGTTTAGGTTTATACTCTTTTTGCCCCATTTGATAAATAGCTAAAAACTCTTTTGTCATCTTTTGTGTAAGCATTCTCTGACGACCAGCCATATCTATTAATGCAATATTTGCATTCTCTATATAGTTACTGTATTTTTGCTCAATTTTATCAAATATCTCAACTAAATGGTTACTCTCTTTTAATAATTTACCATTATGCTTTAAAATATAATTTAATGCCTCTTTATCTTTACCTCCACTATTTTGTACTTTTAAAGCAGCATCTTCAAATGGTTTCCATAACTTTAATAGTTTATCTATTTGTGCCAATGCCTCTTTATTATTTGTTGCTTCTAAATCTAACGCTTTATCGCCATTTTTAAATCCTAAAAGAGTCTTTTTATATAAATTTACAAACTGCTCTAACCTATTACAACTATCTGGTATTAAATGCAAAGTACACTCTATAGCCAACTTACTAATTCTCTGTGTTAGCATTCTCTGCTTTCCTGCTAAGTTTACTAAGTGCTTAGCTCTGTTCTTTTTAGTTGAAAAACCACTTATAATAGAGTTTAACTTCATATACTGTTTTTGTCTATTTAAAGATTTTGTATATAAACCAACAGCTTTATTCATATCTACTTTTGTTTCATCTAAATAATTAATCAACTCTTTAGTTAATTTTTTATCATTTTTATTTTTAATAGCTTTTGGAATTAAATCTTTTGCCCTGCTCCAACTACTTTTCGCAACATCTAACTGCTTTCTGATTTTTGGTAATTTTGTTCCTACTAAATCTAACTCTTTATCTCCATTATATAGACCATTTAGAGTTTTATCAAATAGCTTTAAAGAGTTATTTAAATTAGCTAATTTCTCTTGAGCATCCATATTGGCTTGATACATTAATATATCTTTAGCAATCATTTGTGTTAGCATTCTCTGCTTACCTGCTAGGTTAATATCATTTGCCATTTTCAATTTATTCCTACCACTATTACCTAACTTAGCATACATTGATACAGCTCTATTCATATTTTCAAGTAGCGCTAAATTATTCTCTTTAACATAAGCATATGCACTCTCATCTTTTTCTAAAGAGTAAATCTTTTTAATATTTTTATAAAACTCTTGCCACTGTTTATCGATACCTTTTAAGTGCTCTTGTATCTTTTTATCTTTAGTTGCTACTAAACCTAAAGTTTTATCTCCAGCTTGCAACCCTTTTAAGATTCTATCAAATAGTGCAGAAGTAGCTTTTAACTCTTTAGCATTCTTTTTTTCATCAATACCAAGCTTTATTAGCAAAGCCTCTTTACTCATCTTCTGAGTTAGCATTCTCTCTTTACCTGCTAAGTTAATAGAGTTTGCTAACTCTTTATCACTCATTGCATATAAAGAGCAAAATGCTAAAGAGATTGCTAGTAATACTTTCAACATCTACTTCTCCTTTTATTTCTGTTCTAGCACTTTAAATCCTAAAATTTGCCAATACTGCATACCGCCGCGATAATATTTTATTTTATCTTTTGGATAACCAATTTTAATTAAGTGTTGCATTGCTCTAGTTCCTTGCTGATCCCATGGTCCATTATCAAATACAACTAACTTTTGAGCATTGTCAAAATTCCATTTACCATTAATTTTTTTAGCACCCAAAATTGGTAAAACTTGTTGCAAATATTGATTTGATGTATCTGGATTTAAGATAGAAAATGGAATATTTATAGCACCCGGTATAGTACCTTCTTTGTACCATTTAGGTAATCTTGCATCTACAAGTACACCAGTATTATTACTAACTTCTTGTTTTAAAAAATTCAATAATTCCAATTCACCATAAGTTTCAACACCTTTAATAGGCTGAAATGGCTGAACACAAAATGGTGGACATGGTCTTGATGTTTTTGAATAACTGTTTGTTAATTTATGTTGTGTATCTTGTATTCTATCTAGCCTAACAGGTTCACCCATAACATCTACATCTACATAAGGTAAATTTTTTGTTATTTTAACTTTATATTCTCCATCAGTTGCCCCATATAAAGAGCTAATTGTAAATAGTGCTACAGTTCCTAATATAAAAAAAGAATTTATCTTCATATGCCTCTCCTCTAGTTAAACTTTTTGCATATACCTATTATAACACTTTATCCTACTTTTGCAATAAGTTTATTAACTTAATAATACTACTTTTTATATTTATTTTCAATTTTCTTTCCAAAATAAATAAAATAAGTAAAAATAGATTTTATATCGAATTATTCGAAAATAAATATCATATTTTAGCCATATAATGATATTTTTGCTATATATTTTATTTTTTTTATATCACCAAATTACACACTTTTATTTAAATTTGCTTAAGTTTATAAAATTCAATATTCATAAAATAGTACATATAATGGATTATCTATAAATAATTTTGAGATTTACCTTTTTATCTTTTTGTAGTATAATTAGATATAATATCTATAAAATTACTTTAGTTATGTTTTACAAAGGTTAAATTATGAGTATAAAAATTCTATTAAGTTCTACTATTGTTGTGGCAACACTTAATGCCCAGAATCTTCAAACAACACAAGAGAACTATAAAAACACAATAACAAACAGCAATCCGACTCAAGCAGTAACTATTGCACAAAAAAGTCCTAAACATAAATTAACAATAGCACAAGCTACAATTTTGGCAATCAATAGTATAAGGTCAAAACCACAAATATGCTCAAAGGCAAGCACTCCTGTGCGATGGAATAACAGTCTATACCAAGTAACAAAAGAGCACACAATAGATATGGCAATAACTGGTAAGCTATCTCATAATGGTTCTGGAACAAAAAGCGATATAACAGCAAAAAATCTAGGTTTAAATAGAGGTAGTTACTTCTACGAAAGAGTAAACCAAGCAAAAGATTCAAAAAAAATATTAAGTAGTGAATTGGTTATTAGAACAGATAAAGATAGTTATAAAAAACCAAAAGATTTAATAAATTATTGGATAGCAAAACAAGAAGATTGTAAAATACTTATGGACCCAAGATTTACAGATGTTGCAATGTCTAAAGTTATCAGCAACAGAGACAACAAAGCTTACTGGACTCTTATGTTAGTTGGAGCAAGAAAAAATAAATAGACTATTTTTTCGGTGAGATTTCAAAATATACTAGTTTTGTTAAAGCTAGTATATTGTTATTATCATCACTTATCATAAGATATTTTCCATTACCTAAGTTTGTTAAACCTTCAAAATTTTCCATATTAAAAAATCTATTTATCTTTAATTTTAATAAAATCTCTTTTTTGCAATACTCACCTGCTTTACAGCTATTTATATCTAACTTTACTAAATTTACTTCGAATTTACCCATAAACCAATTAAATGCTCTCTCTAAAATAAGTAAATTACCATCATCCATAACTTCTACTTCTGATATTCCATTTCTTTTTATATTTTCCATTTTAAAGTTCCACTCTTTACCAGTTATGGAGTAAATTGTTTGATTAATTCTATTTAAGCCCTCTTTGGGGTACTCTAAAGCAGTAATAAGTCCATATCTTTTATCCCATGCTAAAGATTCAAACGACTTATTACCAGAACTTGGCTCTATATTTTTTAAAGTTTTAGGTAATTTAACTTCATTTAACATTACACCATTTTTACTAAAATGAAATATCTTATTTATTCGCTCAAAACTTATATACAAATTACCCTTATCATCTAGTGCCATTCCTTCGCTATCTCGTCTATTATCTTTTAAAATTTTGCCGCTCTTATCTTTTAATCTATATGCATGTAGAGCTTTTAATTTAAAACCTTTGTTATCAAACTTAGCATTAAATGTAAATAAAATACCTTTATCACTTAGCATAAATAGTGTAGAACTATTTTTATCATACACTAAATCCGAAATTTCACAAAGTTTCAAACCATCTATTTTATAACTAAGACTCTTATCTTCAATAATTCGTACATTTTTACTACTATTTGTAGGAATAATTTTAAAGCCATTAAGCCCTAACAGTAATATAAGCAACATAATACTTTTCATTAATAAATTAATCCTTTTTTAGCAAAGAGAAAAGGCTGAAAAATAAAAAATACTATAAAAGTCCATCCTATATCCTACACCATTAATCCTAAAACCTATGTATAATACCCATAACCATAAGAGTCTTTAGAAAATTTTGTATCATTATACACTATTCCTAAGCCTCTTATACCCTCTTCTTTCAATTTGTCTACATTCGCAACAAAAGACTTTTTAGAATACCCCTCTCGTAAAACATATAAGTTTACATCACTTTGGTTCATAATTACTCTTGCATCAGCAACAACACCAATAGGTGGTGTATCTAAAATAATTACATCATAGACAGCCTTTAATCTCTCTAATAAATCTTTAAAGGCTCTACTATTTATCAATTCACTCGGATTTGGCGGTATTGGACCAGAGGTAATTACATCCAAATTTTCATACTTAGATGGCTGTATAATCTCATATAGTAAACTTTTACCAGATAAATATGTACTCATACCACTACTATTACTCAAACCAAATCTATCATGTAGGGTTGGTTTACGCATATCTAAATTTAAAACAATAGTTTTTTGCCCTGTTAAGCTAATAATTGTAGCTAAATTTACAGATATAAAAGTTTTACCCTCTGCTGCAACAGTAGATGTAATAGCTATTATACTATTACCATCTTTTGTCATAAATTGTAAATTGGTTCTAAGTGACCTAAAACTCTCTGAAAGTGCAGATTTTGGAGCATCTAAAACAGCTACTCCCTGAGCATTATCTTTGGCTTTAGGTATTGTTCCAACAATAGGTACATCTGTAAGTTTTTCTATATCCTCTTTGGATTCTATTTTATCATCTATCAAATCTATTATATATGCTAAAATTAAAGCAATTATAAAACCAATTAATGCACCACCTAACACTATTAACTTCTTTTTAGGCTTTACTGGTTTACTTGCCACCTCAGCTTTATCTATTATTCTATTACTACTAATTGTAGAAGCCTTTATAACAGAAGACTCCGAACGTTTTTCAAGTAAATAAGAGTATATCTTCTCATTTACCATAAATTGTCTCTTTAAATTTGTTAAAATTTTCTCACTCTTTGGAAGAGTAGAGATTATTTTTTTCTCTTTTACTAATGACTTTCTGGCAAATGCTTCACGCTCTTTTAACAACTTTAGCATATTCTTTATTTTTTGCAAAATAGAGTATTTTAATTGAATAATAGAACTTGTAACTTTTATAACTTCTGGATGTGCATTAGTATACTCTTGTAGTAACATCTCTTTTTTTATAATTGCATCTTGCAACTGCTGAACCATACCAATTAAAGAGCCACCATCTAAGCCCATTCCTACTATAGAAATATTCTCTAAACCTTTTCCACTTTTAACTTGTTCATAAAGTGCTTGTACTACTTCTCTTTCTAAAGAGATTTTTCTAAGTTCTGCCTCTAATTTACTTGTTCTCTCAACAACAGCTTTCGCCTTTGTACTTAAATTAATTATATTTGTTCTCTTTTTATAATCTGCAAGTTTATCTTCTGATGCTTTTAAATTTTTTGTAATCTCTTTTAACTGTTCATCTATAAACTCTATTCTCTTTGTTGCCTGTTTTGTCTTTCTTTCAATACTCTGCTTTATATATGCTTTAGCTAATGCATCAACATATTCTTGTGCTCTTTGTGCAACACTATCTTCAAAAGAGATAACTATAATAGAAGCTCTTGGTGTAGCTTGTTTAACTTTTAAGTTTTCATCTAAATATCGTAAAACATCTTTTATATTTTCTGCTTCATATATATATTTATCATACTTGAATTGTCCAATTTTTGTTACTTTTATCTCAAAATATGGACCTTTTATCCATTGATTAAATTCAAACTCTTTTTCAAAACTCTCTTCTCCCTTTTTCTTAGCTTCTAAAATAAATTTGTTATTATCTTTAGGGTATATAGTAAATTTTACTCCATACCCTTTTTTAATATCCACTTTAAAAGGGGTATCTTTATATAACTCTACTGTTTTATAATTTGATACATAATAGTAATGATGTATAAAATCTACCTTTTTTAAAGCCATTTTAGCAACAAAATGAGACTTTAAAATCTCCATTTCTGTATCGATATTTTGTGAAGATTGGGACAAAGCTGTAGCTAGTAAATCATTAATAGATGGGCTAGCCTTCTTACCACTTATCTCTAAAGTAGATGTCGCTTTATATATATTAGGTTGAAAATATAGATATATTATAGAGAGTATGGCCATTAAGATAGTTAAAGATATTATCAATATTTTATGACGTAAAGGTGGTTCCATAAGCTTAGTAAAACTTATTTCATCAACTTTATAATCTTTATTCTCCATAATTTTTGCCTATTCTTTAAATATTAGCCCCATTTTACCATTATTTCTTAAAAAAATGGAATAATATTTAAATTTGACATATTGCTATTTAATAATTTTTCTTTTTATATAGTTTTTAACTCTTCTTGTCATAAAAGTTTTATACCACTCATAACTATTATCACTCCAATGTTCAGGGTGAATATTAAACATTACTACATTTGGAAAGCTTTCCGATTTTAAACTATCTATTATCTCTTGGGTATGTTTAAAGTTAAAATTAAAACTGCTATCTACTTTGTCTCTTAAATTAATAGAGCTATTATCCCATGACCTGCTAGCATCTGTAAGGTAGAGTACTTTGTTAAAGTCGATATCAAAATATGGTTCACTTAAAAGCCCATACTTCTTATAGTCATACCTCTCCCAAAGCTTCCTGCTATCCCATTTAGATGTTGGTCTTCCATGCATTGCGATATTTTTAATAGGATAAATTTTACACAATCTATTTAAGTTATTTTCAAAATCTTTTATAGCTTTTTCATAATCTCCATCAACCTCAGCCAAAGATTCATAATGATAAGCAATCTCATGCCCCATAGATGCAATCTCTGCAATAATTTCAGGCTTAAAAGTTTGCTTTATTGTCCTAAAATAGTATGTAACCCTAACCCCTAACTTACTCTCTAACTTAGCCATAGCCAAAGAGTTTAAAGGCTTTCTATCTACATCATGACGCATTAAAAGATACTTTTTTTCAGGGTTTATATCACTAGTAAAATACTCCTCTACTGTAATAAACTCATACCCAAAAGCTAAAAACTCTTCTAACATTTTCTTATAAATATCAAATGTAAAATCTCTCATAAAAGCCCCTATTCATTACCCTAAAACATCATTGGTCGGTAAACCGACCCTACATTAACTCCTCCCTAAATCATCAACCATTAGCTACCAGCCAAAAATCTCTCACGAACATAATCTAGTAAAAACTGCGTAACATCTATCTTCTCTTTAAGCATCTCATCACGTCTTTTAGCAAATATCTCTTTGGAGTCAGGGTTTTGTAAAATCTCTAAAGCTTTATCTAGCGTTGGCTCTTGCTCCTTATAGTGAAATACCAACCCATACTTCTCTTGCTCATCGATAGTATATGCATCTTGTGTATCAACATAAATCGAAGGTGTTCCAAGCATTGCACTCTCTGATGACATAGTAGCCCCCTCCCCTATAAAGAGCGAAGCGTAAGCCATTACATCGTGCACTTTGTGTATAGGTGTCTTTAAGCGGTACTCTTGCAACTCTTTTGGCAAATCATCTTCTGCAGATATAAATACTGCACACTCCTTAGCTAATCGTTTAACCAAATTGATTTTATAATCTAAGCTAAAACCATTCTCTCCAATATCATGTGTAGCATTCCATGCAACAAAACGCATTAAAACATACTTCTGCCCCTCTTCTAGCCCTAACTCTTTGTATATCGATTTATCAGGTGTAAAGCGGTTTGGATGCAGATAAGCCAACTCATGATACCCCGCATATGGCACTAATTTATTTTTATCTATAGTGTCAGGATAGCCTGCAGTTGATACAAAAATTTTCTCTACAAATGGCAGATAGAGCTTAACCTGCTCCATATTGAATGTATCTTCAAAGTTATAGCATGGCTTCCTAAGTACAGCAGCTGCATGGGCAACATACATAGAACCAGCCCCCATAAATAGGTCTGGCTTAAACTTTAGTGCAGTCATAACCTCTAATATATCAAACTTTAAAAGTCCAAAAATTTTACCCGCCACACTCTTATAACTCTTACCAAAAGTTTTATAATCAAAGCCGTAATACTCTAACAAATAAATCTCGAACTCTTTATTACGACAAGTGAACAATATTTTATGTCCATCTTTCTCCATCTCTTTGGCAAAGTTTCTAAATATATGCAAGTGTGCTGGGTGCCCAATATCAATTAAAATTCTCATCTTCCATACCTTACTCTTTTGTAAATTTTTTTAGCTTTCAGTTTTGCATAGTTAAAAAAGTTGTCATTCCATATCTGCATATACTGTACTCTCTCGCCACCAAACTTACGATATAGTGGCTCAACTCCAGGAAGCATAGAGCCTTCGAAGTCAAAATAGTCACTTTTATCACTAAAGTATTTAATAGCTTCATAAATCATATATGTATTTGCACCTCTTGGCATCTCTTCTATATCAATGCCATTGAGTAAAAAATAAGCCGATTTTGGCTCGTAAACTACACCTGTTACAGCTACACATTTACCTTTAAAATATGCTCCCCAACTATGAAATGCACCTTTTTCATAAAGTGTTTCTATATATTTTTTCAATTTATCCTTTTTAAATGGAGATTTACTCCCCTGTCTTAAAAAAGTTCTGTTTACCACTTCCCATAAATCTTCGAATGGTATATCTTGCTTTATAGTAGCACCACTTCTTTGCCCTTTTTTAATATTATTCTTAACAATACCATGATGAAATGCACTATATATCTCATCAATGCTATTATCTTTATAATTTATTCGATATGTATATCTAGTTCGTTGAGTAAAGTCTCTCCAGTAAAATGGTATCCAGTTATCAAAATTTGGATGAAAATAGTAATCAAAACTCTTAATTTTTTTGCACTCTTTTGCTATTAAATCCATAGCTTTATACTCTGCTGATTCTCTTTTATGCCTGTTGCTAGAGCCCTCTTCTAACAATACGCCTAAATATTTATCTAGCATTGGGTTAGCGTATGTATTTATCTCATTTTTTGCCAAAACTATACCTGCTATGACTCTGCCTTTATACTCCACAACTAAAATAGAGTAATCAACACCCAAACTATTTAAATACCACGATTTAGAGAATATAGAGCCTTGTGGTGAAGCTTCTACAAACTCATCCCAACTGCTATATTCATCCACTTTTAACTTTCTTAATTCCATCTTATCATCCTATTGTCATAATCAAAAGAGAGCTTTGCCGGCTCATCACCCTTTTTAAAAAATGGGAAAAACATAAACATTAAATATATCGGATAAAAAAGAATAGTCGAGGCAAAACTTGTTGCCAATATTCCAATTACTATCCAATACCAAGCCTTAAACTCGTAAATAATACTCCACTGAATAAATGTAATCGATAGTGTAATTAACAAAAATAGTGTTCCAACGATTCCATAATGCACCATAAAATCGGACAGCCCATTAACATGTGTTAGCCTAACACCACCAGCACTATATTGAGTTCTCTCAAACTTTTGATTACCATAACCCAGTATTGGTTGCTTTTTTAAATCCATCATATCGATAATTAAACTACCAAAACGCCCTAAAGATTGGTCTTTCTCGTCACTATCTTTCTCCTGAACAAATTTAACCCATTTGTATCTATTGTTATACTCTTTCATAATTTTTTTCTCTAAAAAATCGGCTTTTGTAAATGCTATTGCCATAATCGGTACAATTACAATCGCTGAAATAATTCTATAAGATGCAGGTTTATTAAAAATATAAAATGGAAAAACAGCAAAGAATACAACAGATAAAGTTGCGGTAGAAAATGTTGTTATCATCGCTATAAAATAGATAAGCATATACTTATCAATCAATCTAAATCTATTCTCTATAAGTCTAAAAAACATTGCTAAAGTTAAAAATGTCCCAAAACCTTTTGGCTCCCAAGCAAAGCCAGAGTTTCTAAACATTCCTTCATCATTTAGTGTAAAAATCATCAAATTTTCATACCAATCACCTCGGTAATCTAAAAATGGAATATTATGATCAACTACACCAATAATACTTTTCATCATATCATAATCATAAAGTTGCAAAAAGTACAGAGGAATTGATATGAACGATAATACATAAACTGTTTTAGTAAAATAGGGAATATATTTTTTCCAAATTATTTTAATCAAAAAGTAAGCGTGTGCAAACCTAAACAGTTCTCTAAATGCACGCAAATCAACATATCCAAATTTAATTAAATATATTGCATTTATACCCATATAAGCAATTACAAAATAGATAAAAGCTTTATCTATTTCATAACCTCTCTCTATAAAAACATACATAGTTAGCAGAGCAGCAAAAACAACTGTAACATTACTAATTGTAATACTATTTGCTGTTGCAGTAATAAAAAACCCTATTAAGAATAGGAAATAATCCATTTTCTCTTGTCTAACTACCATTGTTTATCCTATTTTCTACCTAAACTTAGCAATCTTCTCCACTGCTTTTTAGAGTTAAAATCTCTTAACTCCTTCTCATATGGAGTAACAGAAGCTGTTAAAAAGCCCCAAATTAATCTATAGCAACCCTTTATATCTCCATTTTGAACAGCTCTTTTTAATCCGCGCAAAACTACATAAGGTAAAATACTACCTGATTCTTTCATCTGTGCACCATAATTCCACCAATCTACTATTGCAAGTGCCTCTCTTGGTGTTTGCATTTTAGCATCATTTATTGTACGTGTTTTATAACCTCTAGCTCGTGCAAATACAAGTGGATAACTCTCCCAACCATAATGGATATTTTTAGAACGACGCCCAACTTCACTCCAAAAACTATTTCTAATTAATCTACCCGAACCTCTAACAGCGTCATAATTTGTATATATCTCATTTTCAACACCTGCACACATTACTAACTTTTCATCGATCTCCATAGCATCAATCAAAAGTTTTAAGTAATCTTTTGCAAAATATGTATCTGCCCCTACTACCATTAAGTATTTGTAAGAGTTTACATCAAGATGCTCATCTATATACTCATATCCAGCATTATGTGTATCTGCAAGCTCTGGCTTTCCTAAAGCAGAGTAACCCCTATCTTTTAAATTTACAACATAGCAACCCAACTCTTTAGCTATCTCTTCAGTTCTATCTTTAGAGCCATCATTTACAACTACAATATAGAGCTCTTCATTAGCATACTCTGCTGTCTCTCTTAAAGATTGAACAGTCTTTGCTAAGTACTCTTCCTCATTTTTAGCCGGAATAACAACAGGAATCATCTATTTTCTCCTTAATTAATTTATTTTTATCATACAAAAACAAAGGGTACATTCAATGCTATTAAGCTTACCATCGCCGTCATTCTGAGCAGAGCGAAGAATCTAACTTAAACTGCCGAGATTAATTCTTGGCTCTACAGCCGTTGAAACTAGATTCTTCGCATTCGCTCAGAATGACGGCGATGGCATAGTTTTACATCATCTTATTTTAGGGCACCTCTAATATACAATAAGCAAGCCTACTCATAGCTCATTTCCGCAAGTGATAATTAATTATAGCTTCATAAACCTTTTTATAATTATTCCATTTAATCGTATTATAATTGCTATTATGCCACAATACGACAGCTTCGCCGTTATATCTTTCAACTTGACTAATTAATTTAAAAATAGCCTCTTGCATCTCTTTTGGAGATAGCTTCTCTATATCTATCGCATCCATAAAAATAAGCGGTTTCTCTTTTAAATTCAAATGCTCTCTTGTTAAAATATTAAAAACTCTATACTCATAACAAACCCCACATCTAAAGCCATCTTCGTCTGCAAAAGAGAGTGTACTATCCCACTCCATACCGTTATCTTCCCAAATTTGCCAAGTTGTTGGAAGCTCAAAACGCAAATAGTGCTCTCTTCCAAATCTTATTTGGGTATCTAAATTCTGCTCTAACTCATCTTTCTCTTTTTTAAATTGCTCAAAACTGTTATAAGCGTTATATGTCGGGTGAATTCCGATTAAGTGCCCTCGTTTCTTAATATTTTCAGCAATAGCCTTTGCCTCTTTAGAGCCACTAAAGTAATCATTATCGTACTTTGTCTGCCCCTGCCCCATAAAGAAAAAGTGTGATTTAACCCCAATTTTATCGCTTAAGTCCATAATGTAATCAAAAGTATCAAATGGGTCTTTTGCTCTATTTGTTAAAACCTTACCATACTCTAAAAGCAGTTTAAAAATGCCTACAAAATTTACCCTTTTTCTAATAATATCACCACCAAGGCGTATTAAAAATTTTTTAGAACTATCCCAAGCATATATATGGTCTACATCGTGTGTTAGGGTTAGTTTATACTCCCTTTTTCTAAACTCGCCACTATAGCCAAGCTCTAAAAGCATACTTTTTAACATCTCTAAATACTCATTAACCACAGGGCGATTTAAAAAGTTAAATTTATAAGCCAAACTTGCAGTTGCCGGAAACCTATTGTGCGAATCTCTAGTTTTATTTGCATACTCTTCCCAGCGAGTAAGCATAAAAAATATTGATGCGAAGATGTCGATACCGCAGGTTAAGGATGAAGGATGAAGGGTGAAGGATGAAGGGGTTATGGTTGAAGTTCCATAGATTATTGGTATATCTTTTTGGGGAGTATATTTATTCTCCGCAAACTCAATGCTTGTTGGAATATTCTCCTCTTTTAAATACTCAAGTTCTTTTGGAAAGTTATTAAAAAAATGGTCTTCTATAATCAGCTTATTGCCATTCTCTAACTCAATAACCCAATTATTTCCTTCTCCCTTCTCCCTTCTACCTTCTACCTTAACATCATATTCCGCTCCCAAAAACTCACCAAAAACAGTATCTAAAACATATTTTCTCTCTGCAATATTATTCTCTGGGATATAAATTTTTAACATTTTAAAACCTTTGGTTATTGGTATATTGCTATATTGGTGTATTTGTATACTGGTAATTTTCTAATAACCAATATACCAATAACTAATATACTATTCCTCATTTCATACACTCTATTGCTTTTAACAATTTAGATTCGGTTTTTGTTACTTCAAAGTATGCTTTCTGAGTAGCTCCGAAGCTTCTGAAATACTTCTCTATACTCTCTACCATACTTCCTTCGAAATCGAAATTTTTACCCTTAGATAGAGCGTATTTAATTGATTCATACTGTACTAAATCCATTGCCCCTATATCTGCAAACTCTGGGTCTATTCCACCCATTAAGTAGTAAACTGTTTCGCTATCTTCTACTAAAAAGTTTGCTGCTACAGTTTTTCCTTGATGGAGAGCAAAAAACATCTTTACTGCACCCTCTTTTTTTAGTTGCTTATATAAATTTTGTACAAACTCTAAACTATAAACCATCTCTTTTTGTTGTCGTATATGAGTTAATTGGTTAAGTCTGTAAAATATCTCTACATCTTCACCTTCTACAACCTCAACACTCAGTTTTTGGGCTTTTTTTCGCCTTCTTTTTCTATTGTTTATCTCGATTTTATCAATATCGCAATCTTTTTCAATCACATAAGTATATTTTGTAGTCTGCTTAAATCCCCGCCAAAAAAATGGTAGCCAATTTTTAATGCTATGGTGAAATGAGATGTCAAAGAAGTCATACTTTGGTAAACTATCTATAAAGTAATCCATAATCTCTTTCTCCCAAGAGAGCTTTTTATAATAGCCCTGCCCTTTTGGATACTTGATATATGGTCCTAAACATTGGGTAAGTTTTGGTTGTGCCACCCCATTAAAGATAGCTTTTCTCTTTTTAAAATAGGCAAACGAACCAAATATTTCGCCACCCTTTTCAAAGAGTATAACTTCCCAATTTTCACGCCCACAAACGGCATCTAGCCACCAATATTGACTAAAAAGTGGTATCGGCTCTTTTTTGCAAAACTCTATATATAAATTCTTCATTACTCTTTGCCCTTCGCTAAATGGTAAGTTATATATAACGATATTAAGTACATAATAGAACCATAAATTGTAAAGATATGTAAAAAGCTTTCAAACGAGCCATTTTTAGAGATATAAATTAGAGCCATTAATCCCAAAAAGTAGCTCACTTGCCAAACTAACTCGGTTTTTAGACTTTCGAATACATCATAAGTCATACTCAAAGAGACATAGATAAATCTAATAAAAAACAGAGGTGTTAAAATTTGTGCATATAATCCAGCAATTTGCCATTTTTGCCCAAATACAAAGGTAAAAATATCCTCTACACTAAAGTATAAAAAGCCAAAAAAGAGAGTGCCTAAAACCAACAGTTTCTTAAAAGTTTTTTTATAAATCTCTATAGCTTTACCGCTTCTATGCTTCTCTTGTGTTGCTTCTTGAAAAAAGACTTGCCCTATTGAGCCACCAATTAAGCTAGATGGCAAGCCCAAAATTCTCTGCACCAGTGCATAGAAACCAAGTGTTGCTATAGAGAAAAATGATGATATTAAAATCTCTATAAAATGTACAGAGAGCGAACTAGCAATTACACCACCAAGAGAGTATTTAGGAAATTTAATATACCTTTTTGCTTCTGCTTTTATAGAATCTACAGAGATTTTTTCTAATAGAGTTTTATTTTTAATAATATTTTTAAGTAGTTTCAAATTGGCAAACATTTGTGCCAAAATTTGCCCACTAACCAAGCCAGTAGCTCCCTGTTTTATAAAACCGATACTTAGCTGAACAGTTGCTAATACAAACGATTTTACAACTTTGGATTTAGCAATATCTTTATAGTTTTTTTGCCGAGTATTATATTTATCCAAACTATTATACAAGCCAACAAAAAATACTGTTATGGGTACAAAATAGAGCCAAATTTTCACCTCTTTGTTCCCAAGCCAAAGGGCAATTTTATCGTCTAAAAATAGAACTATTAAAAATAGAACAATAGATATAGAAGTTGTAATTATCAAACTTAAAGCGAATAGATTTATAGCATCTTCATCTTTTTTAGGAAGCATTATAGCAAGCTCATATCGCCCATTTGCAACACTTCCAAAGCTTGCGACCAGTGCCATAAACAGTGCCACCACTCCAAAATCGGCTGGTGTATAGAGTCTTGTTAAAATGGGACTAATAGCAATAGGAATAGCTTGTGCTACTGTTGTGCCAGTCATTAGTGTTAAAACATTTTTTGTAAAGTCAGACTTTACTTTTAATTTTCCCATTAGCAACTTCTTACACCTTTTAAAAATAGTGCTTTTAAAAACTTTCCAAAGTAGATAATATCGGTTTTAAATCCACTCTTTTCGTACAATTTTAAGTATCTCTTCTCTGACTCAATTAAGCCATCAAAGCCTTTTGGTTGGTCTATATAGTAGGGTGGTATTAATCCAGGTTTAAATTTTGCTCTATACTCTCTAAACTCTTCTGGATAAACGCTTAACATAGAGTCACCTAATGGTCTAACGCCTATTATTTTTAAGTCGCCTTTAATAAAATTTATAAGCATTGGTAACTCATCTAACCAATATTTTCTTAAAAACCTACCTATCTTTGTAATTCTAAAATCGTTCTTTATAGTACTTTTTTCATCTAAACCGTTTACTTTAATAACATAATCTTGCAGATATTCAGAGTATGGTTGCATTGTTCTAAATTTATAAACATATATTCTTTTCCCACCTTTACCTGTTCTAGGAAGCTTTATTAAGATAGAATATCTTTTAGGTGGTAAATTATTAGATATATTTTTTTGTTTTTTTAAATAAACAATAACTTGCTTTTTCATATCTACAATATTTTGAATATCAAAGCCATAATAGAATAGTTCACCCAAATATACAGGAGAGAATCTATTAACATTTACCTTTAACTCTATACACTCATTTTCAATAGATTTTTTATTTAAATTTAGTAATACAGTATCTAAGGCATTAGAATCACAAACTGCTACATTAGCGATATTATACTTTAATGCTTTGCTTCTAACATTGCAATTTCCCATAATGTATGTGCCACTGGAGCGATTTTTATCTAATAAATATAGCATTTTATCCTCCTATTATTGAGCAATTAACTCTTTTGTAGCTTCAAAGCCTACATTAAATAGTGCATCTAACACACTCAATCCTGCAATAAACTCTTTTGCACCTAACTGTTCATAACTTTTTGGCGTAAACTCTTGATAAATCAACTCTACACCCTGCTTTAAAAAATTATCTTCGATTTGATACTTTCTAGCACCATTTCCACTTAAATATATCTCTCCACCTACCTTTTTTGTTATCTCTATCATTAAATCCTCTTTTGCGGTAGTGGTATTTAGTGAAGATTGCCGTATAAATTCTCTTTTTATATCCAATCTTTCGCAAATTTTTTTAATAGCATTGATATTATAATTGCTTAAATTACTATCACTAAATAGCATTATCTCTTCTACAAAATCTATAACCTCTTTGTAAAATTTACTCTTTTTGTAATACTGTTTTATCTTTTCAAAATTTGCACTTTTAATGCCGTCTTTAATCTCTAACTCTCCAATTTTTATTAAAGAGCCCTTTTTCTCTAATGTACAAGTTAGCCATTTTGCCTCACCATTACACAAAATTTTGCTACGATTTACAACATTTGCCGAGCTTGTTCGTGGAAATTGAACCTCATTTAAAAATACATATGCATCACTATTGTATATTTTGTTAAAATAGCCAAGCCATGGGAAGTAATTGGGTTGATGAATAGCTACAACTTTTTTTAAATTACCCATCTTACCACCTCAAATGCCTCTGCATATTTACAACCTATCTGAACACCTCTGGTTTTTGCTAACGATTTAATAAAATCTTCGCTCATATAGTCTCGCATACCTTGAGATTGATACTCTTTAAGTGCATTGCATTTTGCTTCTATGTGTCTTTTCTTAAGCTTAACAAAAGAGGTTGTATCAAAAGAGAGGTTATTCCAAATTAGCTCATAACCTAAAATTGTTGTCTGTTTAAAAGCTCGCAAACCCTCTTTGGCAATAGTAGAGTGGTCTTGATGTATATCGTGAAGAGATGGCATTAAAACCAAATCTGGCTTGATTTTTTTTCTATACTCTATTAAATCTTCTAAAATCTCTTGTCTAACATAGTTAAGTTTACGCACTTCGTAGCAGTAGATAATTAAATTCTCCTCTTTAATACCCAACTTTTTAGTAGCTTTTCGAACCTCTTTTTTTAAAATATCTTTTGGGTAACCATCTGGAACCGATTGTTCTACTGTAGAAAATGCAAAATAGTAAACATTTGCACCCAACTCTATAAGCTTATTTATAGTACCACCAGCACCCAATTCTCCATCGTCTGTATGTGGTGCTAATACTAATACATTTTTAAATTTAGATAACATATAAAACTCCATTTAATAACTATTAACTGAATTTACGCATCTTTTTTTGTTATTAAATAATGTATATATTGCGTAACTTCAGTTATTAAAATCTATTTATGTATTTATACCACTTATTTAATACTATTGTTTATAATATTTCATTTTGGAAGATATTTTCTTTAGAGATATTTCAATTTATGGGCTATCTTATAGTATATATAAGCTTCTATTTTGAAATATTTTTTTACATAATGCAGTTATAGTGCTATAATATTTAAAGAACGGCTGTATTAATAACTTAAGCTAATAAAAGGAATTTACAAATGGCACATAATATTTTATTAGAGAGCAAAATTAATAGTAATATTTTAGCTAATATAACAAATTTATTTAATACATCTAAAGAGTTAGAGAAGAGTAAAACAGCTCTATTAAATAATAATGAAACTGAATTATTAAACTCGATATTACATATCCTTACTCTTTTAATTCAAGATATTAAGAATCAATACAATAAAGAGATATTTACAATAAATGATATTGTTAATTTTATAAATCAACATAGTTTAAATGTAAATATATCAACACTTAATAATTTTACAAAAGAGATAGAAAGCAATAAAGTACTAATAGAATCTATAGTTTTACTTTTAATTTTAATACAAATAGATGAAAATAGTTTAAATATAGCAGATATAAATTTAAATATTAACTCGAATAATCTAACTATAGAGATGGGTAATTTTATTGAGTATAATAGTTATCAAAAAGATATACTATTTGAAAAAGAGAGCCACAAATTTGTAGATGAGTGTAAAAAATTTTATGGTTTATATCTTTTTTTAATAAAGACAATAGCAAAAAAACTGAATGCTATAGTCAATATAGAGAAGCAAAATGGAAATATGTATAAAATCAATATTTCTGTACCTGTTAAAATAAATAGTATTAAAAATATCGAAACTAATCCAGAAGATACTCTATCTATACTTGATAAAAAAATTGCAATATATGAAAGTAGTAAATACTTTTCACATAAAATAGAAGAATTTTTAAATGATTATAATTTAAATGTAGAGATAATACCATACAACAAGGGTAAAACACCTAATTTAACAAGTTTCGATTTACTAATTATAGATAGTAAACTAATTGATAAAAAACTATCTGATCAAATCTTTACTTTAAAATTAATTAATAACTTTAAAGTAATAATAGTAGATGAGAGTGGAGATATTAACTCTTCATATATAAACTTAGCTAACAAAATATTAAGTAAAAAATTTTCAAAAGAGGAATTAACCCTTTCAATAGCCAATTTATTTGATAAAAAAGAGTTAAAACCTATTAAATCAAAAAAGAGCACTCCTATAAATATAGATAAAAGCTCTAATAAAAAGAGGGTTATAGTAGCAGATAGCAATATAACCAATTTAAAGCTTTTAGAGTATTTAATAAAAGAGCATAATTTTGATGTACTTAGCACAAAGAATGGTAAAGAAGTTATAGATTTATTAGAAAAGTATGGAGCAGATTTAATAATTATAGATAACAATTTAGAAGAGATGAATGGCTATGATGTTGTAAAACTTATAAGGGCAAATAGTAAATATAAGCATATACCTATTGCAATACATAGCTCATTTTCTATGGATAATCAATCTATTAGTAATATATTTCTAGCAGGTTTCGACTCTTACCTACCAAAACCATTTAGCAATAAAGATATAGATACTCTATTAAAGCGTTACTTAAAAGTTGAGGATAAAGTTACAAACAAAGAGTCTGTTAAAGAGTTTTTAGCACTCTATCAAGATATAGATACACTTATAGAAAAGTATACAAACAATAAACAGATAGCACAATTAAACTCTTTATTAATTAATTTAAAAAAAGAGCTTAACAAATTAAAAAATAAAGAGTTAGTAGCCGATATAGATAAAATCTTAATATCTATGAATAGTAGTAATTTAGATACTATCTTAATAAAACAGTTTATAAATAAGTACCAAAGTTATATATTCTCTTTGACTAACTAAACCCTATTTCATAAGCGTGTATAGTGCGTTTCTCTTTTGGAGGAATCTCCATATAGTTAAACGAATAGACTTGACTTAAGTAGTGTTGTGGATTTTTTGGAGCCATAAACTCTAAGCCTTCAAATTCTATCTTCTTTAATGGGAATATCTCTTTAAAATCAAACCAAGCTGCTAAATCTGGCATTTCTCCAGAGTAGATAACTATTGTATCATCTCTATCCCAGCCTTGATGCGTAAGCTTAAATAGCTTTATTAACTCTTCTCTTCTTTTTGGATTATCAACCCCATTTGGTGTATGCAAAGAGATAGCAGAGTTTGCCCTAAGCTCTTTAAAAAGCTCTTCATACAGGTTAATATTCTCTTGAGTTTTCTCTATAGTTATCATAGGAAATATATCTACAAATACGCCTTGATGATAATTTACCTCTCTATTTTTTTCGTGAAACTCTACAATAGATGCTCTATTAGAGCGAAGCTTTGCATAATCAAATTTAAACTCTCTATCACTCTGTTTTGTTTGTAAAAATATATCCTCAGACAGCTCATTACTAGCAATTTCTAAAAATTTATTATAATCTTCAATAGGCATAGATATATCGATATCATCATCCCAAGGTATAAAGCCTTTATGCCTTACTGCACCCAAGAGGGTACCAGAATCTAACCAGTAGCGTAAGTTATGCTTGCTACAAATAGAGTCAAACTCTTTTAGCATATCTAACATAATTATCTGTGCTTTTCGTAAATCTTTTAAATCTATCATTTAACTCTTTCTATATTGTAGTAGTCATATAGTGCATTAATCAATACATCTGTATACTCTTTACTCATATCTCCCATATGTGAGACTCTAAATATTTTATCTCTAAGCTCGCCACCATTAGGGCAGACCATAACTTTATATCTCTCTTCTAAATCATTTACTATATCTGTTGCTAGTTTTCCATCGGTAGGGGTAAGTGTTGTCATAGCATTTGGCATATATGGAGTAAATGGCTTTAGTGGTAACTCTTTAATGCTCTCTCTAAAATAGTGGGCTATCTCTTTTGCATTTTTAATAGTTGCTTCTACTCCACCTAAACGCTCTATCTGCTTTAATCTAGCCTCTAGCTGTAGCATAATTGTAACTGCTGGAGTATATGGTGTCTGCCCACGCTTGCCATTGTCTAAATACTCTTTAAAATTAAAATATAGACTATTTATATCCAAAACTCTATCTAAAGCTTTAGGAGATAAAATCACCATAGATAATCCAGGAGGAAGAGCTAAACCCTTTTGAGAACTAGCAATAACTACATCTATTCCACTTGCCTGCATATCAAGAGGGTCAGTTACTAACATAGAGATTGCATCTACAATATATAGCATACCGTTTTTATTAGCATACTCCCCCATAGCATTTAAATCATACAAATGCCCTACTGATGTCTCATGCGCATTTACAATAAGAGAGCTATACTCTCCCTCTGGAGCCTCTGTTTCAATGTTTGTTAAATTACTATTTACAACTTTAAAATCTTTATGAGGGACTTTATGAGCTTTACAAATCTTTACAAAACGCTTACCAAAACCACCACCATTAACAACTAAAGCATTGTCATCTTTACTTAACAAATTCATTACAACTGCTTCCATAGCAGCTGTTCCAGAAGCTGTTAAAAAGATTACCCTAGAGCCTTTTGGAGCATTGACAAGTTTTAGTAAAGCTCTCTCACAATAAAATGTTACTTCCGAGAATTTACTATTTCTAAAATATGGTGTCTGTTTAGCTCCAATCTCCAATACCTCTTTAGGCATCTTTACAGGTCCTGGTGTAAAGATGTAGTAATCTTCATATATCATCTATTCTCCTTTGCTTTTTTACTCTTTTTCTCTTTTAATTTACGCTCGTTATACTCTAAAAGTACTCTATTAATTCCTATCATATCCGAAGGTGTTAGCATTTTAGATTTCCGTTTTCCTCGCTGAATTAAAGATGTAAACTCTGCAATCATATAACGCAATCCTCTACCCTCAAATTCATAATTAAAGACTTGAGACTTATGCTCATCTTCAAAACGGATATAAAACTTTTTCGTAAGCCACCAAGGTGCAGGAATATAGATATAACCCTTTGTTCCAGAGATTACTGCATCTCCCTCCGACTTAATACCAGTTGCAACCCTAGAAACTCCAATAGCTCCATCTTTATGCGTACTTATAATTAAATTTGATACATCATAGTCATCTTCACCTTGGTCAAAAAATGTAAGAGTTTTACTCTTTCCCAAAACCTTATTTACCAGTAAAGATGGGTAAGATGATAATATATTTGTAGCACCCTGTTGCATAAAGCTATCTGGATAATCTTTCTCTTTATATAGCGAAGTTCTAGTTGCTCTAACCTCTTTAACATCTCCAATAACTCCACTATCTATCTCTTTTAATAGTTGATTAAATGCTGGCAGAAAAGCTGTTTTAAGAGCCGATAGTAGAAGTACTTTTCTCTTTTTTGCTAGCAGTAAAAGCTCTTTTAACTCTTTTTTATTAAGGGCTAATGGGTTCTCACACAAAACATGTTTTCCTGCCTCTATTGCTCTTTTAATCAATTTATAATGCTCTGTTAGTTTTGTATCTATATAGACAGCCGAAATTGATGTATCTAAAAACTCATCATAATTGTCATGCCCATATTTTACAGTTTTGCTATTTTTTGTAAACTTCTTAACTGCTAAAAAGTCTGGTGAATAGATACGATTTACTTTAACATTAGATACAAATTCTGCCGCATCTATAAATGCTTGTGTATCTCTACCAAGTCCCACAATTCCCATTTTAATTACATCAAACTTCTCTCTTAATTGTGTGCTAGATATACCCTCTGTCCGTGGCAGATACTCAACATGTGTATATTCGCTTAAATAATCAAAAAAACCAGCCCAATCATCACCAATAGCAAAAATATCTACATCATACTTCTTTATATCCTCAACTTTTTGATTCTTATGAGTCTCTAAAATAACTTTATCGACAAAATCTAACGACTCTATAGCCTTCATACGCTTTTTAGTACTCTGTACAACATTTAGCTTTCCACGAGAACGGTCATAATTTTCATCTGTTACTCCAACAATAAGGTAATCTCCTAAAGCCTTTGCACGCTTTAAAAGTCTCATATGCCCTTCGTGTAACATATCGTATGTTCCATAAGTTATAACAGTTTTTTTATCTTTCACTAGCCCTCCTTAAAAATTCACCATATAATAAGCTATATATCTCAATATACTTTAACATATTATTTTTATAAAAAAACTAGATTATAATAAATATTTATTATAATAACTAAGAACTTGTAAAATCTACACTTAATACCAAATCATAAAGTTTTAACATTTAAAGTTGAAGCTCTGTCCACGGCTAATGTGAAACTTTTAAATGTATGTTTTTATTTTGATTTACTACAAACTAACTTATATAACTTCAGTTATTAGCTTTAACAGTAAAATAGAGATATTTAAAGAATTTACCTTATACTTTACTATTAAAAAGCACAATAATCAAAATTTATACTGTTTTTGTTTGATTATAGAGATTTCTACTTTTTTTAAATTAAAATTATCTAATTTAATAAGTTTATATTATCAATAAAATAATATTTATTACTTTTTATTATATTCTTTGAGCTTATACAGTCATTTATTCAAAAGATAAGTAGGTTTAGAGTGCGTAAGATTGTGCTGGAGATTTAAAAGCTGTACATTAGATATTGCTTTAGGTATATTGTAAGATTGTATTGCTATTGACCTTAAAAGCTTAAAGAGGGTTAGAGTGCGTAAGATTGTGCTAGAGATTTAAAAGCTGTACATATTTATATTGCATTATATATCTATGCAAAATTATGTAGCCATATACTTAAAAGCCTAAATAGGGCTAGAGTGCGTAAGATTGTGCTAGAGATTTAAAAGCTGTACATATTTATATTGCATTATATATCTATGCAAAATTATGTAGCCATATACTTAAAAGCCCAAATAGGGTTAGAGTGCGTAAGATTGTGCTAGCTTTTTATAAGCTGTACATTAAGTACAGCGTTAAAAAACTAGTGCAAGATTGCGTGCTATAATCCTATTTAAAGACTCTGTTAAAAATAGCGTCTACATTTTTTGTATAGTATGAGAAATCAAAACAATCTCTTATCTGCTCTTCACTTAACTTCTCTCTTAACTCTTTATCTTCTAATAGATATTGTAGATACAAGCTTTCGCCTTTTTCATTTGTTGTTGCTTTGCCTTGTTGTATCTCTTTCCATACTTTCATTGCATTTCTTTGTACAATTTTGTATGCATCTTCACGGCTTACTCCTGCTTTTGGAAGCTCTAGTAATACTCTTTGTGAGAACACTAATCCACCTGTTAGGTTTAGATTTTTCATCATATTCTCTGGCATTACTGTTAATTTTGAGATTACGCCATTCATTCTGTGCAGCATAAAATCTGATGTTATAAATGCATCTGGTAGCCAAAATCTCTCTGTTGAACTGTGAGATATATCTCTCTCGTGCCAAAGGGCTACATTTTCTAATGCTGGTATTACATATGCTCTTATCATTCTTGCAAGCCCTGTAATATTTTCTGTTAGAATTGGGTTTCTTTTATGAGGCATTGCTGAACTACCTTTTTGCCCTTCTGCAAAAAACTCTTCTGCTTCGTATACTTCTGTTCTTTGTAGGTGGCGAACTTGTACTGCAAATTTCTCTACACTTGATGCCATTAGTGCTAATGCTGAAGCCAATCTTGCATATCTGTCTCTTTGGATTACTTGGTTACTTACTGGTGCTGGCTTTAGACCTAACTCTTCCATTGCGTACTCTTCTAACTCTAATGGTGCGTGTGCAAAGTTACCCATTGCTCCAGAGATTTGCCCTACTGCAATAACCTCCATTGTCTCTTCTAAATTTTTAAGGTGGCGAGCCATTTCGTCGTACCATACTGCTAGAGTTAATCCAAATGTTATTGGTTCCCCGTGAATCCCGTGGCTTCTTCCTACCATTGGTGTATATTTATGCTCAAATGCTCTCTTCTTTATAGACTCCATTAGCATCTTTACATCTTCTATTATTATCTCTAGTGATGCTTTCATTTGTAATGCTACACCTGTATCTACTGCATCTGAACTTGTCATTCCGTAGTGGAACCATCTACTCTCTTCGCCAAGGCTCTCTGATACTGATGTGTTAAATGCAATTAAATCGTGCTTTGTAACTGCCTCTATCTCTTCGATTCTCTCTACGCTAAATGTTGCATTTTCTACTATTTTTTTGCAATCTTCATCTGGTATTAAACCGAGTTTGTTCCAAGCTTTTACTGCTGCTTTTTCTACCTCTAGCCACGCTGCATATCTTGCCTCTTGTGTCCAATTTTTTGCCATCTCTTCTCGAGCATATCTCTCTACCATACAATATCCTTTAGATTATTTGGGTAGTATTTTACTATAAGTTTAATTAGAGAAGGGCGAAGGTTGAAGGGCGAAGGTTGAAGCTGTTTTAAGAAAAAATTTTCACTCCCTTCATCCTTCACCCTTCATCCTTCTACCTCAAGAATACAAGGATTCCAATGCCATTTGCGTTTGATTGTTTTAAAGTTGAAGAGCCAACTATGGCTTTTGTAGTTTTGCTAAGAAGATACAATATTGAGTTAAGAGAGGCACAAAGACTTATAGCTCGTGGGCGATTAATTTGTAATGGTGAAACGGTAGAGATTAAAAATCAAAAAATTTCTGGAGAGATGAAAGTACTTGTTTTTAAACCTGAAAGCCGTGGGCACTCCCCTATTTTTAAAACCAATGAATTTATGGTTTTCGATAAACCTAGTGGCATTTTAGTACACCCAAACAAAGTATTAACACCCTACTCTATGCTAGATGAAGTTAGAACTTTTGGTGGCGAAAAAGCTAATGGTGTTCATAGAATTGATATGGAGACTTCGGGACTTTTTTTAGCTAGTACAAATAGAGAAAACGAAATAAAACTAAAGACTATGTTTGAGAGAAAAGAGATTAAAAAGAGTTATCTTGCTTGGGTTCGTGGTAATACAGATGAGAAATTTACAGTAGATGCACCAATAAAAATTAGAGATGATTACTCTACTAATAAGCATAAAGTTGAGATTGCTGATGACGGTAAAAAGGCAGTTACAAACTTTACAAAACTACTTTACAATAGAGAGTTAGACGCTAGTTTACTGCATGTCGAACCATTGACAGGTAGAACACACCAGATAAGAATCCATTTGTTTCACATGAAACATCCTATACTTGGGGACCCACTATATGGAACAACTTTTGAAACGGCAGAAGCTTATTTAGAAGATAGATTGACAAAAGATGAGCGTCAAAGATTGACAGGTGCCAATCGTTTAATGCTTCATGCTGACACTTTAAAGTTTACACTAAAGAGTAGATATTTTATAAAGAGTAGAGTAAATTTTAAAGAGTTATCAATCGAAATTACAGCTAAAGAGTTAAGAGAAAACGAAGATATATATATCTAAAGTTGTCAATTATAGATTGTTTCACATGAAACAATCTACTTGTCATCATCGCTGATTATTGCTATAATAATTCCAACTATGCCTGATAAAACCACCGCACCTATAATTCCATAAAGTATCATATCTGTTGTTCTCATTGTAATATTCCTTATAAATTTTGTTCTCTTAATTGTCCGCAAGCTGCTGAAATGTCTAAGCCTTTGGACTCTCTGATTGTACAAATAACACCTTTATTTAAAAGATATTCTTGAAACTTTTTAACATCTTCTACACTAGGCCTTTGAAATTCACTATCTTCATATGGGTTGAAAAATATTAAATTTACTTTTGCTTGTATGCCATTTAAAAGTTTAACTAACTTCTTAGCACTCTCTAAATCATCGTTTACATCTTTAATTATTAAGTACTCAAACATCACTTTTTTACGTAAATTTATTGGGAAGTTTCTAACTGCTTCCATAATAGATGCTATATTGTATGCTTTGTTTATTGGCATAAGCTTTTGGCGTAACTCATCATCTACAGCATGTAGAGAAATTGCTAAATTTACGCCTAAATCCATTTTGGCAAGTCTATCTATTTTGGCACTTAAACCTGATGTAGATACAGTCTGCCTTTGTGGAGAAATTGCTAAACCATCTGGGTTACTAAATATCTTTATCGCTTTTGCTAAATTATCTAAATTATCTAATGGCTCACCCATACCCATATAGACTATGTTTATCCGCCTGTTAGAATCTATATCGTTATCTCTATAAATTTGTAGAATTTGCTCTACTATTTCACCAGCAGTTAAGTCTCGTATGAAACCGCCTTTTGCTGTAAGGCAAAATGCACACCCTACTTTACAGCCAACTTGAGAAGATACACAAACTGTATATTTTGGCAAATGTTTTATAGAGCCATCTTCATTATATTGTGTATCTCTCATTAACAGAAGAACTGCTTCTACTGTATGTCCATCATGCAGTTTAAAAAGGTATTTAATAGAGCCATCTTTGCTAACTTGTTTCGATACAATTTTAGCACTATAAATTGTATACTTCTCTTCTAACTCTTCTCGCATTTTAGCCGGTAGGTTTTTCATATCTAAAAAGCTATCTACTCTTTTATGGTAAACCCAACTGTAAATTTGTTTTGCTCTAAATTTAGGAGATATTTTTTCTTCTAAATCTTGCATTGTGTAATTTAATATTAAATCTTTCACTTTATGCCTTTATTTTTTATATACTCTTCGAGTCTTCTCATAGCCTCTACCCTATTGGCTAAAAAATCTTTGTGTGCATTTTCATCGCAATAGTTTGTAACTACAAATATTCCGCCAACAGGAATATTAAACTCTTTCGCTACAGATACGACAGAGAAAAACTCCATACTCTCTAAATCCAAGTTTAGTTTTAAAAACTTTTTAGAAATTTCACTAGAACTTGTAATGTAGTTAGATGAATTAACAATAGTTTCACGTGAAACAGAATCTGTAGAGGCTACTACATTGTCTAGTGGAGTATAAGCACTATTTGTTAAAAATGCTTGCTCGATATTTGCTGCAACTTTGCTCTCTACTATATCAAATATTTTTTTGTTTCCATAACTGCCTGCTGTTCCTACAAAGAGTATAAACTCTGGTGGATTCATTATGCAAGCTCTTGTTAAATTAATAGCACTGTTAATTAGCCCCACTCCTATTGGTTCGGCAAAACTAAACTGTTCTATATCTCCTGCACAAACTATCAATTTAATCCTTTTAAAATAACTTTTGCTGTTATTTAAATTTGTGGGCAGGCACAAGACCAGCCCCTACAAACAATCAACCATCAACCATCAACCATCAACTATCAACTATTAACCAAACAACTAAATCCTAACAGCAATCCCCTGCTCTTTTAGGTAGTGTTTTAAATCCATAATGTCTATTTCTCTAAAGTGAAAAATAGAGGCTGCTAATGCTGCATCGGCACAGCCATTTACAAAAGAGTCTTTTATATGCTCCATTGTTCCAGCTCCGCCACTTGCTATTATTGGTATTTTTGCAACTTTCGAAATTGCACAGTTAAGCTCGTTGTCGTAACCAGCTTTTGTGCCATCGCTATCCATACTTGTAACCAAAAGCTCTCCGGCACCTCGCTCGTATGCTTCTTTTGCCCACTCTATTGCGTCAATTCCAGTATCGTTTCTGCCACCATGTGTAAAGATATGCCAAATGCCAGGTCCTACTCTTTTGGCATCTATAGCTACAACTATACATTGGCTACCAAATCTTTTTGCACCTTCATTAATAAATTCTGGGCGTTTAATTGCTGCGGAGTTTATACTTACTTTATCGCAACCTGCATCTAAAAGTTTATAAATATCATCTAACTCTCTAATCCCCCCACCAACTGTTAAAGGAATAAAAACCTCTTTTGCTACCTCTTTTACAATATCGACAATAGTTTTTCTTCTCTCATGAGTTGCTGTAATATCTAAAAATGTAATTTCGTCTGCACCCTCTTCATTGTATCTTTTAGCAACTTCTACAGGGTCACCTGCATCTCTGAGTCCAACAAAATTTACTCCCTTTACAACACGTCCATTATCTACATCTAAACAAGGAATAATTCTTTTTGCAAAATAGTCCATATTCAATCCTAAAATAGTTTGGTATAGGTATAGTATATCGAAAAAGTGGTAAGGGGGAGTTTTTAATTTATAGATAGAACATCAAAGTTTTGCAGGTCAAGAACCTGCACTCTATTTATTATTTTTTAGCTTGTGCTTTTGTATTATCTGCTTTGCTTGTTGTAGTAGTTGGTGCCGAGTCAGCATCATCTAAAATTTTTTGTAACTCTTTTAAATGTGGCTTTAATCTATTTTGAGTAATCATTTGACCTTCATAAGCTAATTTCCCCATAGTTTTTAAAACTTTTTGTCCTGTTTTTGTTTTATAAAAATTTGTTATCTCTTTTAATTCATCAACAGTATAATATTTAGCATATAGTTTAGCTAAATCTTTTTTCATACCATCCCAACCGATATATTTATTATAAAACTCTTTTATTTTACCTTCAACTTTTTTAAATTTAGGGTTAGCATTTACTAATCTAATTGTAGAGTTTTTAACTGCATTTTCATATACCGATTTTAGATTCATTTCGTTTAATAAATTCATAGCTTCTTGTACAGAATCCTCTTTAGAAGCACTTGTTGTAGCTACTGTTGCATTATTTTCAGCAACTGCTTGCGTTGGTATTAGAAATGCAAAAATCAATGCAAAACTAAAAACAAATTGTTTAATCATGGTTTCTCCTTTATTATGCTGATATTGCACACTAAATACAATACTATATATAGTGTGCAATATCAATTATTGTGAATTAAAATACTATTATACTGCAAATTTAAACAATATTAGCAGTTATATGTTACTTATGTATAAATTTTTAAACTTATATAAATATTTTTATCTTAATTTATAATTTATTGGTACAATATGTAACATTACCAGCTATCACCTCCACCTCCACCTATTCCACCGCCTCCAAAGTCGCCAAAGCTTCCAAAGTCACTACTATCTATCGATGGTGAACTAGATATAGATGGTTCATAGTGATTTAAATCAAAATCTACAACATCAAATGTAGAAAAATCACCTTCGTACCAACTTGGTAGTGGTGTATCTAACTCTTTATAGAGTTTTAACCAATGTTTGTTTAATCCAAATAGCATAGCATAAGGCAGTAATTTATTTAAATACTCTTTATCCTCCTTTAAAAAAAATGCTATCTTATCTTTTTCTGCTTTTGCTATAAACTCTTTTAAACCGAGCAGATTTCTTTTTGCTATAATCCCTTTAAATGAGAGTGTATTCATATTTTTATAGATAAAATATATTCCTATTGCTGCTATTGCAATTATAATGGCAATGGCTATTAAAAGTTCTTTAGAGTAAATTACATTATACATAAATAAAATAGATATACCTATCCATATAATGGAAAAAATCATACCCATAAAATCCCTACTTCTAAGACTATTTATAAGCATATAAGTACCAACACCCACAAAAGCAGTCATAAATAGAAATGGATAAATAAACTCCATTCCACCACTCTCTTTTAATATATAATAGAGAAACACACCTATACTTACTAAGGTGATTAAAATAGCTAAAAAAACAAAACTATCTCTTGCTCTTCTTATAGAAGAGTTAAAAAAGCCTTTACTAATCATAGCGCTGTGAACTATATCTTTTATATTATTAAAAAAGCTATCTGTTATCTTTATATCATTAGCACTAATCTCATTTTTCTCTCCAAATATCTCGTCTAATAACAATTTTTGGTCTTTTTGCAAACTATTACTACTTTTTGAAGTCCTCTCTAAATAGAGTTCGCCATACTTATTATTCATTTTTATAAAACCTAAATTGGCTAGCTCTAAAATTGCTGGTTTTAACTCTTCGAAATCTACAAAATTATCTTTTAAAAGTCCAGCTTCAAGCAGTGTTAAATCTTTTGGAGCTCTATATTTAACTGGTATAGAGGAGTTATCTCCTAAAATATTAAATTTTTTGCCGAAATAGATAAATAGTGCTATTATTGGAAGTATAAATATATAATATATAGGTTTATCCCAAAATTTTTCGTGTAAAATTTCGTCTGGATTTTTATCTGCTTTTATTAATGTTTTATCAAAAGTCAAAGATATAGTTATACCTTCGTGTGGAGCTAAATTTGCAGTTTTAATAACTACTACCCTACCCTGCTTTTTAAATTTTAACTCATCTGTAGAACCAAATGCTCCACGATAAACTTTAATCTTTGCACTATTAGCAATATTACTAGGTAAATTAACCTTTGCCACAACATTTCTAATTGGCACTCTCCAGCCTGTACCAATTAAGTCTACTATAATTTTATTTTTATCTCCACTATTTCGAACTATATATCCATCTATTGTGTAACTAATTTTATAATTTACCAAACCTGTGACATAGCTATTTGCATTACCTATTTTAATACGCTCATACTCATTACTGCCATCTCTTAAACGACTTGTAGTATACGAAGCTTGCATACCATTTTGCAAAACTCTAATATTTTTTATATCTGTATTATTTAATGGTATATCTCTATATATTCCATGATGCTCTGTATTGCCAAAATTATAATCTATCTCTTCTACTGCATTAATTCTACCACTATTATCTATATTTAAATCTACTAAATAGTTATCGATACTTTCACTATATGCAAATAGTGTTAATAAAAGTAGTAGTACTATTTTTTTCATATATACTCTTTAAAAATCAACTTTAGGCATTTTATATACATCTGCTTCAATATCTTTATCTACTTCAAAATACTCATATGGTTCGAAGTTAAATTTTTGTGCAATATAGATATCTGGAAATGTCTCTATTTTTGCATTGTAATCACGCACTGTTGCATTATAGTAGCGTCTTGCACTCTCAATATCACTCTCCAACTCTTTTAATTGGTTTTGCAAATTTTTAAAGTTTTCGTTTGCTTTTAACTCTGGATAAGCTTCGCTAAGTGCAAAAATTCCACCCAATGCATTTTTAAACATAGATTCTGCTTTGCTAGCATCTCCGGCATTGTGTGCACTTAGTGCCATATTTCTAGCTTTTATTACATTCTCTAATGTTTCACTCTCGTGTTTGGTGTAGCCCTTTACTATATCAACAAGTGCTGGTATTAAATTGTATCGTTTTTTTAACTGAACCTCTATATCCGACCAAGCCGAAAGCACTCTTTGACGCATTGAGACAAGCGAGTTGTACGCCATAATTAAATAACCAATTATTAAAACTACAATTATTAATACTATTTTTGAAAAACTCATCATTAATTCCTTTACTCTAAGTTTATTTAAAATATTATATCTAAAATATAAAGCAAAAAAGGATTTATTTGCAAAATAGTTTAAATCAGTATATTTTATTCTTTCTAATAGTTACAATACTTGCAATTATTGGATATATTATCTATAAATTATATGATAACAATATAAAATTAAAGAGTCTTATTAAAAAGACTTTAGAGAAGAGTTCAAAACTTGAAGATGAGAATTTAGAGTTAAGTATTATGAATGATAATTTACAAAAAAGAGTAGCTAGAGTAGAAGAGTTAGAGCAGTTAGAGAATAGTTATTACCAGTTAAAAGGCTCCTTTCAAGCTATACAGAGTGAATTAAAAGAGTTAAAAGAGGCTCTAAATCTTGCAAATTCAGAATTAGAAACTCTTAAAATCACCAAGAGCCAAAATGTAACTCTACAAGAACAGTTAAGCCAAAAAGAGAGTTTTATTAAAGCATTAGAGAGTGAACTTAGCACAAAATTTAGCAATATTGCAAACAAAATTTTTGAAGATAAACAAAATAGTTTTTTAAAGCAGAGTGATAACCAATTAAAACTACTTTTAGAGCCATTTAACAAAGAGTTAAATAGTTTTAAAACAGAAATAGAGAAGATAAACTCTACTCAAAGCCAATCTATAAATATGCTTCGTGGAGAACTTTTACAGATTAAAGAGTTAAACTTAACACTATCTAAAGAGGCTAATGCTTTAGTAAATGCCCTAAAAAACGACTCTAAAGTGCAAGGAAACTGGGGAGAACTTATTTTAGAGAGGGCGCTAGAGTCCTGTGGATTAAAAGAGGGCTTAGAGTATAGTAAAGAGAAACACTTTAAAGGCAAAGATGGCAATTTAAGAGCGGATATTGTACTACACCTTCCAGAAGAAAAAAATATTGTTATAGATGCAAAAGTTTCGCTAAAAAGTTACAGCGAAATTTTAAAACTACAAGAGCCAAGTGAAATTGCTGAAGCGAAAAAACGCCATATAATAAGTATAAAACGCCATATCGATACATTAGCAACTAAACAGTACCACAAAATTGATGGCTTAAAAGCTCCAGAGTTTACACTTATGTTTATACCTATAGAGGGTGCTTACCTAATGGCATTAGAGATTGATAGCTCTATTTTTGAATACGCTTTCGAGCGTGGTGTAGCAGTTGTTACGCCCACTACACTGCTTACAACCCTAAAGACTGTTTCAACTCTTTGGAGATTAGCAAATCACGATAAAAATATGGAAAAACTAGCTATAGAGGCTGGTAGCCTACACGATAAATTTGCCCTATTTTTAGAAGATTTTAACACAATCGAGCAACGCTTAGAGCAAGCTAATAGTTCATGGCAAAATGCCAAAGCTAAGCTTATTAGCGGAAATGGTAATTTACATAGTAAAATTAAAAAGATTGGTGAATTAAGTTCTAAGAGCAAGAAGAGTTTACCGGAGGTGGTTGATGGTTGATGGTTGATGGTTGATGGTTGATGGTTAATGGTTAATGGTTAATTGTTGATGGTTGATTGTATAGAGTATAAAACTATTAACTATCAACCATTGACTATCAACTATCACTCCTAAATCCCATCTTTAGGAAGTCTTATTAAGAAGCCTGCTCCTCTAGGCGTATTATATGCTTTTATTAAACCGCCAAAGTGGCTTTCTATAATTAGTTTACTCATATATAATCCAAGTCCCATTGAACCCTGTTTTGTACTTTCGTGTGGTTCAAATATCTTCTCTAATTTATCTTGTGGAATACCTGTACCATTATCTTCCACACGAATCTCTACAACTCCACCTTTTAACTCTCTTAGAGTTACCGAAATTTGCCCTTTTTCGCTAACAGCATCAGAAGCATTTTTAATTAAATTTATAATAACTTGTAAAAATTCATTAGCATGTAGTTTTACCTTAACTGGTGATAAATCATTTTTAATTTTAATCTTTTTACGCTCTAATAGTTCATCTAAAAAGTAGATTGCTTTTCTAATTAAAAGTGCAATATCTACATATTCTGGCTCTTCTTTAGGACGATAAAATGTTCTAAAATCGTCAATAGTATTACTCATAAGTTCTACACTATCTTCTATCTGCTGAGCTTGTCTATCAAGCGTAGTAACATTTGGACTACCATTTGCTAACTCGAACCTTATACGCATAAGTACAGAAGCTATTTTATTAATTGGTTGTCTCCACTGGTGTGCTATCATTGGCAATAACTCTCCAAGTAAAGCTTGTCTTGATTGGAAAATTATATTTTCGTTACTTCTTTTAATCTTATTTTCATATTTACTTAATCTATTTAATGTCATTACAGCTAACGAAAATGAGAAAAATACCAGTATAAACCAACTAATTACCAACCAATAAAGACTTTTTTGTAGTGTTAATTTTGTAGAGTTTAAAAGCTCTGTTTTTGTTTTATTTAAATCTTTTAAATAGTGATCTCTTTTACAAAATGAGACTACTTTCCAACCTATTTTATTTTTATGAGCCTCTACTACTAAAAGATTATTATCTTTATACAACCCATTTATATGATACAAACGTTTTAGAAAGGCAGGAGAGATATTTTTTTCAGATTTATATAATACTTTTCCATTTTTATCAAATACTACAATACCCTTTTTATCGTGCATTTTAATACTATTTAAAAATTTGAATATCTCTTGTTTATGTTTCTCATTATCAATAAAGCTATCGATAGTATTGACTCTAGTTTTTAAAGTTTTTTCTGTAATAGAAGCGAGCCTATTCTCTTGAAGTTTCAAAATATAGTTATTTTGTTCATTTTGAGAGTTAAAAAAAATGCTGTAAGTAACTAATGCATATAGCAACATTAATATTGGCGGAAAAATAGCAATATATGCTGCTATTCTCTTAGATGTATACTCATTTAACACCTAGTTGCCTTCTAAAACATATCCAATTTTAGAGCGAACCTTAAGTAAGCCATCTGGAAGTTTCTTTCTAAGCTGTTTCACAAATGATCTTATAGCATTATCTGTTGGTACTTCATTCCATAATTGATAAAGCTCTTCATATGTTACCGCACCCTTTTCATGAAGCATTTGCATCATTTTTAACTCTCTATATGTTAATGGATGTTGTTCTCCATCAAATTGTATATTACTTTTTAATGTATCTATAGTTACATTTAATGGTAGATAAAGTGTTGTTGTTTCACCTAACTCTTTCTCTAACTTCATTAAAAGCTCATACAACTTTCTTGAAGTTAATGGTTTAACAATATACTTATCTAATTTTAACTCTACTGACTCTAGCAAATAATCTGTTTTTGTATATGCAGATACAACAATTACAGGTAAATCTGCTCTCTCTTTTCTAATTTTTCTAATTAACTCTAAGCCATTAAATCCAGGTAATTCTATATCGACTATAGCTAAATCTATACGATTTTTCTTAAACTGCAGCCAACCCTCTTCACCTGTCTCTACAGCTATAACCTTTTTAAAAAATTCGCTAAGAATCTCTTTTATATTCTCTCTTACTGTTTTATCATCTTCAACATATAGAACAGTTTTTGTCTGTAAAGCACTATACATAATTTATACCTTTTTTATCTCTTTAATCTAATTATATCATTTATTTGCATTAAAATAAAGAGTGGTTTTAATATTTTTATTATTCGATTTGTTAATCAAACAAACCATTTTATCGTAATATATTTAAAAAGCAAATTAATTTGACATATTTTAGCACCATTTATTGGAATAAAATTAAAATGTGATTTTTTTGTTATTTTAGTGTATTTTTGCTTCTTATACGCTGAGAGTGTGTAATTGCCACAGCCATAGCGTCTGTTATATCTAATGGTTTTATCTCTTTTTTTACGTTTAAAACTCTTTTTACCATAAAAGCAACTTGCTCTTTTGTTGCTTTTCCATTACCAGTTAATGCTTTTTTTACCTGCAGGGGTGTATATTCGTAAAAATATCCAATCTCTTGAAGCATCTTTAAACTCAAAGCTCCTCTAAATTGTGCCAATTTTATAACTGTTTTTGGATTAAATGCAAAAAATATATCTTCCATTGCTACTTCATCTATAGTATGGTTTTTTAAAATAATATCAAAACCCTCTACCATCTCTATGATTTGTTCTTGCAAAGTTGTGCTTTTTATCTTTATTAATCCAGCCTCTATTAAAGAGTTTTTCACACCATTACTTTTTAGTATGCAATACCCTAAATTACGGCTTCCGGGGTCTATTCCTAATATATACATTCACTATCTCTTTCACATAGTGAATAACTTATCACTATATCTTTTTTGCCCCTATTTTAGCAAAGTTGAGCTAAAATTATAAAAAGTTTTTCACATAGGTTAAAATATGAGCATAAATATAGGGCAAAAAGTTTTAGACAAATTAAAAGATGAAATTTCACAGAACGAATACAATCGATATATAAAACACTTAAAGTATGACGAAAAGAGTTCAAGAAGTGATATTGCAATTTTCACAACCAATAATATACTATCTGCAAAGTGGATTAAAACAAAATATCAAAAAAAATTGGCTCATCTTTACGAAATAGAGAGTGGCTTAAAAGCAGAAATTATAATAGATGTGAAAAACTCTAAAAGTAAGCAGAGAGTAAAGGCGGTAAGTAAAAAAGAGCAAAGTAATCAATCTACACTTCTAAATCCTTCTTTTACCTTTAACTCTTTTGTACAAGGTTCATCTAATGCATTAGCTTATAATGTATCTAAAGCTGTTGCTGAAACACCTGGCAAGCAGTATAACCCACTATTTATTTATGGTGGTGTTGGGCTTGGAAAGACGCATCTTATGCAGGCTATTGGAAATTACCGTTTTAATATGGGCGATAAAATTATATATAACACTTTCGAGCAATTCCTGAACCGATACACCAACCATTTAAGAACCGGTACAATGGATAGATTTAGAGATTACTATAGAAATTGCGATATTTTATTAATAGACGATATTCAATTTATCAGCCGAAAAGAGCAGACTCAAGAGGAGTTTTTTCACACATTTAATGAGTTGCACTCTTTAAGTAAACAGATTGTCATAACTTCCGATAGAGCACCAAAAAAGATAGCCGGTCTTGCCGATAGATTAAAAAGCCGGTTTGAGTGGGGAATGTTGGTAGATATTAACCCACCAGAGTTAGAGACAAAAATTGCTATTATTAAGAAGAAATCAGAACTTAACGGTATTCGTTTAGATGAAGAGATAGTAAACTATTTAGCAACAAAACTTGGCTCAAATATTCGAGAAATTGAGGGTACAATTATTAAAATTAATGCTATGAGTAGCCTTTTAAGACAAAAAATCACACTAGAATTTACTAAAAATGCTATAGAAGATTATTTAAGCGAAAAGAAAAAAAGTATAACTATTGATACTATTGTAGATATAGTTGCACAAGAGTTAAATGTAAAACCTAGTGATATAAAGTCTAAAAAGAGAGCTAAAAAAATTGTAGAGGCTAGAAGAATATCGATATACCTAGCAAGAAACTTAACACCAAACTCTATGCCACAAATTGCTATATATTTCGGAATGAAAGACCACTCTGCAATTAGCCACGCTATGAAAAAGATAGAAGAAATTATAGAAAATGATGAAAATTTGAAAGTTGCTATTGAAGAGTTATCCAATAAAATAGAGACTTTAAAGTTACAAAACTAAAAAAATAGATAAAATCTCATAAAAAAGAGGATATAATAACTTTTAAGATTGTGAAACAAAATGAATAACTATTTTTATTGCTATATCTCTCAAACAACAAGTAGCCTTAGCTTTAAAAAGTTATTCACATAAACAAAGAATGATACTATCTAATACTATTTATATAATAAATAAAGGGGAGTTAAATGAAAATTAGTACAAGAAAAGATGTACTTGAATCTATCTTGATAAATGCACAAGCTTTTTTAGAGAGGAAAGATCCAACAAATATAACTTCGCATATATATTTAAATGCCGAAATCGATATTGTAACAATAAAAGCAACAGATAGCGAAATAGGTTTAGAAGTTAAAAGTAACCAATTTAATGTAGATGAAATTGGTATTGTTACTGTAAATGGAAAAAAACTATTAGATATTATCAGAACTCTTAAAGATGACATTATCGAATTACATACAGAAGATAATAATATTATAATTAAACAAAAAAGTACAAAATTTAAACTCCCTACTTTTAACCACGAAGAGTATCCAACTTTTCCAAATATTGAAAATAAAGCTCAAATTAGCCTTGATTCAATGCAATTAATTAAAAGTCTTAAAAAAATTATTCCTGCTATTGATATTAATAATCCAAAATATGAACTTAATGGTGCATTAATAGATTTTAAAAAAAATGAAACTAAATTTGTTGGAACAGATACTAGAAGATTAGCTATAGTAGAATTAGAAAATCCTAGTGAAAATGAACTCTCTTTAATTATTCCTAAAAAAGCTATAATAGAAATTCAAAAACTATTCCTTGATAAAATTGATATCTATTATGACGAAAATCATATAATTATTAAAAATGACCAATTTTTCCTATTTAGTCGTTTAATTAATGGAAAATTTCCAGATTACCAAAGAATTATACCATCTACAACAAAACACTCATTAGTTATTCCTAAAAAAGAGATAATAGAAGCTATGAAAGTTATATCTATAATTTCTCAAGAAATAAAAATAACTTTTGAAAACAATTTAATAACTTTAGAATCTTTAAATAGTGATACTCAAGAGGCAAAAACTACAATAGATACACCAATAAGTATGGAAAATAGTTTTACATTAGGAGTAAATAGTAAATATCTATTTGACTTTTTATCACAAATAGATACAAGTGATTTTACTATGGAATTGAATGAACCATCATTACCATTTGTTGTAAAAAGTGAAAACTTTTTAACAGTTATTATGCCAATTTTACTATAAAAGAGAAAAAATATGAAACAGACTAAATATATATTTGTTACTGGGGGAGTTTTAAGCTCACTTGGCAAAGGAATAACAGCAGCAAGTATCGGAACACTTTTAAAAGCTTCAAATTTAAGTGTTGGAATACTAAAACTAGATCCATATATAAATGTTGATCCAGGAACAATGAGCCCACTAGAGCATGGCGAAGTTTTTGTAACCAAAGATGGTGCAGAGACAGATTTGGACTTAGGACACTATGAGCGTTTTTTAAATACTTCGCTTACTAAAGGAAATAACTTTACTACAGGTCAAGTATATTTAAGTGTTTTGGAAAAAGAACGTCGTGGTGAGTATTTGGGTAAAACTATTCAAGTTGTACCACATATTGTAAATGAAATTAAAGATAGAGTTTACAAAGCTGGAGAGGGTAAAGATATATTAATAGTAGAGCTTGGTGGTACTGTTGGAGATATAGAAGGTTTACCATATTTAGAGACTATTCGTCAAATCAAACATGAACTTGGCTCTAGCAATGTTATGAATATTCATGTAACCTTGCTTCCATATATTAAAGCAGCTGGGGAGTTAAAAACAAAACCAACACAACACTCTGTAGGAGAGCTTAGAAGAATTGGTATTACACCTAATATGATAATATTAAGAAGTGAGCAACCGATTCCAAAAGATGTAAAAGATAAAATTGCACTCTCTTGTGATATTGATAAAAGTAGTGTAATAGAAGCAATAGATGCTGCTACTATTTATAGAGTACCTTTAAATTTTTTATCTCAAGACATTCTTACACCTATTGCAAAACAGTTAGATTTAGATGAAATCAAACCAGATATTGCACAATGGAGTGAATTAGTAAATAGAATTCTACACCCAAGCGATAGAGTTAAAATTGCATTTGTTGGTAAATATTTGGATTTAAAAGAGTCTTATAAATCACTGACAGAAGCACTAATTCACGCAGGTGCAAATATAGATGCAAGAGTAGATATTGTATGGGTAGATAGTGAAGAGGTAGAAGAAGATGGTGCTGAGAAATTCTTAGAAAGTGTAGATGGAATCTTAGTAGCTGGAGGCTTTGGAGAGCGTGGGGTAGAGGGTAAAATTGCCTCTATTAAATATGCTAGAGAGAATAAAATACCATATTTAGGTATCTGTTTAGGTATGCAGTTATCTATTTTAGAGTACGCTAGAAATGTTTTAGGTATAGAAGATGCAAACTCTGTAGAGTTTAATGAAGAGACTAAAAATCCATTTATCTATTTAATTGATGAATTTATAGATTCTAGTGGACAAAAGCAGTTAAGAACTACAACATCTCCACTTGGTGGAACAATGCGTTTAGGTGAATATAAGTGCGAAATTAAAGAGGGTAGCAAGTTACATCAAGCATACGATTCAGATATAGTTTACGAACGCCACCGCCATAGATACGAAGCAAACCCTAAATATAGAGAAGCACTAGAAGATGCAGGATTAGAAGTAACTGGCGAATCTGCTGGCTTAATCGAAGCAGTAGAGGTAAAAGATCATCCTTGGTTTGTTGGTGTACAATTCCACCCCGAGTTTACATCGAGATTACAAAAACCAAACCCAATTATTTTAGGATTCGTAAAAGCCTCTAAAGGTCTGTAGGGGTTAGTTGTTAGTGATTAGTGGGTAGGTGTAGGGGTAGGTCTTGTACCTACCCACATTCAAACTACCAAAATATATATTGTGTAATTTTAAATATTGACATACGCGTAGGGTCGATTTATCGACCAATAATTGAGATGAATTCATATTTTATGGTCGGTAAACCGACCCTACTGCCAATGTTATTAAGTTAAGAGTTTTAACTCCATAAAATGCACTAAGCTTAAAGTATAAAGCCAAAAGTCTACCATTGCCGAAAAAGTGTTTTTTCAACTTTTAGGCAGTTAAAATCGTGGACTCTCACTCTCAAAGGAGTGACGCAGTGGCTAGCTTTAAGCTTTAAGCTTAATGCCAAGAAATGGATATGAAATCCTTAACTTATGGCACTAAGCCCTACCGCCTTATACAATATCCAAGGAATTAAAAATAGAAAAACTATTAAACAAAACAGAAATCTACAATATTCTTTATAATCGCCACAAAGGTGAATTTTTAACACTTAAAGAGCTACCCTACCCTCACACCTTCAAAGATATGACAAGAGCTGTTAAACGCGTTGCAGAAGCTATTAAAACAGGTGAAAAGATTGCTCTAATTGGTGATTATGATGTAGATGGCGTAACAGCAACAACAGTTATGCGTGAACTGTTTGAGCAAATTGGCTACCCCTTGCAGTGGGTAATACCAAACCGCTTTAAAGATGGCTACGGTGTTAGTAAAACAGTGCTAGAAAGAGTAGATGCAAGCGTGATAATAACTGTAGATAACGGCATAGCAGCTGTTGAACCGGCTCGTATTTGTAAAGAGAGAGGTATAGATTTAATTATTACAGACCACCACGCCCTACCCCCTACTCTACCCGATGCATATGCAATAGTAGACCAAAAACAGCTAGATTGTAAATTTAAATTCAAAGAGGTTTGCGGTGCACAAATAGCTTGGTACTTTGCAGCAGCACTTGGCAAAGAGTTGGGTGTAAGTGTAGATACAAAGTCGTTAATGGCAATAGTATCTTTAGCAATAGTTGCCGATATTATGCCATTAACTGGAATTAATAGAGTAATGCTAATAGCAGGGTTAGAGTATCTAAAACGAAGCGACAAAGCCTTTATAAAAGCCCTTAAGCGACGAAATATGCTTAAAAATTTAAATAGTGAAACAGTAGCATTCTACTTAGCACCACTAATAAACAGTGCCGGCAGACTTAAAGATGCCTCGATAGCTAGCGACTTTCTCTTTACAAAAAGTGAGAGCGAAGCCGAGATGATACTAGATGAGTTAATATCACTAAACACAGAGCGAAAAGCGATAGAGCGAGCAATAACAAAAGATGCCCTAAAACAGGTAAACCCAAGCGATAAAATAGCAATAGTATGGGGTAGAGAGTGGAACGAAGGCGTAGTTGGAATAGTTGCTTCAAAAGTAGCAGAGCACTACAAAATACCAGCAATAGTTCTAAGTTGTAAAGATGGCATATGCAAAGGGAGTGGAAGAAATTGGGGCGATTGCGACCTATTTAGCTTAGTTGGCGAAGCAAGAGAGTATTTAGATAAATTTGGCGGACACAAAGCTGCTGTAGGCTTAAGCTTTAAAGAGGAGAAGATGCCACTAATTAAGAGCCTTCTAAATATAAAAGCCTCTGAGCAGTGTAGTAAAGATTTTACAGACAAAACAATTCTAGGCACCCTACCCTTTAGCGAAATCGATTTTGAACTGCTAGAGATTATGGAGAAATTCGAGCCATACGGCGAAGCAAATACAAAGCCAAAGTTTATAACAAAAGGCGTAGAGATACTAGAAGTAAACGAAGTAGGAGCCACAAAAGAGCACAAACGCTATCGCTTAAAAGATGGCAACAGAGTATTTACTGCCATAGAGTTTAGAAGCAAAAGCAATGCCCAAAAAGGCGATTTGTGCAATATTATCTATACAATATCTAAAAATGAGTATAACGATAATGTCTATATAAACTTGTATATCGAAGAGATTAAATAATTTCATTAATTGTATTAAGTGCAATATACTGTACTGTTTTACCACGTTTGTAATTTGCTAAAAATCCATAATTTACCATTTGAGTTAAATATTTTCTAGCACTGCTAAGAGTAACTCCATAATCGGCTGCTATTTCAAGAGTTGTAAAGGCTCTTCCTGGGTTTTTAATTGCCTTTTTTAGAATATCTTTTTGTATAAAATTTAGCAACTTACTGTATTTGGAGTTCTCTAATAGTCTGTTTATCTCTTTAAACTCATTCTCTTTGTTTTGTAAATAGCTAAGTAGCTCCTCTATAGCTCTATCTATAATCTCTAGTTGATAATCTATAAAATATGTTAAATCATTATCGTCAATTTCGCTATATTTATAGCTTAATGCATACTTTTTAGGGGCTCTTTTAAGAAGGCTACTAATAGATATATACTCAAAATAGTCAAATCCACTTTTTATCATATACCAATAAAAGAGTGCTCTTGCAACTCTTCCATTTCCATCGCTAAATGGGTGCTCATAGCCTATAAAAAAGTGCAATATTATAGCTTTTACTATTGGGTGAATAAACTCGCTACCATCTTCGCCATTATGTTTTGTGTTTGCAAAATTGCACAACTTCTGAACTCTTTTTGCAATAGATTTATAGCTTGGTGGTTGATGCATAATATTTCCATCATAATCTGCAATTATTATAGAGTCGCTACTTCTAAAAGAGCCGGCAATATTGCCATTGTTGCTATTACCTTTAGTTGCAATTTTGTGAAAATTTAAAATCATATCTATAGTTAAATCTTCATCTTTTAACTCTTTAATCTCTTGCATTAAAAGATAGTTATTAATTATCATCTCTTCATCTTCATTTTTAGGCTTCTTATTTGATACAATTAAATCTTTAGCAACCTCTCTAGTGGTAGATGCCCCCTCTAGCTGAGAGCTACTAATTGCCTCTTCTATAACCAAAGAAGAAATTAAATAATCTCTTTTTATAGAGCTACTTGGGGTTAATCCTTTGCTTGCAATATGTGATATTTTATAGAGTTTTGCCTCTAGCGAGTCAGGAATACAAAAAGAGAAACTTTTGCCATTTTCATCGTTTAAACCTATCTGTTTTAAACTTCTATATCTTGCAAATTTAGTAGCAAACCAAGCTTTTTTAGGGTCGTCATTTTCGCTTAGTCTCCATTTAAATTTATCCCAATATAGATATTTACCTTTAGCATCTGTCTCTTTGTATCTCATAAGATATTCAAAGTCTAAATACTCTTCGTTGCTAATATCAAATTTAAATGGTGCTTTTTCTATGATATTTTTTGCCATATTAAACTTTCAAGATAAATTTTTTATTTTATCTTGAAAGTTTATCATAAGAGTCTATAAATGTCAATAAGGGGATTAAAATGGTTATATATAGAAGTAATAGTTGCAAATTATTGATGAAATTATATTTCAAGATAAAAATAAAAATTTATCTTGAAACTATAAGAGGAAGCTCTTTAACCTCTTAACACCCTCGCTCATATGCTCTATGCTTCTTGTGTAGGCAAATCGTAGCTTTGTTTGGCTATTGTTTTTGCCAAAATCTACTCCTGGAGTTACGGCAATATGTAGTTTGTGTAGCAGTTCATAGCTAAACTCTACTGCATCGTTAGAGTACTTTGAAATATCGCACCAGAGGTAGAATGCTCCATCTGGCTTTGCATCTATTTCGAAAAGCTCTTTTAACTCGTTATACAGATAGTCGCGTCGTCTTTTATACTCAGCTCTTACACTTGCTAAATAGTCATAATCAAACGCCTCTAGTGCAGCATATTGGCTAAGTGTCGGGGCACTTAGGTATAGATTTTGAGCAATCGCTTCGGCTGGTTTTATTAAATGTTTTGGTAAAACCATCCAACCTACTCTTAGCCCTGGCATACAGAAGTATTTAGAAAAACCGTTAATTACAATCGCGTTGTCGCTAAAATTTAGGGCACTCTTTGCCTCTTTATCATATACCAAGCCGTGGTATAGCTCATCAGAGATAAAGGCTATATTTTCTCTCTCGCAATACTCTGTTAACTCTTGTAAATTCTTATTATCGTAAATATTTCCAGTAGGGTTTGCAGGGCTAGAGATATGTAGAGCATCAATTTTGTGCCCCTCTAAGTGCTTAGCAGTTAATTGGTAGCCATCTTCTTTACCTATTGGCAGGGCTTTTACCTTTGCATCTACCATTACAGCAAAGTTTTTATAACATGGGTAAGATGGATCACTTATTGCAAGTGTATCGCCACTATTTAGCGTTAGCAGATAGGCAATTAAAAAAGCATTGCTTGTGCCTGGTGTTACTAAAATTTGCTTAGGGTCAAGCTCTACACTGTAATCTCTTTTGTAGTGCTGTGCTATCTTTTCTCTAAGCTCTAAAAGCCCTAAAGTTTCGGTATAGCCGTATTTAGAGGACTCTACAGCTTTTAAAAGAGCCTTTTTAACTTTAGGAGAAGGCTCTAAATCTGGTTGCCCTATTTCAAAGTGTATAGTGTCGCTATACTTTTGTGCCTCTCGCACTAAATCCATAACTTTAAACGAAGTTATATTCTCGTAACGCATTTTACTTTTTCTCGACCTTCTTTAAATATTGCCAAATTCCGCCACCAATTATTATTAAAGCAAGAGGTGCTAAATATGGCTTTGTTTTTAGGTAATTAAATGCTTCAATAATTGCATCGCTAGAGTAGTAACTTGCAAGCCCAACAGTTAATACAAAAACAATAGATGCAAAAAAGTTATATATTACAAACTTTTTAAAATCGTACTTACTAAGTGCCATAACTATCGGTATAAGGGTTTTTACACCATATATAAATTTTTGTATAAATATCGCCAATACACCATACTTTTTCATCAAAAGCCTCGTAATTGCCAGCTTTCTTTGATGTTTTATTAAATATTTCTGAATATCTTTTTTATTGTATCTACCAAGATAAAATAGGAAGTTATCGCCCAAAAAGTTAAAAATTATCGCAATCAGTAAAGCGTAAGTTAAATTAATATGCCCCAAATAAGCAAAAACACCAGCAGTAGCAACTATGAGCATAGAACCACCAAACGAAAAGAATGCAATCGCTAGGTAACCCCAAGTCTCCAGTGAAGAGAAGTCCATACTTTATGCCTTTTTTGGTATGATTATACATTGTAAAGCTGAAAGCTAAAAGCCTAAAGCAAAAAGCTAATACGTAGTAGTCTCTTTTTTATTAAAAAAGATGGCGAAGCTTTATGCTTAAAGCTTTTAGCTTTCAGCTTTTTCGACCAAAGGGAGAAAACAATGGCATCAGGATTTTTTGCACTTTTAGATGATATATCAGTGCTTATGGATAACTCGTCTGTTATGGCAAAAGCAGCTGCTAAAAATACAGCAGGTGTTTTGGGCGATGATTTAGCAGTTAGTGCCTCGAAAGCATCTAACTTTCAGGCATCAAGAGAGTTACCAGTACTTTGGGCAATAACTAAAGGCTCTTTTTTAAATAAGATAATAATTATACCGATTATGATAGCTCTAAGCTACTACTTTCCGCAAGCTATTATGCCTATTTTAGTACTTGGTGGTATATATCTATCATACGAAGGAGCACACGGTATTTGGGGCTATATCTTCCCGCACGAAAGCCATGAAGAGCAAGAGGTGGTAAGTGAAAAACAGAAAATCAAAGATGCTATAATTACAGACTTTGTACTCTCTATAGAGATAGTTTTAATCGCCCTATCAACTGTGCAGGATGCTGCATTACCTACAAAAATATTTGTAGTTACGCTAGTGTCATTTTTAGCAACAATCGGTGTTTATGGAATTGTTGCCTTTTTAGTTAGAATAGACGATATGGGTTACGCAATCGCAAAAGGTGCCAAAAGTGGCTCTAAAAAAGAGAAATTTGGCTTAAAATTAGTAAGCTCTCTACCAATAATTATTCGAATACTTAGCATAGTCGGAACATTTGCAATGCTTCTAGTAGCGGGTGGAATTTTTATGCACAACTTCCATATGTTGCACGATGTAATGCACTCTATACCAGATTTTATGAGCGAGCTAATAGTTGCCCTAATAGTAGGTGGTTTTGCTATGCTTTTAATAGATGGAACTAAGTTTTTAATCGCTAAGATTAAAACTTAAATCCAAAATAGATATGATGTAAATCTATGCTAGGGTTTGGCTTTTTGATGCCTAGGTTTGAGTAGTGTATAAATCTATATCCTACAATATACCTACCGTATGTGAAACCTGCACCTATGTTATCATTAAACTGAAATCTAGTAGATTTATCTCTCTTCTCAACTAAAGTAGAGTCCATTAAAGAGACTCCAACTCCAAGTTCTAGGAATGGTTTAAAATTATCTACCCATAACTTTTTAAAGTAGTATCGAAACATAGGAGTAAAAGAGTATATATAACCCGATAGATTTACCTCTTCGCTTTTTTTGATATTTTTTATTTTAGAGTTCCATCTTGTTGCAGAGAACTCAAAACTGCTTGTAAGTTTAAAATATTCATTATTTACGATATAGCTATTCTCTCTACTTAGTGTAACTCTATCGTCATGCAAAAAGGTATTAGATGTAAACTCTTTACCCTTTAAATAGAGTAGAGAGTACTTTTTGTCTGAGTTATCCACTTTTTCCGAATTTAGTGTGTAATAAATTAGAGTAAAAAGTGTTCCAAACACGGCAGTTCTCATCTCTATTAAGTCTCTTTTTGTAGTTGCATTGGCAGTGTAAACCAGTAGTAACAGTATTATAATGTATCTTTTTATTATCATTTTGACTCTCCTTCTTGGTCTGATTTAAATATCAAATAGTAGCTAAGCCAAGCAGTAAAAACTACAAAAAAGGCACTAAAAACTACATCACTTAAAAAGTGCCTACCTTGAATAATTCTAACAAATCCAACTAGGCTTCCCCATGAAAGTGTAGATAGTATTACAGCAGTTTTCAACTTTTTGCTTCTTACAATTGGAACTAAAGTCAAGAAATAAAACGCTGCAGCTGCGTGTCCGCTAGTAAATGAGCAGTTATGTTGACACTGGTTAGTTTTGATAAAGGCAGGAGTAAACTGTTTATCTCCTCCAAAGTATGTAGTAGTAGCTGGTCTAGCCCTACCCCAGTGCTCTTTAAATCCAAGGTTTACCAATAGACCCGGTCCTAAAATTAACGAGATAAGTAGGTATGTAAGTACCTTTTTTCTAATTCCAAAAAGGTTTTTTCTTAAGATAAAATCTAAAATAAGTAAAAAAATTGATACTAAAGCAAATAGATATACTACATAAAATGTAGCATAGTATATAAATTGTGCAAAAGGTCGGTTTTTTAGATAAAATCCACTCTCTGTATTGTAAAATAGACTACTTACTTTTAAATCTATCTCTGGAAAATTAATAAAAACTATAGCAGTAATAATGAATAAAATAGATATAACTATCTTTGTACTTTTAAAATTCAATTTATATCCTAATATCGAAAGAGTCACAAATAGTTAAACCCATAATCTAGGTTAAAATAATCTATTTTTTGTAAACCTTTTATGAACTAGTGATATAATATCAAAAAATCAATTAAAAGAGGCATATGAAAAGAGTCTATTTAATAATCTTATTGCCATTTATCATTTCAATAGGAGTACTTTATAACTATTTTGATTTAGAGATTGCTACCTATTTTCATAATAATAGAGATATCTATCCAATATTTTCTCAAATTACAAAACTGGGGCTTTCAGAGTACTATTTAATTCCATCAATCATAATATACCTAATTTACAGAAAAAAAAGAGAGACTATTAGCAGATATGCTTTGTTACTATTTAGCTCTGTTGCAATCTCTGGTATTCTTGCTATTATTATAAAAACTACTGTTGCTCGTTATCGTCCACGCCTATATTTTGGTGATGGACTTTATGGATTCGATTGGTTCCATTTTGGACATCTTTATGCATCATTCCCCTCTGGGCATAGTACCACAGCTTTTAGTGCATTTGTAGCTTTTGGATATATGGCTCCTAAGTGGCGATTTATGTTTTACACAATAGCTTTTTTAATTGCATTTAGCCGTGTTGTAGTAGGTGCACACTACCCAAGCGATGCAGTTGCTGGTTCTATATTAGGGGCAGTAACAACTGTAATTTTATACAATAAACTCTTTAAGGTTAAAGATGCAAAATAGTTTAATTAAGTACCATAAGTTGGTATTGTCATTCATAATATTTTTAAGCTTTTATGTAACACTAGGTTATATTCCACTTTTCGATTTAGATGAAGGTGCATTTAGCGAAGCAACACGAGAGATGTTAAAGAGTGGCAACTATATAACTACCTATCTTAATGGCGATTTACGCTTTGATAAACCGATATTAATCTATTGGTTGCAAGCATTTAGTGTAAAACTTTTTGGCTTAAACGAATTTGCCCTGCGTCTGCCATCAGCCATTGCCTCGACATTTTGGGCTATGGTAATTTACAACTTTACAAAACGCCATTTCGATGTAAAAACAGCCTTTTTAGCAACTCTTTTTATGGCAGGAAGCTTGCAAATTACAGTTATTGCAAAAGCAGCCATTGCCGATGCTCTTTTGAATATGTTTATCGCTTTAAGCCTATTTTATCTATACGATTACTTAAAAAGTGGCAAAAAAAGCTATCTTTACTTAGCTACAGTAGCCGTGGCATTTGGAACACTTACCAAAGGTCCTGTAGCTATTATGGTGCCATTTGTTACACTATTTATATATTTAGCAATAAAAAGAGAGTTTGCCCTCTTTTTTAAAACAGTTTTTAACCCAATAGTTATAGCAATTTTTCTAATAATTGCCACACCTTGGTATATTTTAGAGTATTTAGACCAAGGGCAAAAGTTTATAAATGGCTTCTTTTTAAAGCATAATCTATCTCGCTTCGAAGGCTCGCTAGAGGGGCACAGTGGCTCGCTATTTTACTATATACCTGTAATTTTAATAGGTATGCTACCATTTACAACAGCCCTTTTAAAGATGCTAACGAAAATAAAAAGCTATTTTAAAAGTGATTTAGAGTTATATTTACTTATTTGGGGAGCTTTTGTATTTATCTTTTTCTCATTTTCCGGAACAAAATTGCCACACTATATAATTTATGGATACACACCATTTTTTATATTAATGGCTCTAAGTTTCAAAGATATAAAAAGCTCACTATCTCTGCATTTGCCAACTATTTTACTCTTTATAATACTGCTACTACTTCCATTTATTGCACCTGTAATTGCCCCAAGCGTGCACGATAAAGTAGCTAAAATTCTACTGCCATTTGTGCCAGATAGTTTTGGAATAACCTATAAGATATATTTTGCAACTGGCATTTTAATACTTATATATCTAGCCTTTAATAAGCAATTAGATAAAATAAGCCAAATAGTTATAGCATCTGTTTTACTGCTAATTGGTGTAAACTTTTTTGCAGCACCAAGTTATGCTCAGCTGGCACAACAGCCAATTAAAGAGGCAGGCTTACTGGCAAAAAAAGAGAATTTAAAAGTTGTAATGTATGGAATTAACACCCCAACTTTTAATGTTTACGCCCAAAGATTGGTCGCTAAACACAAGCCAAAAGTTGGCGAAGTCGCTTTTGTTAAAGTTACAACGCTAAAAGAGTTTAAAAAATATACTACGCTATATAAAAAATATGGATACGCACTAATAAAGGTTGAAAAATGAGAAAACTATCTGTTGTAGTTCCGGTAATGAATGAAGAGGATAATATAAAACCCCTATTTGAAGCACTAGAGAGTGCATTAGAAGGTATAGATTACGAAATAATCTTTGTAGATGATGGTTCAAAAGACAAAACAGTAGAGCTTATTAAAGAGTATGCAAACGATAGAACAAAATTGGTAATTTTTAACCGTAACTATGGGCAGACAACAGCAATGGCAGCAGGTTTTGATGTTGCAGAGGGTGAATTAATAGCCCCAATAGATGGCGATTTGCAAAACGACCCACTAGATATTCCAATAATGATGAAAAAGTTAGAAGATGAGGGTTGGGATGTTGTAGCAGGTGTTAGAGCAAAACGGCAAGATGGTATGTTTTTAAGAAAAATCCCTAGCAAAATCGCAAATTGGATTATCAGAAAATCTACAGGGGTATATTTAAGCGATTACGGCTGTACACTAAAAGTATTTAAAAAAGATGTAGCTAAAAACTTGAACCTTTATGGTGAACTGCACCGTTTTATACCAGTATTAGCCGAAATGTATGGTGCTAAAATGACACAAATGCCAGTTCGCCACCACGCAAGAATTCACGGCGTTAGTAAATATGGAATTGGCAGAACTTTCAAAGTAATCAGCGATTTACTTTTAATGCTATTTTTCCAAAAATATGGCACAAAACCGATGCACCTATTTGGAACACTTGGCTTTGGAATGTTCAGTATAGGTGCAATTATAGACTTTTACCTATTCTTACTAAAACTATTTGGGCAAGACATCGGCTCTCGCCCACTTTTAATACTTGGAGTAATGCTAACTCTTGGCGGTATTCAACTAATTACAACAGGCTTCTTAGCAGAGATTATGATGCGAACATACTACGAGTCGCAAAATAAAAAGCCATATGTAATAAAAGAGATATTCACAAAAGAGCAATAGATTTTGAAAAAAAAGATAAAAGTAGCTCTAAAAATTGTAATATCTATCGCTTTAATCTATCTTGTTTTACGCAATATAGATACAAGCAAGCTCTTTGAGACAATAAAGAAGAGCAATATATGGTGGCTACTTGTCGCTTTTATCTTTTTTAACTTATCAAAAATTGTAAGTGCCATTAGGCTAAATTGGTACTTCAAAGATTGTGGCGTAAATTTAAGTACAAAAACAAATTTAATACTCTACTATATCGGAATGTTTTATAACCTATTTCTACCAGGAGGAATAGGCGGAGATGGCTACAAAATATACTTGCTAAAAAAGAGATTTAATACCAAAGTATCAAAACTACTACAAGCAACCCTATTAGATAGATTAAGCGGTTTAATCGCCCTACTCTTCTTAGCCGCCTTACTCTTTATATTCAGCAAATATGGCACTCTCTACCCCCTTTTAAAATGGCTAGCAGTTGCAGTGGCTATAGTAATTTACCCAATATTTATATATATGCACAAACGCCTGTTTAAAGGCTTCTTAACATACTTAAAACAGACTACTCTATATGGTCTGCTAGTACAAATTTTACAATTAATAACAGCCATATTCATAATACTAGCTCTTAAAGATAGCGTACCAATAGTAGAGTTTCTATTTCTATTTCTCTTCTCATCAGTAGTAGCAGTTCTACCACTTACAATAGGCGGAGTAGGAGCAAGAGAGTTCACCTTTCTATACGGCTTAAAACTACTCTCCTTAGAGCCAACAAGCGGAGTAGCCTTTAGTTTTATATTCTTCTTAATAACCTTTATATCATCAGCCATAGGAGCTCTATTTTTGCATAAAGAGATATTCTAGTCACTACCCTCTAACAACTAACCCCTAAGCTCTTCCAAAAGCTCCTGCTTTTGCTTTGCTTTTACCTCTTTCCAAATCTGTTCATCTTTATCTTTTTCACCAACTAATGGGATTATTCTCTCTTGGTACTTTTTAAGGGCTCTTTTTAATATATGTTCGTGAGAGTTTACTAAGCCTAAATCTTTTAAATTCTCTACTAGCATCATCCAGCCCCAAAGAATATCGCATAGTTCATCTTCTAGTTTTGGAATATTATTCTCTTTTATCTCCTCTTTTACTTCGTAAACTTCGGATATTATTGCATCTAACAAAGCCCCCTTATCTAAATAACGCAGGGTGCCTCTTTTTATATCTTTTTTGTGGTTTAAAATAGATAACTCTATTAACTCTTTACACTCATTCATCTATGCCCCTCTATTCCAAAGATTAATTTAAACCTAATCTTATCCTTTTTCTGCCAATTAACAAAGCGATTTGTAGAGAAAGCAATAACAAATTTATATATCCATATGCGAATATAGATTCCATTTACATTAGGTGGTAAAATAAATCTAGTCACCCTCTTCTCTTGCTCTCCTCTCTCTACTTCTGTACTAAAGATAGTAGCATTTCCAATGCCAAATTCGGCAAATATTTTACTCTGCATACTCTCTCTTTAGCATAGAGAAGATATTTAAATCTATAAAGGTGCCATATATCTCTTCGAACTCTCTTAAAGTTCCCTCTTGCGTAAAGCCAAGGCTCTTTGCTACATTGCAACTCTTTGGGTTGTTGTGGGCACATCTAATTATAACTTTATTCATTCCCATTGTATTAAACGCCATATTACAAAGCTCTTTTACCGCTCGTCGCATAATGCCTTTGCCTCTAAATTCTTTATCGAGTATATATCCAATTTCTGTAGTTTTATTGTGCTCGATTATAGAGTTAAAATCTATAACACCTACAATTTTACCTTTATACCTAATAGCCATATAAATTGTCTTGCCCTTAGCCATAAGTTCTAGCCTGCTCTCTATATACTCTTCGGTGTCTGTTGGCTCTTTTACGCTATCTAGCCAACCAAAATAGTGCTTAAGATTATCTCTGTTTCTATCGATAATATCAAAAATATCTTGCGCAATGTATTTAGTTGCCAACTCTAACTCTATCTCATCATCTACCACTCTTGTAAACATTTTAACTCCTTCTTGAACCCGAATTATGCATTAGAGATTAATAATCTTTAACAAATCATTTGGCTATGGGCATTTACAAAAATCCATCATTTAACCTAAGGGTTAAACTCAAGATTTTTGCAAGCACCCATAACCAAAGCATTTGCTAAATATTTGTCAATTCTAATGCATAATTCGGGTTAAAAAGCATAAGCCATCTACCTCTTTAAATCCATACTTTGCATACAGTAGCTTCATCTCTGGCAGACAATAAAGCTCGATTGTCTCTATATTTTTAAGTTTATTGTGGTTTAAAATAGCACTTATTAGTTTATCGCTTAAGCCTTTGCCTCTGTGCTCTTTGGCTACGATTACATCGAAAATAAATGCTTTGAACGTAAAATCGCTAAGCACTCTGGCGAAAGCTATTAAATTGTCGTATTTGTCTATAATGCCAACAATCAAAGATGAATTCTCTACCACTTTTTGTGTCTGAATTAGTGTTCTATCTTTGCACCACCACTCCTGCGAATATAGATTATGCAGTTGTTGTAAATATTTTTGATTTAACTTCTCAACTATTTTCATAAACTAAAGTATATATAAAGCTATCTTGATATTTGCTTTGTTAGATATAATACTATAAAATAAAAGAATAAAGCGAAATATAACTGTGCATATAAAAAACGATAAATTTACTCCAAATTCAAAAAAGCTTATAGCAATTCTATTTACTCTATTTTTTATACTCTACTTAAAATATAAACCATACAATGGTATTGTAGATGTTCATAGTGCAGTCAAAACACTTTTTTATCTCTACTTTTTTATAATCAATCAAACATTAGGAATTATCCACGAATCGGGGCATGGTGTATGCTATATACTACACTGTCCACAATTTATAACAGCACTGAATGGAACTATATTTCAATGGGCTCTGCCACTATTTATTGCCATTTACTACAAAAAAAGAGGCAACAAAGTAGCTTACTCAATAGCCCTATTCATATTGGCAATATCTATGGATTACACAGCTTGGTATATATCTACCTCAAACGAAGGACTCTACATGCCAGCAAGCAAAAGCTTTTTAGGTGTAGATGGCTACCACGATTTTAACTATATATTAACTAGCTTAGGTCTTTTAAAATACTATAAAGCAATATCTATATTGGTAAAAATTGCCTCTATTGTCTTAATGTTTTATGCTTATTTTAAGTTGATACTTAATACTTTATTGGATGGAAAAAATAATATATAGACTTTAAAGTAAAAATTTGATATTATAATAATAAAACAGATGAGAGAATAAACTTGACAAAAAAGATGAGTGTATCAAATACAAAAGTATTAAAAGCTATAGATCTCTTCGCTGGTATAGGTGGAATTCGTCGTGGCTTTCAAAATGTATTTAAAAAAAATATTGAATTTGTTTTCTCTTCAGAAATAGATCAGAATGCCCAAAAAACTTATAAACTAAATTACAATGAAACACCACATGGGGATATTACCAAGATAGATGAAAAAGAAATACCGCCTCATGATATAATTTTAGCTGGTTTTCCTTGCCAAGCATTTAGTGTAGCAGGTTACAGAAAAGGATTTGAAGATACTAGAGGAACACTATTTTTTGATATATTAAGAATTGCTAAATACCATAAACCTAAAATAATATTTTTAGAAAATGTAAAAGGTTTTGTAGGACACGATAAGGGTAAAACTTTTAAAGTAGTACAACAAAAATTACAAGAATTGGGTTATACGGTTTATTATAAAGTTTTAAATTCAAAAGATTACAACATACCTCAAAATAGAGAGAGAATATATATTGTTGCTTTTTTAGGAAGTGTAAAAGATTTTAGTTTTCCAGAACCAAAAACTCCAATAAACACAATAAAAGATTTATTAGAAGAAGAGGTGGATGAAAAGTTTTATTACAACAATAAGCCACTATACGATAGAATAAAAGACGATATTAAAAGTAGTGATACAATGTATCAATGGAGAAGACAATATGTAAGAGAAAACAAAAATAATCTTTGTCCTACTCTTACTGCGAATATGGGAACTGGTGGGCATAATGTGCCAATTATAAAAGATAAAAAAGGTATCCGAAAATTAACTCCAACAGAATGTATAAGATTTCAAGGTTTTGATGAAAGTTTTAAATTCCCAAAAGATTTAGCTTTATCGCACCAGTATAAACAAGCAGGAAATTCAGTTACAGTTACAGTTATAGAAGAAATAGCAAAGTGCATTAAAGATGTTTTATAATAATCAAGAAGATAAATATCGGCATAAATATATAGACTCTCTAACTACTGTTGGTAATTTATCTAATTTATTTTCGGATTCGACAGTACCTTATCTTTATTATAGAGTAGCAGAAAAGATATTTTGTAGATCATTTTTAGCAAATGACCTATCTAGGGGTGATATAGCACTCGATGCTTCTAAAGATAGTATTGGTATAGGACTTAAAACTTTTTTAAGAAACAATAATAATACATTTCAAAAAATTGCAGAATTTAATAAAGACAGAGAACTATATAAAAATAAAAATGAATTAGAAACTGTTCAGTTAATCTCGATGTTAAGAAATAATAGAATAAGTTTTGCAGAAAATTTATCCAAAGTAGAGAAGTCATGTTATCATTGTGTCATAAGAGAAGATAGCAAGTTTTCTATATATGAAGAACCTATGGATTATATTAATCTCGAAGCAATTAATGATGTAAAAAAGAAAAAAAATTCTATCTGGTTTAATGATGGTTTACATGAATATAATTTTAATATTTCAAAAAGTACATTACTTAAAAGATTTAAGACTGAAAAATCCTTATATGAGTTTGAGGTAGAAATATTTGATAATCCACTTGATAAAATAGAACAATGCTTCAAGAAAGATAAAAATATATTAGAACCTAAAGATTTAGTTAAAGATACAGTTTATTTACCATTATATGGAAAAGGTAAAAAGGTATTCGAGAAAAGTGGCTTAAATCAATGGAATGCAGGTGGAAGAGATAGAGATCCAGATGAAATTTATATACCAATTCCTGCTAAAATACATAAGTACTCTCCAAACTTTTTTCCCGCAAGAGATAAACCATTTTTACTACATTTACCAAATGGGGATATACTAAATGCAAAAGTTTGCCAAGATAACAGAAAAGCTTTAATGTCTAATCCTAATAAGGCTCTTGGAAAGTGGCTTTTAAGAGATGTTTTAGGTTTAAAAGAAGGAGAACTTTTAACTTATAAAAGATTACAGTTAATAGGTATAGACTCTATTAGATTAGATAAGATTGATGATAACAATTATAAAATAAATTTTGTATCCTTAGGTAGTTATGATAGCTATATAGAAAGATATGAAGTAGAGTAGTATAATTTTACTCCACCTCCACATAGTGCAACTTTAATCCATCTTCGCTCATGACAAAGCCGTTTATTATTAGTTTGCCGTTGTGTACCATGTCGTGGTGTTTGGAGCATAGTGGGATTAGGTTGTATTTGTGGTTGGTTTTGAAGTGTTCTATAAAGCCACCTTTATCTTTGGCTTGTGGGGCTATGTGGTGGACATCTTCTACTGCTTCGTTACAGATGGCACATTTGGTTAGGTAAACGCTTTTGTTGTATCGGCTTCTTCGCTTCTTCTTTAGTAACTCTACTTCGCTAAAATCGCCTGTTAGCTCTTTTCTAATTTTATACGCAGTATCTAAGAACTCTTTATCTAAATGCAGGGCTTTTGCAAACTCTAAACCATATAGCGTACTTCCGCTTCCTATTTCAAATTTGCGGTTGTATATTAGCTTGTCGCTTGCTTCATCGTAGGTTACGCCTAAGTGTAAGAAGATTATATTCTCTATCTCTTTTATAACTTTTAGTTCGGTTAGTTGGTGTAGGTGGGTTGCGAATATAAAGTAGCTTCCAATGTCGCTGAGACGCTTTATAGATGAGCTTACTATTGATAGAGCCGAGAATGTTTCGGTTCCGTGGCTTATCTCGTCTCCTAAAATTAGTGAATTGGCAGTTGCACGGTTAAATATGTTTTTAAGCTCTAGCATTTCGATAGCAAAGGTTGATAAACCTTTGTATAAGTTGTCTTTCGAGACAATTCTGGTAAATAACCTGTCTATTAAGCTAAATCTCATCGATGCACACGGCACAAAAAGCCCCGCTTGTGCCATTACAACAGCAATCCCCACACTCTTCATAAACGAGCTCTTACCACTGCTGTTTATTCCATACAACAGCACACCTTTAACCTCTTTATTATCGCTCGCTTCTAGGCTTATATGGTTGTGCTCTAAATCTTGTGGTATCTGCCCTAAGAGCATATCGTTTGGTATATATATGCCATTCTCTTCGCGAGACTCAATAATTGGGTGACGCAAGGCGATAAACTCTAGCGTATTGTCATCTACAATCTCTGGCTTTACATAGTTGTAAGCTACAGCACACTTTGCCCCGCTAATTGCAAAATCTAGCTCGCCAATAAATACAATTAGCTTCTCAAGAAGGGCACTGTAATTCTTCTCTAACTCATCTAAAACATCGCTAAAGGTGCTCTTTACAAGTGCAATTAGCCGAGAGTGCAGGGCGGTGTAATTGCTAGAGATTTGCTCGATTAGTGGCGAGCTAATTTTTACACTATTTTTTAGCCGTTTGTAGTTAAAATCTTTAAAAAAGTGATGCTCGCCATTTATGGTAACAAAGCTCTTTAGAAGCTTGCTCTCGATTTGGCTAAAGCGATTTTTGGTTAGGTTTATGTAGAAGCCTTCGCTCTCTAAGTGCCCAATGGTAGCTATCTCGTTGCCATCAAAAAAGCTGTTTATATGCTCTTTAACGAGCTCTAAATTGTAATTAATCCCCTTAATTTCGGCTTCGGCTTGGTCTATAAATATATTTACGCCACTATTAAAAATATTGCTATCTATCTGCTCACGTCGGTACTTGGCACTGTTGTCGAAATTAAAAGTTTTCTCTAACTCAACTCTAAATTTATAGACTTCGTCGATATTAAAATCTTCTAAATCCAGATTAAACTCTTGCACCTCTTGATAGATTTTTTCTATCGAATATAGCGAAGAGTGCAGGTAATTTATCTCGAAAGGGTGCACCTTGTTTAGCTTGATTCGTCGCAAAATCCGCTCGATGTCGTAAACTTGCTTTAGAATCGCCTCTAACTTTTTGTGATTCTCTTTTAAGCTATCTATCAAAAAGTAGCGACGCTCTAGCTCGGATTTATCGATAATTGGGTTAAGCAGTCGCTCTTTAAGCACACGCTTGCCAATAGGTGTAGAGGTAAAATCTATAAGCTTTAAAAGCGTCATCTCGTTGCTATCGCGAGAGATTATATTTAACTGCTCAAGAGCATTATTACCCAAATAGACAAAGTGGCTATTGCCTAAGAAAATAGGGCGGTTAAGCTTTTCTATAATTGCTGGGTCGTGGTCTATAATAAAGTCGAGTAAAAATGCTAAAGACTCGCTAGAGTAGGGGTGTTTCTCTAAATCTAAATACTCTATTGGGCTAAGAATTGAGTTAATATTAAATATCTTAGCAAATAGCTCATTTTGGTAGTTTATCTTTAGCCTCTGCTTATTTTCATTATGCGTATAGTGCTCTTTTATCTCTAGGTAGTTATAGACAAAATCTCTATCCATTTCGCAGTCGAAAGTTAGCACAACTTCGGATGTATTGTAAGTTTGCAGTAGGCTAAAAATCTCATCAAGAGCGTAAGTTTTATCATCTCTTGTAGAGTGCACTTCGTTTACTATACACTTGCCTGTTGTAACATCTACCGCACTGTACCCTGCATAATATATTCCACGATTCTCGCCAATAAGTAGCGACACAAGATAATTCTCGCTAGCCTCTACTTGATAATCAAAGTTAGTACCCGGAGAGATTACATTAGATAAATAACGCTTTACACTAGGTGGCTCACCCTTTTGGCGAATAAGCACAATAGTATATTTTTTACTCTGCACAAGCCGGTTTAAGTATCGCTCGAGTGCAAAATTCGGCACCCCTGCCATTATCGGATTACTAACAGAGTTCTCTATAATAGACTTATTTTTACGAGTCAGCTGAATATTCAAAAACTCGGCAATCTCTTTGGCTTTCCCAATTTTAAGCTTTTCGTTATTAACCTCATAAACCTCAAAAAACGAGCCAATCTCCATTAAAACAACGGTATTCTCACCATACTTCGCCTCAAAATACTCTTGAAGCTCAAAATATATCTCGGTAAGAAGCCGTTTTTTATTATTTAAAAGCTCATTCAAATCAGCCGTTTCAATATCCAAAGAGTGCCTTTTTTAGAGGAATTATAGCCAAATTGCTATTAAAACTTCTTCCAAAATTCACGGCTCATTAGTACGAAAACGGTGTAGAATTCTAAACGACCCATTATCATAGCTATTGAGAATATTATTTTGTCTATATCGCTAAAGTCGGCGAAGTTGTTTGCTGGTCCTACTGCTCCGAAGCCTGGACCGATGTTGCCTACTAGGGCTAGGGCTCCTGAGATTGCAGTCATTGTATCGTAGCCTCTGGCGTATATGTAAATTGCTAATAGCATATTGGTTAAAACATATAGGAAAAAGAAGCCAAATGTTGAAGTTATTACGGCATTTCCTAACTTTTTTGCATCTATATAGATTGAGATATGAGCACTTGGGTGGACTATTCTTTTTAACTCAACCATTAGAGTTTTAAATATAATTAAATAGCGTATAATTTTAACGCCACCAGCAGTAGAACCAGTATTTCCACCAATTAACATTGCTATAAAAATTATTCCAACAGATAAATGACCCCACAGAGAGTAATCAGTTGTGGCAAAGCCTGTTGTTGTCATTACAGAAGCGATAGTAAAAAATGAGTGTGTGGCTGAAGAGTCAAGCTCTACGCCCATACCCGAGTGAACAAGTGTTAATAGTGTAGAAAGTACTAAAAAAACCCCAATATACCAGATAAACTCTTCGCTTCTATATCCACTTGTATCTTTATAAAATAGCTTTACATGTGCTAAAAAGTTTACGCCTGAGAGCATCATAAAAATTGTTGTAGTCCAGTAAATTGGATAACTATTGAAGTAAGCAAGTGAACTGTTTTTAGTCGAGAATCCACCTGTAGATATAGTTGAAAATGCATGATTTATAGCATCGAACCAACTCATACCAAATAGCTTTAGAAATAGCATATCTAAAAAGGTAAGTCCTGCATAAACGCCCCATAAAATAAGGGCAGTATTTTTAATTTTTGGTGTAAGTTTCTCTAATGTTACACCTGTAGATTCTGCCTTAAATAGGCTAAGGCTTCCGGTTGGGTTGATAATAGATAGTAAGCCAACACCTAAAACAATAACTCCCATACCACCAATCCAGTGCATTAAAGAGCGGTGAAAAAGTATAAAGTGGGGTAGGGCTTCTATATTTGTATAAACAGTTGCTCCAGTTGTAGTAAAGCCACTAATAGCTTCAAAAAATGCAGAAGCAAAACTAACTTTTGTATAGATATATAGAGGAATTGCTCCCACAATACCAAGTACTATCCAGAGTAGATTAACCGAGAGAATACTCTCTTTTATGCCAAGGTTTAATTTCTGTTTTCTTAAATAGTATAGAAGTGCTAAGTCTGTAGCTAAAAATAGCCCTATAAATAGTGCTAAATCTTTAAAATCTTCGCCATAAATAATAGCAATAGCTAACTCTAAAAGTAAAAAAGCACCTAGCGTTGTACTAATTAAAGCAATTAGTTTTAATATACTTTTGTATGACATTATTACCTCTGTTTTATAGGCTGTGTATCCACTTGTTTATTGAATCTTCTTGTTCTTTACTACAAAAGGCTACGATTACATCTTCGGCTTGACACTCTAAAGACTCTTGGCACTCTAAAATTTTGCCATCTCTAATTAAGTATATTGCTACATTCTCTTGAGCTTTTGGTAGTTTTATAGTTTTATTCATTACATTAGAGTTTTCTAAAACTTTATGCATATATATACGCCCTTTGCCACCACAAAAGTTTCGTTCTGCGACTATAGAGCTAGAGTGTATTCTCTCTAAAATTGCATTATAAGCACTTATTTTTGGACCTCTAATAACTACAATACCCAAAGAGTGCATTAATTCATAATGCTCTAATTCACTATTTATCGCAATAACTTTTTTTACACCTTGTTCTTTAGCTTCAAGGCATTTAATAATATTATACTCATCATCATTTGTAGCTGCAATTACTATATCGGCGTGTTTTAAGCCCTCTTGTTCATACAACTCTTTGGTGCTAAATTTACAATTAAGAACTGTTGCTTTGCCACCAAGCTCCTCTTCGGCAATATTACAGACTTCTAAATCTTTGTCAATTAATTTAACCTCTTTTTCCTCTTTTATCAAGGCATTAGCAATAGATACACCCAACTCTTTTGCTCCAAATATTACGATACGTTCACTATATTTAGAAGTCTCTTCTCCATAAGCTTTGCAAAATTTAAATATATCTATATCATCTCCAAACAGATAGACTAAATCGTTTGGTTCAATTTGGGTATTTTGTTTAGGTATAAAAAATTCTGAACCCCTCTCGATACCAACAATCACATACCCCTCTGGTACTATACCAATAGGTCCATCTAGTTTGCTTAAACGCAGACTTATTAGCTTTTTATCGGTATATTTAAATATTTTTACATTGTTTGCTCTAGGGTATTTTAATAAGTTTACAACACTTTTAGAAGTTAGCTCTATTGGGAAAATTGCTTCATCTATACCAAATTTTTGCATTAATGAGCTTTTTGCAAAAAAGTGATTTCTTAGCCTTATAAGAGTTGTTTTGGCATCTATTGTATCACTTGCAATAATTACCGAAATTAAGTTGGCTTCATCGCTATCGGTAACAGCAATAAATAAATCAAACTCTTTATCTAAAAGCTTTTTATATGTCTCTGGGTCTTCGACATCACCAAAAACTGGCAATATGTCTAAAGACTCTTGCATAGAGTCTAGCGTAAGTTTATCTTTATCGATAACTACTATATTGTGATATGGTGAGAGGGTTTTAGATAATTCATATCCAACATGCCCTGCACCTGCTATTATAATGTTCATTTAGAAATTATACTCCAAAAACTTTGAACGAATATTAAATATTACAATTAGCAAGCAAAATCAACTGCACTTTGGGCATGAATATAGGTGGTATCGTATAGTTTTACCCCTGTATCGGTCTGTTTTATCAACATTCCAATCTCTGTACAACCCAAAATAACGCCTTCTGCACCCTCTTTTTCAAGCTTGTTTATAATTTTTAAATATGCCTCTTTTGATACTGCTTTGCACTCCCCTAAGCAGAGTTCGTTATATATTACACTGTGTATTAGCTCTATATCTTTCTTATTTGGTATTAAAACTTCTAAGCCGTGCGCTTGTAGTCTACTTTTGTAGAAATCTTGCTCCATAGTAAAGGCAGTTCCTAATAGTCCTACTTTTTTAATGCCATCTTTAATCAATGCCTTAGCTGTAGCATCTGCTATGTGAATAAGTGGTATATTAATTGCACTCTGTACTTGTGGAGCAACTTTGTGCATAGTGTTAGTGCAAATTAGCAAACAATCCGCACCAGCTTTCTCGATATTGCTTGCCTCTTTTGCTAAAATATCGCCAAGCTTTTGCCAATCTTGAGTATGTTGCAATCTTTCTATTTCGTCAAAGTCTACACTTACCATTGCAATTTTAGCCGAGTGCAGATCGCCAAGTTTAGCCTTTACACCTTCGTTTATTGCTTTGTAGTAAAATAGAGAACTCTCCCAACTCATACCACCTAATAAGCCTACTGTTTTCATTTTAATCCTTTTTGGATATTCTTTCGATACAATATTATATGCAAAAAAGACTGATACTTGGACACATATTTTCATTTATAACTATTACAATTTGGAGTGTAGCTTTTGTTAGTAATAAAGCACTGCTTGCATATATTAGCCCAATAGAGAATATGATACTGCGTTTTACGATAGCCTATATTTTGCTTTTAATTATATATCCAAAGCAGATTTTACCAAACTCTTTAAGAGATGAATTTAGCTTTTTTATTTTGGGCTTTTTAGGTATTTTTATCTACTTTTTATTAGAAAATTTCGCCCTAAAGTACACCCAAGCTACAAATGTCGGCTTATATATGGGTGCAATTCCTCTATTTACCGCCATAATCGCTCACCTCTTGACAAAAGATGAGAGTTTAAATAAATACACAGTTATAGGCTTTTTAGTAGCGATATTTGGTATCGCTTTAATATTATTAGATGGCTCAAAGTTTCAACTTCGCCTAAAAGGTGATTTGCTAGCTCTATTAGCTGCTGCTGTGTTTGCGCTATACTCAGTTGCTCTAAAACTAGCACCCAAAGGTTACCACTATATAGTTATTGCAAGAAAGAGCTTCTTTTATGGTTTAATTTTAATGGGTGTTTACTTTTTTGTAAGTGCCAAAAGCTTTAATATAGGGGCTTTAAGTATAAAAACAGTTTGGCTAAATATCGCTTTTTTAGGCTTACTTAGCTCGGGGTTAGCATTTATATTATGGCAACAAGGCATAGAGCGTATAGGCTCAATAAGTGCAAGTAATTATATCTATTTAGTACCACTAATAACTGCAATTACAGGCATAACTTTTTTAGGTGAGAGCTTAACCCCAAAAATGATAATAGGCGGAATTTTAATATTAATTGGCTTATATATTGCCCAGAAGAGGTAAGTGTAACTACTAAAGCATTTAATTAACATAGATAAGAAAATAACTTCTGTTATACGAGGCGACAACAATATATCTCTATATTTAGCTCTATTTCTGTGAGGCTAATAGTATATTATACAACTGTGCAGGGTGAAGATTATTTTGTTTTGCTATCTTTTTAAAACTGCTATCAAGAGTTGCTTTTATATTGTAATATTTTAAATGCTTCATAAGTTTGTCTAAATCTATATTGTACTCATTGGCAAGCTCTATTAAGGATTTGTGTGCTATTCCAATAGGTAACTCAGATGGCAGTTCTACTTTTGTTGTTTTATCTTTTATAATTGCAAAAATATCTTTTGGCGTAATATTATTTTTAGCAGATATTACTTTTAATGTATCTTTTAAAGAGTTTACTACAATACCTTTACGCTTTAAACGCTCTTTAGCTTTATCTATATCTATAGAAGTTATTAAACAGAAATCCTCTAGCGTTGCATACTCTGCATAACCAAAAGGTGGATTTCCAACACTTAAGGCATTCTTGGCTTTTATGCCATTTCCTATATTTACTAAAAAGCTAAATGGCAGAGTCATAGTAATTGTGCCTACTGTAAACAGGGCTGTTACAATTAAAGCCACATTAAACTCTTTAGTAAAAATTTTTAACTCTTTTTTCTTTTTAAGATAGTTTTTAATTGGCTTCCAGTTATAGTAAATATGCCAAAATATCATTACTAAAAAGAGTATTCCAATATTAATATGCAAATTATCCCACTGCTGTTTATCTAAGCCTAAAAAGCTCCAATTAGTCCAAGATGTCACTTTTCTATCTGGTATAAAGTATAAAACTCCACTAGATACTGCCAATACAATAAACGACAGCATAGCAGTTAGTGAGACAAATCTTTGATATTTCATAATAGTTACTTTATATGTGAAATTACTCTTCGGTAATTGTCTCCACTAACAAAATAGTAGTTTGCTTTTGCTATTTCGTAATCGTTCAGTGCTTTATAGTATAGTGCTTGGTTTAGAGTTTTTTTACTTAGTGCATCTAAATATGTTATTATATCTATCATACCGTTATCATATTTAATCTTTGCAGATTTATAAACCCTTTTTGCCATATTCAAAGCAACTCTAGCCGAAGATATTTTAGCTTTTTGGGTGTGCAGTTTTTTGCGAGCTAAATCATATAGCATTCTCTCTTTTTGGCTATTGTATTTAAGTTGCTCTCTTGCTTTTCTTTTAGCAAAGATAATTGACCTCTTTTTCGCTTTTGTACTTGTATCGTAAAGATTCATGGTCATTGTTAGAGAAATCTTATTTTGAGTGTGTGGTAGGTTTCGTAATCTAGTTCTATCATAATCATTATAACCATATACGCTTAGTGTATCTTCTAATCTAACTTTTGGCTTTTTGTTTGCCTCGACTTGCTTAATACCCTCGTTTAATATTGATACATTTGTCTGCAACGCTTTAATTGTAGAGCTTGGTGTGTAGTGCAAATGCTTAATAGTTGCAAATCTTGCGTGTCCTATATGTTTTATCTTTTTACCAACAAGCAAAGATAGGTTTCTGTAAGCCTCTTCTCTTTGGTATTTTAACTCCTCTATCTGGTACTTGTTATCCTCTAATTCAGATTTAATCTTTAAAACTTCATCGTAAGTTATCATTTGCAAATTGTATCTCTGCTTTGTGTTTTTGTAATCTCTTTGCAAGGCTTTCGATTTAAATCTGAAAGCTTTTATTTCATCTTCGATTGTTCGTATGTTAAAGTATAGAGTAACAACTTGTAAGAGTGTCTGCTTTATAGTATCTGTTTTTGAGTATTTTGCTAATTTTACTCTTAATCGCTTCTCTCTTTTTATCGATTTGCTTTTGCCACCATCGTAGAGGTTCATCCCAAATTTTATAAAACCTACAGCACTCTGCCCAATTTGCGTATCTGGCACATCAATATCTAATTTAGAGTAGCTAGCTCCAACATCTACTGTTGGCTTTAAAAGGCTTGATACACTTTTGTAATCTTGTGATTTAGAAGATATATCATAACCTTGTGCTTTTACATTCGAGTTGTGTTCTAGTGCGTAATTTAGCATACTCTTTAAACTTGTTGCATTTATAGTAAGTGGAATTAATCCTATTAGAGTTACTTTAGATATTAAATTCATCAACACGCTCCATTTTTTATAATAGTATGCCAAAAATTCGTTAGGGAAATGTTAAGATAAGGATGGATGATGAATAATTGTATATTTTCTCTTAATACCTCACACTCAAAAAACTAAATCTCAAATCAATCAAACTCCAAAATAAACACAGTCCCGCCACTACTAGATTTAACATCTATAGCTATATTCAAAGCAGATGCCAATCTTTTTACAATATCTAATCCGATTCCACTGCTGTTTTCTCCACTAAAAGAGCGTTCAAATATCTTTTCTGGCTTCTCTATTCCTTTGCCACTATCTTGGATATAGAGGCTATCTCCTCTTGTATAAATTTTTACAAAGCCATTTTTTCTATTATATTTGCAGGCGTTAGAGATTATATTTTGTAAAATCTGTTTTAGTGCTTGTGGGTTTGTTTTAGCCACAAGAGTAAAGTGCTCTAACATAAAGTTAATATTTGGGTAGAGAGTTTTGTGCATAGCCACAACCTCATCGACAATATTAAAAATATTCACTCTATCTACCTGAAATGTCTCTTCTTGAAGTAAAATAGTTAAATTCTCATGCAATTCAGAGATACTGTGCACACCTTTGTTTACTCTTTGAAGTGCTTTATTATTTGCAAATTGTGAATCTTTTTGCAAGAGCTTCATATTTAGCTTTATCGCAGTTATTGGGGTATTTAAATCGTGTATTAAATCTTTTATAAATTTATCCAGTGTAGAGATACTCTGTTGCAGAGGCTTTATAGCATTTTTTGCCAATACATAACTAATAAACCCAAAAAGTATAAGCAACAAGAGTTGAGCTAAATGAATTTTGTACCGTAAAGCTTTAACTTTTTTATCGAAACTCTTTGTGGATTTACTAATTTTAAAATAGACTCCACCTCTACTTTTTGGTACATACTTAATAAACTCATCACCAATACGGGTAAAGTTTTCGATATTAAAGTTTTTAAAATTTTTTCTCTCAACTATATAACTAAATTTATCTTTGTATGGTTCTAAATCGTTACCCATTTTTATTGCTCTAGCATACCCTATAACCGAATATGCCTCAGCATTTAAGTATTGGTTTCTCATCTGTGTAAAGTATAAAAAACCAGCTACTAATATTAAACTTGCAACACTAAAAAAGTAGATAAAAAAGAATTTATAAAAGGCTCTCTTTTCATGATTTTGCAAAACGATAGCCAACTCCTCTTATAGTAATTACAGGCAAACCAATTTTTCTTAAGCTATTTATATGCACCCTTAGAGCACCTTCGCTCATCTCTTCGCCTTCGTTTAGTAAATCGAGTAACTCATATTTAGATATTGTATTACCTCTGTTTTTAAGCAGTATTTTTGTAATTGTAGTTTCATAAGGGGTGAGCTTTATAAATTTGCCATTTTTATATAACTCTTCGCTCTGAGTATCAAAAATAAAATCCCCAATCTCTACTTTGTTGCCACTGTACTGTTTTTTAAATAGTGCTTTTATTCGAACTAAAAGCTCATCGAAATCAAAAGGCTTTTTAATGTAATCATCTGCCCCAATCTCAAAACCATGAGCTAGAGAGTCAATATCTGTAAGAGCAGTTAAAAATATAGCTACTGTCTTATCTCCTGCCTCTCTTAACTCTTTTAGTAATTCAAAACCATTAATAAATGGAACATTCACATCAAGAAGCATCAAATCATACTGCGAAACAAAAGTAGCATCTAACGCCTCTTGTCCATCCTTAACATGCGTAAGGCTAAACCCCTCCGCCTCTAAAAGTTCAATAAGTGTTTCACTGAGTATTTCATCATCTTCGAGTAGTAGTATCTTTTTCATTTAGTTAGTATAGTAAAAATTTATTAAGGGAGTGTTAAGAGCTATTCTAATTACATTATGTGTGGCATAGCCACACATATCTATACATACTCCTCTTTTACTGCATCCTCTTTTTTCATAGTCCAAATAAATACAAGAGGAATAAATAGAAGAGTTAAGAATGTTCCAATAATCAAACCTCCAATAGCAACTGCACCTAATGGAGCCAATCTCTCTAGCCCAATAGCCGACCCTAGGGCAACTGGTAGCATACCAGCTGATGTAGCAAAGGCTGTCATTAAAACAGGTCTTGTTCTTATCTTTATACTCTCTATCATTGCATCATATTTGCTAAGTCCTGCTTGCATCTTTTCTAGTGCGAAGTGTATAAGCAAAATGGCATTATTTACAATAATTCCACTAAGAAGTATAAAACCCATCATCGCTGGCATTGAGGTGTGGTAATGCATAATCAGCATCATCCAAGCCGCCCCAATAATTGTTAAAGGAATAGATAAAATTATCATTAAAGATATTTTAACAGAGTTAAACAGTGCAATTAGCGTAAAGAATATTAGTGCCACTGCAAAGGCAATAGCACCTATCATTCGTCCGGCTGCACTTTTGAACTGTTTTATATCACCTGTCTGCTCCATAGTTACACCCTCTGGTAACTTTTTGCCCTCAAATGCCTTTTCAAAATTGTTCATAATGTGTGAAATTGCTGCCTTTTCTCTAAAGCCGTAAACATTTAGTGTATATTTTAACCCCTCTCTTGTAATAAGAGATGGTTCATTTATAGATTTTAAGGTTACAACATCGCTTAATGGTACTTTACCTTTTTTAGTACTTAACAGATAAGCTTTTAGGCTTTTTATATTATCTCTTTTATCTTTGTCTACCCATACTCTTATACCAAAATCTGTACTATTTTGTAGATAAAAAGATGCCGATTTTGCACCTCTTATAAATATTTGTAACTGTTTTGAAATATCTTCGTTAGTTAAGCCATAGTATGCTGCTTTCTTCTCATTTATATTAAATTCATATACCTTTTTATTATTTAGCCAAGTTTTAGAAACAGATACAACTCCACCTGTTTTATGCATTGCATCAGCTACCATATTTCCAGCTTTTTGTAAATTTTTTAAATTATTACTATATAGAGTTACATCTATATTTGCTCTTAAACTAGCTAGTGCCGTTGCCCCATAATCTACAACATCAACACTTTGAACATTTTTTATCTTATTTAATTTTCTTCTAAGCTTTCTCTCTATATCCCAAATAGACTCTTTTCTGTGGTATCTATCGACATATGTTGCAGTAATACTTATATGGTCTATTCCACTACCACTGCCTATACTCATAACACCAGCTTCGCTACCTATTGCACTAGATAGATAAAGAAGCTTACCCTCTTGTTGTATAATCTTATTAGCCTCTTTAACTATTTTTTTACTAGCTTCAATCGGTAAATTTGGATCAACTGTTATACTAATTTTAGTTCCACCAGTATCCATAGGGGGCATTAACTCTTGACCAACTATTGGCATAACACCCTTTACGCTTGATATAAATAGAAAAATCAAAACAACAACATAGGCAACTGCTGCACTCTTTCTTTTAACTGCTAATGCAACAGCACTTGCGAAAAAATTAGCTATAGAGTCACTAAAACCTCCTATAATTTTTTCAAAAAATGCTTCTGTTTTTAAAATAAGTGGAGACTTAATAGTAAGAATTTTTAATGATAATAGTGGCACTGCTGTAATCGAAATAATGTAAGAAGCTGCCAGTGCTAACATTAATGTTCCAACAAGTGGTTGAAATATAGTTTGCGGATAACCACCAACAAATAGCATTGGTGATAGTGCTAGCATTGTTGTAAGTGTTCCGCTTAAATCGGCAAACATAATCTCTTTTGTACCATCATAGACCGCTTTATGTATCTCTTCGTGCTTCTCTCGATAGTGGCGTTCGATATTCTCCATAACAACGACGGCATCATCAAGTAGTAGACCAAGGGCTAAAATAATTGCAGTCAGTGTTACAACATTAAATTCGATTCCAACAACCCACATTAGAGCTACTGTTGTAGCGTAAACAATAGGAATCGTAACAAGAACAACTAACACTTGTCTAAATGATGCTAAAAAGAAAAATACAACAATAGTAGACATAACAATCGCATCTCTTAATGATTCGAACATATTATCGGTACTTTGAACAATAGTGTCTTTTTGGGTATCGGTAACCGTAAAGTCTAAATCTTTATACTTCTTTTTAAGTTTATCTATCTCTTTTTGCACTAAATTTATACTCTTAATAACATCTGCATTTTGAGCTCTTTGAACTGCTATGGCTATAGAGTGCTTAGCGTTTCCATAATACTCTGCCCTATTTTCATAATGTCCAAAATGAATTTTTGCAATATCATTTAAAGTTAAATCTTTTGTTATACTAATAGACTTTAATTTAGATATAGCATCTCTTTTACCTTTAGATTTTAAAAGGTATCTACTTTTCTCATTTGTTATAAAACCGATTGCAAAATCGTTATCATTTGCTTTTATTTTAGCTACAACTGTTGAGATATCTAAGTTATGTTTATCTAACTTGTTTTTATCTACAATAACTTCTATTTCTTTTTCGTATCCACCAAAAACATCTACGCCAGCAATACCATTTAATCTTATTAAATCGTGTTTAATTTCAGTAGAAGCGAGTTGTCTTATGTCTTCTAACGGTATTTTGCCATCTTTTGAAGTTATAGAATATGTAATAATAGGAGCTGTTGCAGCTGTAATTTTAATAATCTGTGGTGCAAGTATAGAGCTTGGAAGTTTTGATTTTATTTTATCAAGAGCATTACTTACATCACTCGTTGCTGCATCTACATTCTTTGAGTAATCAAACTCTGCACTAATAACACTTACTTCATCTATTGTGGTTGAATAAACTCTCCTAATTTTATCTAAAGTATAAAGCTCCTCTTCTATAGGAATAGCTACATTTGTAGCAATACTTTTTGCCGAAGCCCCTGGTTGAACAGCTACAACTGCAACTGTTGGATAGTTAGAATCAGGAAATAGTTTTCTATCTATCTTATTGTATCCAACTACTCCCAAAAATATAAAAAGTGTTAAAAAAGAGAATATAAAATAGGGGCGTCCAAGCAGAAAGCTTACAATAGAAAAATCTTTTTTCATACTATTTCACCTTACTTACTATAATTTTTCCATAAGTTGGTAATACTGCTAACTTAGCTTCTGAAGCTATAGCAACTGGTTTTTGGGGACAAGGAGTTATTGCTGCCTTTTTAGAGTTTTCCAAAATAACATTTATCTTTTTTTGAGTAAATTTTTTATCTTTATATACCATTACAAAGGTGCCGTTACTATTGTGCATAAGTGCATTTAATGGAACTGTACAGCCCTTTGTACTATCTACCTCCACATCTATTGTTTTATAAGATTTATTTGCAAACGGAAGTGTTTTATTGAGCTTTACTTCTGCCACAAGTAGAGAGTTTCTTGCATCATCATAAATCTTAGAGACATTACCTATCTCTTTATTATCTAAAAATATCTTTTGACCAACCATAATTGGTTTTTCGTTTAAAGAGAATAGAAACGTTAATTTTTGATCATCAGAATTAAGTGTTAAAATCGCTTTGCCAGCAGGTGCTAACGAGCCAGCATCTAAAAGTTTAGAGCCTATTACACCATTAAAGGGTGCTTTTATATTTAAATATTGTAACATAACTTTTGTTTGAATTATTTTTTCATCAATACCTTTTAATGCTGAGAGTTTAGTATAATAAAGAACTTTAGAATTATCAAGCGTATCTTTAGAGATTGTATCTGTTTTTAAAAGCTTTTTATTTCTTAAGTAAATCTTTTTAGCATTTGTAACATCTAATTTAAGAGATTTTTTTTGCTCTTTTAGAGATGAAAGAGTAGATAAAATATCTCTATCATCTAAAGCTACCAATAAATCGCCTTTGTTTACTTTATCATTCTCATTTACATATATTTTTTTTATTCTTGCTGCAAATTTTGTTGCTATATTTGCACTTTTAGACGATAGCACTTCAGCTAAAAACTCCTCTTTTTGAGAAATATACTCATATTTTGGCATTACTATATCTACACTTTTAGTATACTCTTTAGCTACTGGCAAATTTGCCACATCCTCTTTTTGCTTTAATAAGAATCGTGCTGCAAAAACTACAACTACAATCGCTACAATAAGCAATATAATCTTTTTCATTAAAATTCTGCTCCTAAATGTTGGTGTATTGGTTGTTGGTATATTAGTTATTGGAAAGTATTTTTATTGCTAAAACCAATATACTAATAATCAATTACAAATAAATCATATCTATTATAATCTTCTTATTTTTATCAAGTGTAAAACTAGCCTTTTTAAAATTTGGTAAGTGAAAAAGGTTTATAGATTTAAAATTAGTTAATCCAACACCCTCTTTAGGCATTAACAAACCTTTATCGATTTTACCATTACTGTTTTCATCGTGAAAAACACTTACAGCATACCTGCCCTTTGGCAAGTTTGTAAAAACAGCAACAGCCTCTTTGTTGCTAATTTCAACCCTTTGCATTTTATAATACTTATTTAGCTTCTTATCAGGAATTGAGCCATCTTTATTATAAAGAGAAAACTGTACAACCCCTTTAGAGTTTTTTAAACCCTTAGCAACTGCCGTTAAAGTTACTGCCTGTGCAGTAACTGTAGCAATAAATATACTAAGGATAGTAAATAATTTTTTCATTCTATATATCCTTGAGATGATTACTTAGTAATTTCAATAACTTCATTTGCATTCTCAAAAACAGTCTCTACCATTTTTTGAAATCTATGAGGAAAGCTTTTAATATCTTCTTGTGTTGCATCTGGCTTAATGGCACTTTTTAAAATAGCCATAGGATTTACCACTTTTTGTGGTTTATAATCTACATACACTTTTTCATTGGTATCTAAGCGTGTTAAACATAAATCATGCTCTATATCTGCTTCGAAAAATAGCAAATCTCTTCTATTATATTTTCCAGTAGGAATACCACCAAAACCAAAATCAGAAGTTGAACCTGTAATGTTAGATATTACAGAAGCTACAACTCCGGTATTCTCTTCTCTAGGTGCTTTTTGTAGCTCTACTTTTATATTTCCACGCTCTGGTAACTCATCTTGATATAGGGCTTTTAAACCCTTTTGTGCCATAAGATAAGCACCTGCAACTGTAGCACAACTATGACCAGCACTCTTAACAATATCTGCATAAGAGAAATCTAATACGCCATCTTCGTTTACACCTAAAAATTTACATAAATCATCATAAACAATAATAGGTTCAATTTTGTCAAAAAAATCAGGATATTTCATTATTGAACTCCTTTTTGCATTCCCATGCCTTGACCCATCATACCTTGAGCTTTTTGCATACCTTGCCCCATCATACCTTGAGCCTTTTTCATACCTTGTCCCATGCCTTTATGCATTCCCATACCTTTACCCATCATACCTTTGCCTTTGCAGTTGCTATCTCTGTCATGAATCTCTTTGGCTTTTGGTGCTAAAGATAAGATATAATCTGCAATATCAGAAATCTCTTTATCACTTAACTGTTTGTATGAAGGCATAGCACTGTTAGCAAATCTTGGATATTTGCCTTTAGAGCCGTTTTTAATTGAATTCATAATTACCTTTTTAGCATTTTTGCCTTCAAAACGCATATTTCTCATACCAACCCCAGCAAGTGGCGGAGCAGCTTTATGTGTTGTAATTGCATGACACGCAAGACAACCATTTTTCTTAACTAACTCTTCGCCATTTCCAGCAAAAATAACACTGCTTAATGCTAATGCACCAATAATAATCTTTTTCATTTTTATCTCCTTAAAACAATTTATACTGCTATTGTATAGAAAGTTCGTTAAGGTAGTGTTAAGAAGTGTAGAGAGTTTACTCCAGAATATGGAGTAAAAAAGAAAGATGAAGATAAGTTTTTATTGATAGTGTATAACAACCTTTTCGACAAAAGGCATCTGCTCTTTTATATCTTTTTCTATTTTGTGTGCCAGTTCGTGTGCCTCTTTTAAAGAGTCTGTATTTAGTGCTAAATCTAACTGCACAAATTTATAACTGCCTGCGTTTCTGCCTGTTATAGCATTAACATTTTTTATTACCGATTCATTTTTAAGAATCTCTTTTATTTTTTCGATACTCTCGTGGTCTAGTGAAGCATCAAGAAGCACTTTAATTGCCTCTTTTAGTATCTCAAACCCGCTATGGAAAATAAAATAAATTACTATAACAACTGCAATTTTCTCAACAATCGGATAACCAAAATACTGCCCCAATACACCCACAAGAACAACCAATGCTGTATAAAAGTCTGTTTTTATATGCTCTGCGTCTGCTAAAAGGCTAGGTGAATTTAACTCTATTGCTTTTTGCTTCTCCCATCGTGAGTATAAATAGGTAATTAAAACAGTTAAACCAATTACCACAATAGCAACTGTAAGGTTTTTAATTGGCTCAGACTCTCCAAACAGAACATCTTTTCCTATTTCGTATCCTGCAAAAAATATTGCAAAAGCACTCACTAATGCTACAAGATTTTCTACCTTATACAACCCCTGAGGGAAAAGGTCAGACTTTTTATTAGAGATAATAATCCCTACATAAACACTAAGCGATGCTGCCAAATCAGAAAGCGAGTGCACCCCATCTGCAATTAATGCAGCACTTCCTGAGATTACACCACCAATAATTTTAATTAAAGATAGTATTAAGTTTATTCCAACCGAATAGAGCGAAATCTTTTTCTTTTCATTATGGTTCATCAATTTTTTTGCTGTTTCTGGCATTTTATTCCTTTATTTGGTATTATTTCTCTCTTTTAGGATAAATCCCCTCTTTGTTTGTTAAAAGCTCATCGCCTTCATAGTAACAACCATCAGTAACACCTAAGTTTTTAAGTGCACTATCAAATGCCCAATAGTGGTTGTAGCTACCATTTCTTAAAAAATTAAATGCCTCTTCTACATCTGAAGCGTTTGAATCTTGTGCTTGCTTAATGTACTCATCTAAGTCATTTATATCTGTAACTTCTACCATACATCCAACTTTTAGTGCACTCTCTTGAGAGTTTTGTCCTAAAGCGTAAAGTGTATCGTAAAGTTCTTGAATTTTAGCAATATCATACACACCACTTGGCATATTTTCTGCTGACATATTATTACTATTTACAACACTCTCATTTACATCTGTAAAGTCTGTTACTTTTAAATTATATCTTTTAACTAAATCTTGTACAGTGGCAATATGCTTAACCTCTGACCTTGTAGATATATTATAAAACTGTTTTATCTCAACGCCACTTTTTTGATAGTAATCGTAAAGGTTCATATAAACATCGTAAGCTAAACGCTCCTCATTGCCCATATATGCCAAAGAATCTTTAACATCTTGAGCTAAGTTTTCTGTTTTTTCATAATTATCTAAATCAAAACCCTTTCCTCCATTACCAGCACTAGAACCTCCACATCCTACTACAATACCTGCTATTAGAATCGATAAAATTGTTACTATACTTTTTTTAACTACCATTTAAAATTCCTTTTTTATCTTTTATTTGTGTATCTTAACAAAGAAGTGTTAAGTAAGTATTAGTTCTTAAAAAGAGAAATTAATGGTTTTTAGTATAGTCGTTTATTTATAAAAAACATATTTATAGCTGAAGTTACTTCTTAATCTCCTCTCTTGGTACAAACTCTAACATCGTGGCATTTATACAGAAGCGTTTACGCCCATCGGCTCTGTCGAAAACATGCCCTAAATGTATGCCACTTTTTTTAGCTATTACTTCAATTCTGTGCATTCCGTAACTATTATCTTCTTTAAATATTACACTTCCGGGCACAGCTTTATAGAAGCTTAGCCAACCTGTGCCTGAGTTGAATCTATCCTTTGTATCGAAGAGTACATCGCCAGATAGTGTATCTATAAATACGCCATCGCCTGTGTGTTTAAATTTATCGTACTGTTTGCAAAACCTGGAGTCTGTGCCCTTTGCAAATGCCACTTTAAACGCTTCGCTATCTTTTCCTAATTTAAAAAGCCCAAGTGCTTTATAAAACTCTTTAGCACTCCAGTAGCCACGGTGGGCAAAAAGCTCTTTGCCATCTACAATAAATAGTATTGTAGGTGTTGCATTTAGTTTTGTCTTTAGTTTAAAGCCTTTAAGTTCATACGATTTAGCAACTCTAAGTGGTACTTGCCCTTTATAACCATTTAATACATCTCTTTTAAACTTTTCGCAAAATGGGCAATCTTTGGCATCTATTACTACTATCTCTTTGCCACCTATTGGGCTTATGGTCTTGTTTTTTTCTGCCACAAACTTAACACCAGTTGCATGGTTTGGGCAGTAGCCATTTGGGTGCTTTTTAAGATAATCTTGATGATACTCTTCGGCTTTATAAAAGTGTTTAAGTGGCTCTATTTTGGTAACAATCTTTCCATAACCAGCTTTACTTAAAAGCTTTTGATACTCTGCTTTTGTCTGCATGGCAATTTGTTTTTGCTCTGGCGTGGTATAAAAAATTTCGCTTCTGTAATTGTTGCCTCTGTCATTGCCTTGACGATTCTTTTGAGTTGGGTCATGCAACTCCCAAAAGCTTTTAATTAACTCTTTGGTAGATATTTTACTATCGTCATAAACAACTTTAACAGTTTCAGCATAATTAACTACCCCTTTTGGAGTGTCATAGCGGTAGCTCAGTATCTTTTTATAGCTAGGGTTTTCAAAATTGCCACCAGCATAGCCACTGACTGCACTCTTTACACCTTTTAAATTCTCAAAATGCTTCTCTACACCCCAAAAACAGCCACCCGCAAAGCCAATAGTCTGCTCTTTTGCTTGCAATAATATAACTGATAATAGAATTAATAATACTCTCATAACCTATCCAAATACTCTATTTATTCTAGCAACCGCTTCTTTTACAAGCTCTAAACTTGTTGCAAAGTTAAAACGCATATATTGGTGCCCCTCTTTGCCGTAGTTTGTTCCACTATTTAGAGCTAACTTAGCTTCGTTTACCATTTTATCTCGTAGCTGCTTATCACTTAAGTCAAATTCGCTAAAATCTAGCCACATTAGGTATGTGCCTTCAGGGTGAGTGCGTTTGATTTTTGGGGTTAAGTGTTTATCTATATACTCTATATTTTGTTCTAAAACTTTAACTAATTCATCTACCCAAGCCTCTTCTTTGTAAGCACTTGTTAAAATTTGTGCAGAAGTTGGGCTAATTCCTAAATGTAGGCTCTCTAAAAAACCTTTAAACTCACCCCTTAACTCTTCGTTTGGAATTATCGCATATCCGCCATTGCAAAATCCATATCAGCAACCCAAAAAGCCAATATATCATCTCGCCCAAAATACTTTTTTAAACTGCCCCACTTTTCATTGTCGCTGCCTCTTCTATCTACAAACTCCACCATCTCTTCTCCTTAAATATACATTTGGGTAAGCACAAGACTTTAGTACTAAACTATCTTTTTTAGCACACTTGCCTATCCACTAGAGTACCTTTAAGAGTGAAATATTATATCAAATCCAAATAAAAAACTAGACTTATAAATTCAAAGAAGCCATAAAGTTTTACATTCTATCATAATTTTTGTGTGATTAGTTAGCTATACTCTAATATTTTATAAAGTCTAGATTAGTAGTAAGTGAAAGTGTAGTTTATGAACCACTACAACCCCCATCGCAGCCACTGCCACAGCTTGCTCCTCCTCCGTCGCCTAATCCTCCACTAGATTCTCCAAAGCCACTACTATCTGCATAGTCACCCACATAAAAGCCTCCACAGCCTGCACTGCCAGCATAATTTGTGTTGTTACTTGTATCTGTATTACTGTATAGAAAAGTTTTTGTAAGTGAGTATTTAACACCATTTTCTATCTCTAGCATACTATCTATTGCAAAGAGTAGTGGCATTTTATCTGGAAATTTTGGATTTATATGCTCTTTTAGGCATATTAATTGCCAAGCTCTTTTCATACCTTCGTTGTTACTATTTTTATTTGGCATAGCTTCATCTGGTATATGGTGCAAAAAGCGTCCAAAAGCCTTTTTGCAAAAGCTTTCGTAAACAGAACTAAATAGTAAAAATTCATGCCATAAATCATCCACCACACGCGAGGGCATAGATACCATTTTACCATTTGCCATATTACAAAGATAGAAGTAGTCCATAAGTGCTTTATTTACTAAGCTAGCCTCTTCAGTGTTAATTTTTGGGTACTTTTCTCGGAATCTATCCATAATAGGTTTTGGGACTTTATACTTTTGTATAAACCTAAGTTGTCTCTTTTTTCGATTCTTTTTTTCATATAACCAGGTAAAAATAGAGAATATGATAATAGATACTATTGCTATTTTATAACTATCCATAAAGAGCTCTAAAATTTGTCATTTATGTATAAAAAAATTTCTCTATCTTGTGTAAAGATTAAGCAAGATTTATTGCTATCGGCTTTAGATAAGAGTATTTGCTTAGATTTTTTTACTGTTTTTAGCAGTTTTTTATCTACCTTGTTTAAGCTATTGGGTACTTGTGTTGGCTCTATTTTTTTAGCTTGACAGGCATTTGCAATATCTGTAAATAGTTTTTTATTTTTACCCTCTTTTGGTACTATTTTAAATATTACAGGGTGGTGTTTTGTATCGTATCTATCTAGTTTAATATCTTTTATATTTACTGCAATATCTTTACCTATTAAGCGTTTAAAGGTGGGTATTGGCTTTTGAATATAGTAGGTAAAGCCTACTAAAAATAGTAAAATTACAATTAAAACTGCTAAAATCTTCTGTGGTAAATGTTTCATTAACTCTCCATATCTTCTTTGTCCATTACATAGGCAACTACAACTATTGCAACTAGAAAAAATATAATTATACCAATATATAATATATCCATATTATGCCTTTATGTAGTTTTGTGCATTTGCTTTTGCCAATTTACTAAAACTATTTTTATCTTCTAAACTCTTAAATGCATTTGCAGGAAAGAAAAAGAAGTTATCTTTTGTGTATATTAACACTCCATCACTTAAAGAGACAACTTTTATAATATCGTCCCATTTTATAGTTTGACTGTTTATACTTATTCCACTATCATCTACCTTTACACTGTATTGCATATTTGCATTTGGTAATTTATCAAAAGCCTTTTTTATTGTAGCCTCTCTTAATTTCCAACGCAAAAAGTACCAATAAAGCACTAAAAAAGTAGAAATAAGCAGTAAGCCTGGAGCTCCTTTTTTAAATAATGCTACTACACCAAATTGAGTAAGTGCAATAAAGAAAAAGCCAATATATCGCTTTTTAGAGTTTTTAAATTCGTAATCGTATGCTACTTTTGCAGCTTTTAAGTATGTGGGTTTGTCCCATTTGTAGCTAAAATTTATACTAGACATGTTCTTCGCACTCTTTTATTATTAAATCATCTTTTTTAATACAGCCCTGCTCTTCTAATTCACTAATTAGTTTTAGAGTTTCGTCATACTTTTTATAGTAGATTTCACTATTTTTAGCATACTTTTTCTGCTCTTTTTTAGCGTATATCCAAGCTGCTACTATAGACATTGCAAAGAAGCTATATATCCACCACTGCCACTCTTTTAAATCTAGCAAAACTATAAAATATTGTACAGAAAAAAGTACGAAAAATTCGATTGAAAATATAATAACCAAAGTAGAACTTTGCTCAAAATCTAGGGTGTATTTTTCTATCTCTCTCAACTGTTCTAAATTTTTATTTACCTGCTCGGCTTTAGCTTTGCAATCGCTGTTTAAACTATTGATATCTATATCTCTTAAATGGATATTGCTTAAGTTATACTCTACATTTATCTGCTTGTAATCTTCCAAAATTTCTGGATGCTTATTTATGATTTCTAAGATTTCGTCTTCGCTAAGTTTTCTTTTACCTGCAATTTTTTGCACATCTTGCAAAACCAAATCGTACAAACCAATATTTTTAATCTCTAAAGCAACGCGTGGTAAGTGTGTCATTAATCTCCCTTTTTTGAAAGCTGAAAGCAAAAGGCACAAAGCATAAAGCTAATATTGAAGCTTCGCCTTATTTAATAAAAAGCGACGAAGTCGCACAATTTAGCTTTCTGCTTTAAGCTTTATGCTATTAAACAGATGTGGCAAAAGCCACACTCTGTTTAATCATCCTCTTCTATTCCGTAACTTTGTGTTTTATCTTCTGATGGTAGGAATATACCAATTAAACCTTTAACTCCTACACTCATTACAATATTAAATAGGAATATTGCCCAAGCGATAAGAATCATAGAACCGCAAATTGCAGCAAAAGTCATCATTGTATTAAATTCGCCATGTACATATAGGTGGCGTCTTAACATTCCATCTAAGCCTGCCATACCCATAAATGCACCCATACCGATACCACCAATTAGGTATAACCAAAAGTGTGCCCAAGTAAGTTTTTTAGAGAATAGTGTTGTATTGTTTGTAACCAGTGGCCACATTACATAAACAGCACTATATAGGGTCATATAAAGTCCAACAATCAGTGCAATATGAACGTGTGCTCCAATAATCCATTGAGTATTGTGAAGAACTCTGTTCATACCCATATCTGCTTGAATAATCGCTGCTGGAACTGCTAAACCAAATCCTACCAATCCACCTAAAAGGTATGCAAGTGGTGGTGTCATTTTTAGTGGTCTAGCTTTCCAAAGTGTTACAAGCGTAATAAATAGTGCCAAACCTTGAGTTAATAGTTCAAACGCTGTTACCATCTCTCCTGAGATTAGCTTCATCATCTCTGGTTGCCCTTGGTCTGCAAGTAAGTGGTGAGACCAAACCATCCAAGATACTAAAAGCTCTAGCATTAATGCTGCTCTTGCAACATTTTCCATAAATAGTTTCTGCCCTGTAATTAGTGTTGCAAGCAGATACCAAGAACCAGCAACATAGATAAGCACAAGCCCATCTGCAACAAGGTCAAGCCCCCACCAGAAGTAGTTTTTATAAAGTAATGCATCTACCGAAGCAACATTTAATGGATGTCCACTTGCATCAAAAATTAGGTAAACTAAAACCAAAATACCAGCACTTAAAATTACAATAGCATCTAAGAATGTATCTACAGTACCTCTAAAAATTGCAACAACTGGCAGTGCAAGTGCCGGCTCTTTAGAGTATGGTGGTTTACCTCTTAACTTATTAATTAAGTTTAACATACCATCAATACCAAAACCAGAAATTAATAGCTCTTTTGTAGTTTTGTTTTTATGTATTCCAACACGAGCAAAAATTGTTGCGTAAATATTGTAAATAAATAGTAGAGTTCCTACCATAATTAGTGCAACACCCACAATAAATACAATACCACCAACAACACTAAATTGATTAGTATCAGCAGGAAGTGGCCAATATAGTGTATATAGTGGAGCATATTGCCAAACAAATGCAGCTATCCAAGACATTGCTGTACCGATTGTAATTAAAAGCCAAACAGCATTAGCAATTTTTACACTATATAGAGGTTTCTTTGTTAAAAAAGGCACTAAAAACATAAATGCACCAAACACTAATTGATAAGTAGAACCAAATATACCAACTATTGGGTGAACTGTCATAATCGAGAAAAAGTGTGCAGGGTGAAAAAACATATGCGGTATAGGAGCCTTTGGACCAACTTCTACCATACGCATAATCATACCCTCAATAGCAACTAAACCAAAAAATAGAAAACTCATAACAACAGCTCTAAGTGTCACTTTTTGCAGTGCATTTAAGCTTTTATGGTCGAAGTCTGTACCATTCATTAAAGTATTCATAAAACTCATTACTTCTTACCTCCCTCTTTACATCCTTGAACTGTTAGCCATTTTTTAACAATCATTTTAGATTCGCCTGTCTTTTCGTCGTAAGCTTCAGGTCCAGAATACTCTGTAGACATAACATCGAACTCTCCATTATGGTTAAATGTCCATAAAATATCGTTAGAATCTAGTATTCCATTTACATCAGTCCCCGGATTTACTTGCATCTGCATTACCATAGAACCATCTTGTCTAAATAGACCAAAACCGTAAACTAAATCACGACTATGAATATCAAACTTAATTGTTTGCCCACACTGAACCGTAACATGTTTTGGCATATTTATCCACTTATGATTACCTACTTCAAATTCATAACTCGCATCTGGCTTAATGTGGTGTCTCATAATATCTTGCGATACCCACGGAATTGAATTGTATGTAAAAATATGGTGTCCTACACCCATAGCAACCAAAAATGCCATATATCCATAAAATGGAATCCTTACAATAGATTTAGCCTTCTCTTTTCTGGTTAAGTTATATGCAAACCAAGCGATTAACGAAATAATAAAAATCGCATAGATTGAATACGCCATCCAGTGAAAAGATAAAAGCTCTTTCGAACTAGCAAATGTCATCTCTTCTTCTCCTAATTATTTGTGGTACTAAGCTCTATAAATGTAGTATTAGCAGAACTTATTCCAAGTATAATAATATAATTAAGATTGCTAAATAAAGTTGATAGATATCAAGATAAAAAGTTAAAAGCAGTAAATAATTGATTAATTTTTAGGCAGTTTAATTTTTGTTTGCTTAATATTTAAGCAAACTATTTCCATTTACCAATTTCAAAGTTTTTAAAAGAGCTTAGTGCGTCTGATTTTGTCCAAACTCCAACTCCACCACCTTGAGAATTAAAAGTAAAGTTTAAAAGTTCTTTATCATCTAAGTAGAGTCGATAGCGAGACATATATACTTTTATTGTCATATTATGCCAACCGCTACTGAGCTTAATATTACTAGAGGCTCTCTCTACTCTTAAACCATTTGTAACGGTGTAGAATCTAAAGTTATCTTCTAGTGGATTGAAGCGAGCTACTAAGTAGTTGTCTCTGTCTTTAACATCCCACATAATACCACCACCTTGGTCTTGCGAGCCACTATTTGCTTTAAAATCAACCGATAAAGTACCATTAGATAGGGCAAAATCTTTAGTAAAATATAAATTATAATATTCACCACTAGGTTTTGTTAAACTAACAATAGTAGAGTTGCCATCTTTACTTGTAATCCACTTACCTACACTTTGCCATTTACCTTTAGAAAAGTCAATATTTTGGGCATTTAATTGTAAAAGTAGAGTTATAATAAGTATTAGCTTTTTCAAAATAGTTTACCTTTTTAAAGGTATTATACCAGAAAGTTATTTAGAATAGAAGCTGTTAGAGCTGCCCTTCATTGCCATTAAGTTAAGAGTAAAATATCCATTTATTGGCATAAAGCTAAAAGCAGAAAGCAAAAAAATTATCTGCCTCCTGTCGTTCCCAACAGAAAAGGGGTTCCACGATTTTAAATGCTTAAAAGTTAAAATAGGATTTTTATAGCAGTTCAAATCGTAGATTCCCGCTTTCGCGAGAATGACGAGGTGGTTAGCTTTTGGCTTTGAGCTTTTAGCTTATATACTCTCTTCTGTAGCTTGCAGAGCTTCTGCTTGTGCGTGGGCAATTAGTGGGTCTATTACTAAATCTAGGGCACCGTTGTTCATTACATCATCTAGTGCATAAATTGTAAGTCCGATACGATGGTCGGTAATACGGCTTTGTGGATAGTTGTATGTTCTAATCTTTTCGCTTCTGTCGCCACTTCCAACTTGCAGTTTTCTCTCTTGTGCTAATTGGTCCATCTGCTCTTGCATTTGTGCTTCGTAAACTCTAGCTTTAAGCACTTTCATAGCTTTATCACGGTTTTTGTGTTGCGATTTCTCATCTTGAATAGATACTGTAATTCCTGTTGGAATATGTGTTAAACGAACGGCTGAATCAGTTGTGTTTACACATTGTCCGCCACATCCACTAGCACGGAAAACATCCATACGAACTTCGTTTGGCTTAATATCTACCTCTACATCTTCTACCTCTGGCATTACGGCAACTGTAATTGCAGAAGTATGCACTCTACCTTGTGTTTCAGTTGCTGGCACACGCTGAACACGGTGCGTTCCACCCTCGTATTTTAGTTTTGCATAAACACTATCGCCTTTAATAAGAGCAATAATCTCTTTAAAACCACCTGCTGTTCCCTCGCTTGAGCTTACAAGCTCTACTTTCCAACCCTGTTTATCGGCATAACGCATATACATTTTGTAAGCATCTTCTACAAATAGAGCACTCTCATCGCCCCCAGTACCGGCACGAAGCTCGATATAGATATCTTTGTCATCATTTGGGTCTTTTGGAATCATTAAGATTTTTATCTCTTCTTGAAGCTCTTTTAAGCGTGGCTCTAGTTCTGCTAGCTCCTCTTTTGCCATTTCGCCAAACTCTTCATCACCTAGCATCTCTTTATTCTCTTCGATTGCTTCTATAACTTCTATAATCTCTATAGCTTTATTTCGAATTGGCTCGATATTAGATTGTTCCTTGCTAAGTTCTGTCATCTTTTTAATGTCAGATGCTATCTCTGGTGTGCTAAGTTCTTGGGTTATTTCGTCGTATCTATCTATAAATGGTTGAAGCTTGCTTTTAAGCATGGAATTTCCTGTATAAGGGGAGTTTTTGCACCTAAAAGGTGCTGTGGCTTACGCCTCTAGTGAGTTTACTAATTTGTGAAGACGGCTTACTTTTCTTGAAGCAGTTTGCTTCTTTAAGAAACCTTTGCTCACAAAGTGGTGAAGTTGCTTGTTAGCAATTTTAAATGCCTCTGCAGCACCCTCTTTATTACCAGCTTCTACAGCCTCTTTAACAGCTTTTACGATGTTTTTAAGACGAGTTCTGTAGTATCTGTTTCTCTCTGTTCTTACGATTGTCTGTTTTGCTCTTTTTTTAGCAGACTTATGATTTGCCATTGAATTTTCCTTGAATGTTAATTATAAAACTTGGGCAGAACCCCATTTAATTGGCGAATGGTATCAAAAAACATATTAAATTTATATTAATTAGCACAAATTACTAAATATTTTGGTAAAATCTTACTCAGAGTTTATATTAAGGAATTAATTTATGGCACTTTTTGGTACAGATGGCGTTCGTGGAAAGGCGGGCGAAAAGGTAAATGCAATGGCGGTTTTGAAACTTGCTATGGCAACAGGAATATATTTTAAGAAGAATGCAAAAACAAATAAGATTTTAGTGGGAAAAGATACAAGAAGAAGTGGTTATATGGTAGAAGCTGCAATTTTAGCAGGACTTACAGCTGTGGGATATGATGTTATACAAATAGGACCATTCCCAACACCAGCTGTTGCATTTATTGCAACAAATATGCGTTGTGATGGTGCAGTTATGATTAGTGCTAGCCACAACCCTTTTTACGATAATGGTATTAAATTTTTTGACAGTAATGGAAATAAGTTACCTAAAGAGATAGAGAATGAAATTAACGAAATTTATCAAAATGAAGATTTAATACAGAGTTGCCAAAAAACTGGTAAATCAATAGGTAGAAGTAAAAGAATCGATGATGTTATAGGTCGATATATTGTGCATCTTAAAAACTCTTTTCCTAAAGAGATAAACTTACAAGGCTTAAGAGTTGTAATAGATACCGCAAATGGTGCTGGCTATTTAGTGGGTGGAACAATTTTAGAAGAGTTAGGTGCAGATGTTATTGTTATTAACGATAAACCAAATGGCTTTAATATTAATGAACTGTGCGGGGCAATGCATCCTGAAGAGTTGGCAAAAGCGGTTAGAGAGTATAGAGCCGATATTGGTATTGCACTAGATGGTGATGCCGATAGAATTGTTCTTGTAGATGAGAAAGGTGATATAGTAGATGGAGACCAGTTAATGGGCTCTTTAGCTATACATTTAAAGAAAAACGGTATGTTGGCAAGTGATAATTTTGTAACAACTATTATGAGCAATATGGCACTAGATGACTACTTAGCTCAACATGGCATTACAACGCATAGAAGTGATGTAGGCGATAAAAATGTGGCAGAACTGATGCAAAAAGTTGGTACAAATTTTGGTGGCGAAGAGAGTGGGCATGTAATATTTAGCGACTACTCAAAAACAGGCGATGGCATATTAAGTGGCTTGCAAGCGTTGGCAATGCTGGTACAAAATGGTGGTAAAGCAAGCGAAATATTTAGACCGTTTAAGCTATATCCACAAGCTAAATGCAACTTACATATCAGTAATAAAATACCATTAGATGAAATAGAGGGCTTAGATGAACTAAAAGCAAAAGTAGAGGCAGAGAATATGCGACACCTATTTAGATACTCTGGTACAGAAAATAAGATAAGATTACTTATAGAGGGTGAAGATACTAAAAAGATGAATGAACTTATTGAAGAGGCAGAAGCATTCTTTACAAAGGCTCTTTCGTGAGAAAATTTGCAATATTTCTATTTGCATTAATTGGTGTGTTTTTTATTGACCAAGGTTTAAAAGACCTATTCTATATTCAACATTTCGATTGGCAAAGCAAGTGTATTTCGCTAGAGTTACACCTAAATAAAGGCGTAGCGTTTAGTATGTTGGAGTTTTTGGGAAATAATTTAAAATGGGTTCAACTCTCTCTTGTAGCACTGCTTGTCTACTTGGCATACAGTGAAAAGTGGCTAGAGAAATACCCACTCTCTCTAGGTTTGGTAGCAGGTGGAGCAGTTGGTAATTTGTACGATAGATTCAGCATAGATGCTGTAGTAGATTATGTTTACTGGCACTGTGGCTTTAACTTTGCTGTATTTAATTTTGCTGATGTAATGATAGATGTAGGTATCGCTCTGATAATTTTACAAGAGTTTATTAAGTATAGAAAAGAGAAATAGATGCGATTTTTACTATTTTTTCTTTTACTGACAGTGGCTAATGCTTATAATATAGTACCAGCAAATTATCATGGTAAAATAAAGTTTATAAAGCAAGAGAAGTTAGATTACTACTTCGATGGTTTAAATTTTAGTGAGCTATCAGACTTAGCTTACGATAGAGCAAGCGATACACTTTATGCAGTAAGTGACAAGGGGTTACTTTTTACATTTAAGGCAAATATAAATAAAGATGGCTTTAAACTAACACCACTAAATGGCTATAAACTTAAAAGCAAAAAGGGAAAACGCTTAAAAAAATGGAAACGTGACAGCGAGGGGTTAACACTAGATAATAGAAACAATCTATATATTAGCTTCGAGGGTAAACCAAAAATATCTCTATTTAGAAAAGATGGCGTTAAAATAAAAAATATAAAATTGCCAAAAGCTTTAAAGAGGGCAAAACTACGCTCTAAAAACAAAAGTTTAGAATCCTTAGCTTGGCACCCAAAATATGGTTTATTAACAGCACTAGAGTACTCAAAAGTAGGTGATAAAAAAGAGAACCAGACAATATACTCTACAAGTGGAAAAAGTTGGCGACTAAAAATGGAGCCAATTCACAACAATGCAATAACTGCAATAGAGGTAATGGATGACGGCAACTTACTAATATTAGAGCGAGCCTACAATGGCTTGTTAGGCAAATTCCAAGCAAACTTAGTAAAAATGTACATAAAAAACTGCAAAAGTGGAGAGTTTTGCAAAAAAGAGAAACTATTAACAATAGACAGTGCCAAAGGTTGGCAAGTAGAAAACTTCGAAGGTCTATGCAGAGTAGGCAAAAACCGCTACCTAATGGTCAGTGATGATAACGATAGCATATTGGCTTCTACAGTTTTAGTTTATTTTGAAATTTTTTAAAGAATTGACATAAAATGGGGGTTTGTTAAAAAAAACAATTATAATATGTTTTATCTTGTGTAGTTAAAAGAGGAAACATGGAAAATAAAATAGCAATTATAGGTCTAGGCTATGTAGGCTTACCCCTAGCCCACGCATTTAGCTTTAAATATAAAGTTGTAGGTTTAGATATTAATACCGAAAGAATTAATGAATTAAAAAGTGGATTTGATAGAACTTTAGAGTTAAATGAAACTCAAGTAAAAGAGTGTATCGATAATGGTATGGAGTTTGTATCAGATATCAATGAAGCTAAAGATTGTAATATTTTTATAGTAACTGTGCCAACTCCTATAAATGGAGAGAATGAGCCAGACTTAACACCTATAGAGAAATCTACTGAAGCTATTGCTAAAGTGCTAAAAGAGGGCGATATTGTAATTTATGAGAGTACTGTTTACCCAGGTGTAACCGAAGAGGTTTGCGTGCCTATTTTAGAAAAACATAGTGGTTTAAAATTTAACGAAGATTTCTTCTGTGGTTATAGCCCTGAGCGAATTAATCCAGGAGATAAAGAACATACTGTTACAAAGATACTTAAAATTACCTCTGGCTCTACCCCTGAAATTGCTAAAAAAGTTGATGATTTATATAAAAGCATAATTACTGCTGGAACTCACTTAGCTCCATCAATAAAAGTAGCAGAAGCAGCAAAAGTTATAGAAAACACTCAAAGAGATGTAAATATTGCCCTAATGAATGAGTTAGCAAAAATCTTTGATACTCTAAATATAGATACAAATGCAGTAATAGAAGCTGCCGGTACAAAGTGGAACTTTATTAAACTTACCCCTGGTCTTGTAGGTGGGCACTGTATTGGTGTGGATCCATACTATTTAACTTACAAAGCTCAATCTGTTGGATATACTCCAAACTTAATATTAGGTGCAAGACAGATAAACAACTCTATGAGTAAACTGATTGCTGATAAAGCAATAAAATATATGGTTAAAGCAGATAAAAAACTTAACGGTGCAAATGTCTTAATATTGGGTGTAACTTTTAAAGAGAATTGTCCAGATATGCGTAACACAAAAGTAGTTGATATTATAAGTGAACTTAAAGATTATGAATGCAATGTAGATGTATACGATTATTGGGTAGATAGAAGTGATAAAGAGAACAAAGATATTCCATTTATAGATGAGTTGCCATTAAACTCTAAGAAATATGACTCTATTATAGTTGCAGTAGGGCATGATAAGTTTAAAGATATAACTAAAGAGCAGTATGAGAGTATGAGTAACGGTGAGCCTATTGTTATAGATGTAAAAGGGATTGTTCAAAACCCAACTTGGAGGCTATAGAGATGAAAAATAATTTTGCATTAATAGGTGCTAGCGGATATATAGCACCAAGACATATGAAAGCGATAAAAGATACAGATAACGAGTTAATAGTAGCATATGACCCATACGATGGGATTGGTATCATGGATTCCAACTTCCCACAAGCCGAGTTTTTTACAGAGGCAGAGAGATTTGAAGATTTTCTATCAAAGTGGCGACGAAGTGGGAAGAGTATGGACTTTGTAAGTATAATGACACCAAACTATCTTCATAAAAGCCATATTAGACTAGGCTTAGAGAATGGCTCAGATGTTATATGTGAAAAACCACTTGTTTTAAATCCAAGCGATATAGATGATTTAAAAGAGGTAGAGAACTTGACTGGAAAAAGAGTGTATAATATATTGCAACTTAGACTACACGAATCTATAATAGCACTAAAAGAAAAAGTAGCAAGAGAAATTAAAGAGAATCCAGAAAAGATATACGATATAGACTTAACTTACCTTACAAGTCGTGGCAAATGGTATTTTGAGAGTTGGAAAGGTAAAGAGGAAAAGAGTGGTGGCTTGGCATCAAATATAGGTGTACACTTTTACGATATGCTAACATGGATATTTGGAGATGTAGAAGAAAATATTGTACATCTAAAAAAAGCAGATGCAAGTGCAGGATATTTTAGATTAAAAAATGCAAAAGTTAGATGGTTCTTAAGCGTTAATTATGATTATATACCTGAAGAGATAAAAGAAACAGGGCAGAGAACATATAGAAGCATAACAGTAGATGGAGAAGAAATAGAGTTTAGTGGTGGCTTTACAGAACTTCACACAAGAAGCTATGAAGAGATATTAAAGGGAAATGGCTTCGGCTTAGATGAAGCATATGGTAGTATAAAAACTGTATCTACTATTAGAAGTTTAGAGCCAATAGGTTTAGTTGGTGATTATCATCCATTTTGTAAAAAGGTTATTAACTAAAGATGAGTTATTTTGCCCATGAAACAGCTATCATTGATGAGAGTGTAGTAATAGGAGAAAATACAAAAATTTGGCATTTCTCTCATGTGCTATCAGAAGCAACTATTGGAGAAAACTGCTCATTTGGACAAAACTGTGTAGTAGGACCAAAGGTAAATGTAGGCAATGGTGTTAAAGTTCAAAACAATGTCTCTATTTACGAAGGTGTAGAGATAGAAGATGATGTCTTTTTAGGCCCTTCTATGGTCTTTACTAATGTTATTAACCCAAGAGCATTCATTCAAAGAAAAGAGGAGTTTAAAAAGACACTTCTTAAAAAAGGCTGTTCTGTTGGAGCAAATGCTACAATAGTATGTGGTGTAACTATTGGAGAGTATGCACTTATAGGAAGTGGTGCGGTTGTAAACAGAGATGTAAAACCTTACGCTTTAATGGTTGGAGTTCCAGCCAAACAGATTGGTTGGGTTGGTATATCGGGGAATACTTTAGTGTTTAAAGATAATATCGCCCAAGATGAGTTTGCAGTATATAAATTAATCAATGATAATTTAGAGGTGGTTAAGAGATGAAAATAGATTTTGCGAAGTTACAATATCAATATCAACTCTATAAAGAGGAGATAGATAGTGCTATACATAGTGTATTAGATAAATCAAATTATATTATGGGCGAAGAGGTAAAAGAGTTAGAAGAGAACCTACAAAATTTTACAGGTGCAAAACACGCTATTACATGTGCTAGTGGTACAGATGCTTTGCTTCTTGCAATGATGGCATTAGATATAAAACCAGGCGATGAGATTATTACAACGCCATTTACATTTATAGCAACAGCTGAAACTATAGCCTTTTTAGGAGCAAAGCCAGTTTTTGTAGATATAGATGAAAAAACTTACAATATTGACCCCTCTAAAATAGAAGAGAAGATAACTAATAAAACTAAAGCTATAATTCCAGTAAGCCTATATGGGCAACCTGCCGATATAGATAAACTTCAAGCTATTGCAGACAAACACAATTTAAAATTAATTATCGATGGTGCTCAATCATTTGGAAGCACCTTTAATGGTAAAACAGATTCAAATTTAGGAGATATCTCAACCACAAGTTTCTTTCCTGCAAAACCATTAGGTTGCTTTGGAGATGGCGGGGCTGTTTTTACTAATAGTGATGAACTTGCCCAAAAGATAAAAATGCTAAGAATTCATGGACAAAACAAACGATACCACCATAAATATATTGGAATGGGCGGAAGAATGGATACAATCCAGTGTGCAGTTGTGAATGTGAAGTTAAAACACTATAAAGATGATTTAGCTAAAAGGCAAGAAGTAGCTAAGAAGTATAGTGAAGAGTTGAGAGTGAAAAGTGAAGAGTTGGTATTGCCATATGTGGATAAGCGAGCAACATCTGCTTGGGCTCAATACTCTATTAGGATAAATGATGAAGGACAAAGGGAGAAGGTGCAAGCAAAATTAAAAGAAGTTGGAGTACCAACAGCTGTGCACTATCCTATGCCTTTACATTTACAAGAGTGTTTTGAATATTTAGGCTATAAAGAGGGTAACTTTCCTATTGCTGAAAAAATTAGCAAAGAGATTATGAGCTTGCCGATGAATCCATATTTATCTGATGAAGAGATAGAGTATATAGCAACACAGATATGATAAGAGTACTGCTACTATTAATACCATTTATACTGTTTGCTCAAAAGCCAAAGATACTACTTTTAAAAGTCTATAAAGAGCAAAATATTACTGGCTGGGTAATGAGTGAAAAGTTAGATGGTATTAGAGCTTATTGGGACGGAAAGCATTTGATAAGCCGTAGCGGTAAAATTATACATGCACCAAAATGGTTTACAAAAAATTACCCACCATTCCCAATAGATGGTGAATTATGGAGCAAGCGAGGAGATTTTGAAAATATCTCATCTATCGTAAGAGATAAAACTCCAAGTGACAAGTGGAGAGAGATTACTCATAACATCTTTGAAGTTCCATATGCTAAAGGTGGGCTATTTGAACGCTTAGCAAAAGTAAAACCATATGCTGGTAAATATATAAAAATAATAAAACAAATCCCAATAAAAAATAAAAAACAGATGCAAGATTTCCTGCACCTAGTTGAAGCCAAAGGTGGCGAAGGCATAGTTGTGCGAGACCCAAATACCCCATATATAAACAGACGAACATCAAAAGCCCTAAAAGTAAAAAGTTTTAAAGATACAGAGTGCAAAGTTGTTAAGCTGTTAAATGGAAAAGGCAAATATGCAAATATGCTAGGCTCAATAAAGTGCCAACTACCAAACGGAACAATATTTAAAATAGGTTCAGGCTTTAGTAATAAAGAGCGAAAAAACCCACCAAAAGTAGGTGATATAGTTACTTTTAAATATAAAGAGATGACTAAATATGGCAAGCCTCGGTTTCCAGTGTTTCTTAGGATTAGAGATACTCAATAAAAATTGTTGAGCTATATAAAATTTATTATTTATTGTTCTGAAAGCACTTTTTATATATAATAACATATATTGTACATAAATTAGTAAGGAGTGTTTTTGAAAGGAATAGTATTAGCAGGAGGTAGTGGAACAAGACTCTACCCCATAACTAAAAGCATAAGTAAGCAACTTCTACCAATTTATGATAAACCTATGATTTATTATCCATTGTCTGTGTTAATGCTTGCAAAAATTAAAGATATATTGATAATTACAACTCCCCAAGATTTAGATAATTTTAAAAATCTTTTAGGTGATGGTAGCGATTGGGGAATAAGATTAGAGTATAAAGTACAGCCATCTCCAGATGGTTTAGCACAAGCATTTATTTTAGGGGAAGAGTTTATTGGAGATGATAGTGTTTGTTTAATTTTAGGTGATAATATTTTTTATGGTCATGGTTTTACTCCACTACTTCAAAATGCAGCTTCTATTACAGAGGGTGCAATGGTATTTGGCTATCAGGTAAAAGACCCACAAAGATTTGGTGTTGTAGAGTTTGATAATAATATGAAAGTTATCAGTATAGAAGAGAAGCCAAAGAAACCTAAATCAAATTTTGCAGTTACTGGACTCTATTTTTATGATAATAGCGTTATAGAAATAGCAAAAAAAGTAAAACCTTCTGATAGGGGAGAACTTGAGATTACTTCAGTAAACGAAGAGTATTTAAAAAGAGATAAACTTCAGGTAGAGCTTCTTGGTCGTGGATTTGCTTGGTTAGATACAGGAACACACGAGAGTCTTTTGGATGCAGGATTATTTGTTCAGACAATAGAGCATAGACAAGGGTATAAAATAGCATGTCTTGAAGAGATAGCTTATAATAATGGCTGGATAGATAAAGAAAAAGTATTAAATATAGCAAGTAAACTTAGTAAAAATGGATATGGGCAATATCTTAAAGAGTTGGTAAAGAATGACTAATATACTTTTAACTGGAACAGCTGGATTTATAGGCTCTAATTTTGTACCATATTTTTTGGAAAAGTATCCAGAGTATAATTTAATAAATTTAGATTTACTTACTTATGCAGGCAGTTTAGAGAATTTAAAAGAGTGTGAGAATAATCCTAGATACAAGTTTATAAAAGGTGATATTTGTAATCGCCAGCTTGTAGAGTTTATATTCAATGAGTATGATATTAAAGGTGTTATTCACTTTGCAGCAGAGTCTCATGTAGATAATAGTATCAAAAACCCTGGTATTTTTATAGAGACAAATGTTAATGGAACATATACATTAATTGATGTTGCAAAAAACTATTGGATGGATAAACCTTTTAAATATAAAGATGAATATGAAGCTTGCAGATTTCACCATATTTCAACCGATGAAGTTTATGGAACACTTAGTGATGACCCTAAAGAACTTTTTACAGAGACAACTCCTTATGCCCCAAACTCTCCATATAGTGCAAGTAAAGCAAGTAGTGATATGATTGTAAGAAGTTATAAAGAGACTTATGGATTAAACACAGTTATAACAAATTGTTCAAATAATTATGGTCCTAAACAGCATGATGAAAAACTTATTCCAACTATAATAAGAAATGCACTTTTAGGAAAAAATATACCAATATATGGAGATGGAAAAAATATTAGAGATTGGTTATATGTTTTAGACCACTGCAAGGGTATAGATTTAGTATATCATAAAGGTAGAAATGGAGAGACTTATAATATAGGTGGAAGAAATGAGCGAACAAATCTTCAGATAGTTAATAAAATATGTGAAATATTAGATGAAGTCTATCCTATATCTCAAAACAATACAATACAAAATTCAAAATTAAATATTCAAAACTATAAAAGTTTAATAACTTTTGTAGAAGATAGAGCAGGTCATGACAGACGCTATGCAATAGATGCAACTAAACTTGAAGATGAACTTGGCTGGAAAGCAGATGAAACATTTGAGAGTGGAATTGTAAAAACTATTGATTGGTACTTAAAGAAGTATGACAAGTGATATTTAAAATAAAAAATAAATTTAAATTTAATAATAAAAGGTTATTTTCAAACTTTTTATCATTATCTGTATTGCAAGGAGCAAATTATATTTTTCAACTTATTACTCTTCCATATCTAATAAGAGTTATAGGAGTAAAGAACTATGGTCTTTTGGCTTTTGCTATAGCCTTTGTATCTTATTTTAATATTATAATTGATTATGGATTTAATTTAACTGCTACAAAAGATATTTCTATATATAGAGAAAATAAGAAAAAAGTTATCGAGATATTTTCAAGTGTAATGACTATAAAATTCATACTTATGCTTTTATCTTTTGTTTTACTCTGTATCTTTGTTTTTAGTTTTGATAAGTTTTCAAAAGATGCAGTAGTCTATTTTTTAACTTTTGGAGGAACAGTTGGGCAACTTTTTTTCCCTATTTGGTTTTTTCAAGGAATGGAGAAAATGAAGTATATAACTTATATAAATATTACTATAAAGCTTTTTTTTACTCTATCTATATTTATATTTATACATAAGCAAAATGATTATTACATTGTACCATTACTTACTTTTATTGGGACTATAATATCAAGCATATGGGCTATGTATTTAATAGTAAAAGAGTTTGATATTAAATTTAAATTACAAAAGTTTGAAACTATAAAATATTATTTAATTGATGGTTGGCATGTCTTTATTGCGGGAGTATTTACAACATTATATACAAACTCTGTAACTGTAATATTGGGTTTATTTAGTAATGATATTACAGTTGGGTACTATGTGTTAGCAGAAAAGGTAGTAAATATAGTAAATTCATTATTTTTACCAATTCAAGGAGCAGTATATCCATATATATCAAATTTAGCTTCTAAATCAAAATTACAAGCATTAAATACACTAAAGATACTTACAATATACTCTTCTATTGCAATGTCTACTATTTCTTTGTTCATTTTATTTTTTGCTAAATCAATTATTTATTTAATAAGTGGAGTATATATAGAGAGAGCTACAATAACTTTACAAATATTATCTTTCTTGCCATTGATAATTACAGTTGCAAGAATTTTTGCAATGGATTATATTATAATGTTTAAATATCAAAAATATCTTACCAAAATTTATGCACTTTCTGCATTAATTAGTTTTATTTTATTTTTATTTTTAATACCATCTTTTAAAGAATATGGAGCGGCTATTACAGTAATAATAGTAGAGTTTTTTGCTACAACTTATATGTATCTTATAATAAAGAGATATATATTATAAAATCAATCAATAAGGGTGAGATTAAGTGAATAAAAATAATTTTAAAGTTGAAGGTGTCGTTGTATTATATAATCCAGAAATAAATATTTTGAATAATATAAAAAGCTATATAAATAAAATAGAGAAATTATATATAGTAGATAATTCAGAAAATATTAATGAAAAACTTATAGATAGAATAAAACAGATTTCAGATAAATGTATCTATATTAATAATAATGGGAATAAAGGTATCGCCCATGCACTTAATGTAGGAGCTAACAAAGCTATTATAAATGATGCAAATTGGTTATTAACTATGGATCAAGATAGCTCTTTTGAAGATGATAATTTTGATAGTTTATTAGAATTTGCATATAATATAGATTCTTATAAGAGTATTGGTATAATATCTCCTCTTCATTCCACTCATTTAAATGATTCCAAAGAAGAAGAAGTAGATGTAGAGGAAGTTTTAACCGTAATGACATCTGGAAATTTAGTAAATTTAGATATTTTGAAAAAAATCGGTTTTTTTAAAGAGTACTATTTTATAGATTCTGTAGATACTGAATATTGTTTGCGTCTAAATATTAATGGTTATAAAATTCTTAGATATAATAAATCTATCTTAGAACATAATTTAGGGGAACTTACTATACATAAAACTATTTTTAATAAAGAATTGAGATTGTATAATCATAATAAAATCAGAAAATACTACATAACAAGAAATAAATTATTGATAGTAAAAGAATATTTTAGATACTTTCCTAAATTAGGATTATCATATATTAAGAGTGTATTTGGAGATTTAAAAAATGTTATTTTTCACGAAGAAGATAAAGTAGAGAAAATAAAATATATGTTAAAAGGGGTATACGATTTTTTTACAAATAAGTTAGGTAATATAAATTAAATTTTATTTCGTATATTAAACAGGAGAGTATTAAAATGAATAAAAAAAATATTAGTATGATAACAGCTCATCCAGCTCCTTATATGGATGTAATTTTCAATCAAATATCTTTAAAATATAATTTAAATGTTTATTATAATAATTCTAAGTCAAAAGATAAATCTTGGAAAAATCAGAATTATATGAAAGGTCAAAGTATAATAAATTTTAAAGAGTCTATTATTGCGCTTAATAATATTTTAAAATCTGATTTTGTGATTGTTGGAGGATGGTCTCATAAATTTAATATAATTTTGATTTTTATGTTAATAATTTTTAAGAAAAAATTTGCTGTAACAAGCGATGTTCCAGAGGAAGGTAGAATTAATAAGATTAAAAAATTTATTAAAAGTAATGTTTTTAAGTTAATTCCCTATTTTTTTCTTACAGGAGGTAGTTGCAAGGAACATTATGTGAAATATTATAATATAGATGAGAAAAAAATAAAGATATTTCCTTATGGAATCTTGTTTCCAGATAAACAAGAACTTATTGATATTAATTTAAATAGAAAAAATGAGATATTAAATAAAAATAGTAAAATAAAAATTTTAATAGCTAATAGATTTATTAAGAGAAAAGGTTATGAAATAATAATAGATAGTTTTAAAAATCTTAAAAAATTAAATTTATTAAATCTATTTGAAATAACTATTATAGGAAACGGTAAATTATATGAACAATATAAAACAATTTTTTATGAAATTTCAAAAGATATAAGGTTATTAGGTTGGGTTGAAATAGATGAATACGAACAACTCTTAAATAATTGTGATATTTATATCCATGCTTCTATTTTTGAGCCATATGGAATACCTGTAATAGATGCAATGGTTCGTGGAAAATTAGTCATTGCATCAAATGGTGTAATGTCTGCTATTGATTTTATTAAAAGTGGATATAACGGATTTATATATAACTCGAATAATTCAAATGAGTTAAATAAAATATTAATTAATTTATTAAATGAAAAAGAAGATATATATAGAATTGGTGAAAATGCTATAAATAGTGACTATAGCATATTTAAAAATTATAATAAAGTTTTAGAGGATATAATAAAATAATGAATGTAAAAAAAATATATATAATCTTTGGAATGTATTATGAATAAAGGTATTAATTTAAAATTTGGAATTATTATTTTAAACTGGAATAACTATGAAGATACTAAAAAGTGTCTTAACAGTATTTTATCTTCAGGTAGTAAATGTTTTGATACTGAGATTTATTTAATAGATAACAATTCTCAAGATGGCAGTGGTATAAGATTGAAAGAAGAATTTTATAATTTTGTAAAATTTTATAATACTGGTGGGAATAAAGGTTATACAGGTGGTAATAATTTTGGGATATTAAAGGCAATAGAAAATAAATGTGATTATATACTGATTTTAAATAATGATTTAGAGATAGAAAATTTTGCATTAATGCTTAAGAGTATCAATGAGGTATTTTTATTTAATTCACAAATAGGGATTATAGGTTTTCAGGTTTTTGATGAAAAAATAAAAATACCACTAAAAAATGCTGGAAGGATAAATGAGATATTTACTAAAATGTTAAAAATTGATACCACACCAATTAATTTAAATAAAAATATGAAAATATCTTATCAAAAAGCAGTATGTGGTTGTGCTATTGGATTTAGAGTAGACTGCCTAAAAAAAATAGGTTTATTTGATGAAGATTTTTTTATGTATGCAGAGGAACAAGATATTTGCTTAAGGGCAATAAAAAATAATTGGAGAGTAGCAAAAATTGAAAATGAAAACTTGAGGATATATAGAAAAATAGATCCAGTATCAGATAAACAATTAATATGGTACTATAATACAAGAAATATTTTTTGTGCCTATAAAAAAAATATTCCATTTTTAAAAAGGAATATATTTTTTATACTACAATGTTTTATTTTTATAAAACAGATGATGTACTATTTAATAAACTTTAGACCATTGATATCTTATAAAATTTTATTAGGATTAAAAGATGCTTTAATTGGTACGAGTTGTCATAAAGATAAAGTAGAAAATCTAGAAAGTGAGAATAAATTATGATTAATAGTATAAAGATTAATATTATTGCTCCAAATATAAAGAGTGGAGGCGCTAAAGAATTATTAGAATATTTAATAGAATATATTAATTTTAATTATCCGAGTATCTATTTAACTGTATATCTAGATGTTTCATTAAAAAAAATACCAAAACTAAATAATGTAAATTATGTATATATGAAAAAAGTAATAGAAAAAATATATCTTTTTAATAAACAAATAAATAATGCAATATATTTTGGAAACTTACCCCCATTGAGAAAATGTGAAAATTCTATGGTATACTTTCATAACCCATATTTACTTATGCCTTTTAAAAAACTTAAAAAAGAACCATTTAAATTTATTATTAAATATTTTTTACAACAAATTTACATAAAAAAATTTATACATAATGTTGATTTTGTCGGTTGTCAAAATGAAGATGTGAAAGAACCTTTTATTAAACTGTATGACTTTTATAATGTAAAGGTACTTCCTTTCTTTAGATTATGTAACAAGAGATTAAATTTTCTTGATACTAAAGTATATGATTTTTGTTATGTTTCTTTAGCCCACCCTCATAAGGGGCATAATATATTATTAGATGCTATCGATATATTGGCAGATAAAAACATAGTATTAACTATAGCTTTAACAATAGAGGATAAACATAAAGATTTAATTCAAAAGATTGATAGTATTAATAAGAAAGGTGTTGTTAGGATTAACAATTTAGGTTTACTCTCTAAAAAAGAAGTTTGTAAACTCTACGCAAGTTCTAAAGCATTAATCTTCCCATCTTTTCACGAGACATTTGGTTTAGCACTCATAGAAGCAGTAGATATGAATTTGGATGTAATTGCATCTAATTTAAATTATGTTTATAAAGTTGTAAAACCATCATTAGTTTTTAATCCAAATGATGTAAATGATATTGCACAGACTATGATTAAATATCTAAACGGTAGAGTGGATAAAAGTATACCTTTAATAGAAAATAAAATAGAAGAGTTAATTAGTATCATGACAAAAGGAGAACTAAATGTTCAAAAATAAAACACTATTGATAACAGGCGGGACTGGTTCTTTTGGTAATGCTGTTTTGAGACGATTTCTTGATACGGATATTAAAGAGATTCGTATATTTTCTAGGGATGAGAAGAAGCAGGATGATATGAGAAAGAGGTATAACAATCCTAAGTTGAAATTTTATCTTGGGGATGTTAGAGATATTAACTCTGTAAAAGATGCAATTAGAGGGGTTGATTATATATTTCATGCTGCTGCTCTAAAGCAGGTGCCATCTTGTGAGTTTTATCCTATGCAAGCGGTGCAGACTAATATTATTGGTACTGAAAATGTCTTAAATGCTGCGATTGATGCAAAGGTGAAAAAGATTATAGTACTTAGTACAGATAAAGCGGTTTATCCTATAAATGCAATGGGTGTAAGTAAAGCTATGATGGAGAGAGTAGCGGTTGCTAAAAGTCGTAACCTTGATGATAATGAGACTATGATTGCTTGTACTCGCTATGGTAATGTTATGGCGAGTCGTGGTTCTGTAATTCCGCTATTTATCGAGCAGATAAGAGAGAATAAAAGTATCACTATAACTAACCCAGAGATGACAAGATTTATGATGAGTTTAGATGAAGCTGTAGAGCTTGTTTTGTTTGCTTTTGAAAATGGAAAAAATGGTGATATATTTGTTCAAAAAGCTCCAGCAGCGACTATTGAACTTTTGGCAAATACTTTAAAAAATATGCTAGGTAAGCCAGAGCACGAAGTTAAAATTATAGGTACCCGCCATGGTGAAAAACTCTACGAAACACTTCTTACAAGAGAAGAGATGGTAAAAGCTATAGATATGGAAAATTATTATCGTATTCCTGCTGATAATAGAGATTTAAATTATAGTAAATTCTTTGAAAATGGAGAGAAAGTTGTAACGCAAGCTGGAGAGTATCATTCGCATAATACCCATAGGCTTAACGAAGATGAGTTAAAGCAGATGCTACTTAATCTTTATGAAATTCAAGATGACTTAAAAGCGTTTGGGGTTATTTAATGAAAATTCTTATAACAGGTTCAGAAGGTTTTATTGCTAAAAACTTAATTGAGCATTTAAAAAGAGATGAGAATATAGAGCTTTATCTATTTAGTAAAAAGGACTCTTTAAATATTTTAAAAGCTTATGTTCAAGAGGTTGATTTTATATTTCATTTAGCTGGTGTAAATAGACCGCAGAGTGTTGAAGAGTTTTATGAAGGCAATAGTAATTTAACAAAAGTAATTACCGATACACTAAAAGATTTGGGTAAAAATACCCCTATACTATTGTCATCTTCTACGCAGGCAGAGTTAGATAATGATTATGGCAAGAGTAAACTAGAAGCCGAAGAGTTGCTGTTAGAGTATGCAAAAGATAGTGGTGCTAAAGTCTATATCTATAGATTACCAAATGTTTTTGGCAAATGGTCGAAGCCAAATTACAATTCGGTTATTGCAACTTGGTGTTATAATATTGCTAATGATTTAGATATACAAGTAAATAGCAGAGATACTGTGCTGAATTTGGTTTATATAGATGATGTTGTTAAATCTTTTATAGGGAAGTTAAATAGCAATAATAGTGGATATTGCAAAGTTAAACCTGTATATAAAAAGAGTTTAGGCGATATAGAGGAGTTACTTTATAAGTTTAAAGCAAATAGAGAGACTTTAGTTATTCCAAATGTGGCTTCTGGTTTTGAAAGGGCACTTTATGCAACATATTTAAGTTTTCTTCCTGTAGATAAATTTTCTTATGAGTTAAAAGGGCATAAAGATGAGAGGGGAACCTTTTATGAAGTTTTAAAAACTATTGATAGTGGGCAGATTTCACTATCTACTACAGCGCCTGGAATTAAAAGGGGAGGGCACTACCATCACACTAAAAATGAGAAGTTTTTAGTGGTAAAAGGTGAAGCAATAATAGAGCTTAGGCATATAGTTACTAATGAAAAGGTTAGTTACAAGGTTAGTGATAAAAAGATGGAAATTGTAGAGATGATACCTGGATATACGCATAATATTAAAAATATCGGCAGTGATGAGTTGGTACTTCTTCTTTGGGCAAATGAGAATTATGATGATAATAATCCAGATACATACTATTTAGAGGTATAAAATGATAAAAAAATTAAAAGTAATGACAATAGTTGGTACTAGACCAGAGATTATTCGATTATCTGCGGTTATAGCTAAATTAGAAGAGTCTGAGGCGATAGAACATATATTGGTTCATACAGGACAAAATTATGATTATGAGCTTAATGAAGTATTTTTTAAAGACTTTAAGCTTAGAAAACCTGACTATTTTTTAAATGCAGCAGGTGGGAGTGCATCTGAGACTATAGGTAAAATTATAATAGAAATCGACCCTATTTTAGAAAAAGAGCAGCCAGAGGCAGTGCTTATACTTGGAGATACAAACTCTTGCCTATGTGCAATTCCAGCAAAAAAGAGACATATACCCATATTTCATATGGAGGCGGGGAATAGATGTTTTGACCAGAGAGTACCAGAAGAGACAAATAGAAAAATTGTAGACCATACTGCTGATATAAACTTAACATATAGCGATATTGCTAGAGAGTATTTGCTTCGTGAAGGTTTGCCCGCAGATAGAGTTATAAAAACAGGTAGCCCAATGTTTGAGGTAATAGAGCGTAAGTTAAAAGATATAGAAGCCTCTGATATTGTATCGCAGTTACAATTAAGAAAAGGGGAGTATTTTGTTGTATCTGCTCATAGAGAAGAGAATATAAGTTCAGATAGAAACTTTTTAAATTTAGTTGAAACACTTAATGCTATTGCTAAGCTTTATAAATTACCAATTATAGTCTCTACACATCCAAGAACACGAAATAAGATAGAGCAGATGGGTGTAAAATTTGATAAGCTAGTATCGTTAATGAAGCCAATGGGTTTTAACGATTATGTAAAATTGCAAAAGGAGTCAAAAGCGGTTTTAAGCGATAGTGGAACAATTAGTGAAGAGGCATCTATTTTAGGTTTTAAGGCTCTAAATATAAGAGAAGCACACGAGCGACCAGAAGCTATGGAAGAGGCTAGTGTTATGATGACAGGATTACAAAAAGAGAGAATACTGCAAGCATTAAAAGTTTTAGAGAGTCAAGAAAATAATACGTTACGACAAGTAGCCGATTATAGTATGCCAAATGTTTCTGATAAAGTATTAAGAGTTATTCTATCTTATACAGATTATGTAAGAAAGACGGTTTGGAGAGAGTGTTGAGTAAAAAAATCCTTATAGTAACTGAGTACTTTTATCCAGAAGAGTTTAAAATTAACGAAATTGCTTTAGCGTGGCAAGAGAAGGGTTATAGTGTAGATATTTTAACGCAAAATCCTACATATCCGGCTGGTGTGATATTAAACAATTACAAAAATAGTTGGTACTCTAAAGAGAATTATGAAGGTTTAACCGTTTACAGGGTCAAGGCGGTTACTGGATATAAAGAGAGTCTATTTAAAAAGATTTTAAAATATTTTACGTTTATGACTCTTGGGAGTTTTGTAGCACTAAAAATTGGTAAAAAGTATGATTATATTTTTGGATTTGATGTAGGAGCACTAACAGGTATGGTTCCGGCAGTTTTGATACAAAAATATTACCATAAACCAACAACTTTGTGGATACAAGATATTTGGCCAGATAGTGTTTATGCATATGGCTTTAAAAAGAGAAAATTTTTAGAGTATACATTAGATAAATTTGTAAAATTTGTATATAAAAATAGCACAAACTTAGCTGTCTCAGCAAAAGGATTTATAAAAAGAATAGAGCCATATATAGAGGGTGAAAAACCTATAGAGTACTTTCCAAATTGGGCAGATGAGTTAAATGATAATTTAGAAGCTTTTGAATTTTCTAAAGAGAAAAGAGTACACCTTAGCTTTGCTGGAAATATTGGTAAGGTGCAAAATTTAGAGAATGTTATTAACGCATATGGCAACTTGCCACAAGAGTATATTAATAAATCGCAATTAAATATTATAGGAGATGGTTCCGAATTAGAGACTTTAAAAAGTATTGTAAAAAAAAGTGAATATAAAAATATAGTATTTTGGGGTAGAAAACCTAGAGCCGAAATGTCAAAATATTTTAAAGCAAGCGATTTTTTAATTGTATCTTTAGTAGATAAACCAATATTCTCATTAACAGTACCTGCTAAAATACAGACATATATTGCTGCTAAAAAACCTATATTGGCTATTTTAAATGGTGATGTGGCAGATATTATTAAAGAGAATAATTTAGGATATTGTGCCCAGCCAAACAGTATTGATGAGATAAAAGATATATTTAAAAAAGCTATAGATACTAAAGAAGCAGACGTAGAAAATTTTACTAAAAATTGTGAACAATTAACTAAAACTGTTTTTTCCAAAAAACATATTATAGATAATATGCTAAGTCTACTAATAGGAGAGAAGAGATGATTGCCTCATTAGCACTATTACCTATATTTGGATTTGCATTAATCTTTAACATATATTTTAAGAGAAAAGTTTCTGTTTCAATATTCTTTTCAATTACATTTATAATTACAACTCTATTTATATTTGGAATGCTTAATATATTAAAAATAGGAACTTATTTACTATTTTATGGTGGTATTACTCTTTTATTGTTTATCTCTATTGCTTATAAAGATAAATTTCTAAAGGTTATTAAATCTGTTCCTTTTGTTATTTTTACTACTACTAGCATTATATATCTGTATTTTATGAAAGATGCCCAACTCTTCTTTTGGGATGAGTTTTCTCATTGGGGTGCTTTTATAAAAGAGATGTACTATTTTCACCATTTTTATGATAGCAGTAGTGTTGCAGCACATTTAAACTATCCACCAGGTATCTCTATTTGGGACTATTTTTTAGTAATGCCTACCGGATATAGAGAAGGCACTTTATATTTTGCCTATTTTTTAATACTATTTAGCTCTACCCTTATGATGTATGAGAAATTAACTTTTAAACAAATTCACTGGATAGTTTTAATATTTTTTATGCAAATGGTGATTTTTGCAAGTTTTGGGCATTGGTTCTCTAGTCTATATGTAGATCATATTGTGGGAGCGATGTTTGCAGGTTTAATTTTAACTTTTTGGGCAGATAATTTTAAAGGTAAAGAGTTAGCTCTTTTTATTTTTCCATTAATCTCTATTGTTTTAATAAAAGAGATAGGTCTCTATTTTGGATTGGCATCTTTGGGTTTTTTCTTAATTACATCTGTTTTAAGAGATAAATTGAATTTAAAAGAACCTTTTTTAACTATTATTAAAAAAGAGGGCAAGCGTATTGCTGTATTGTCTATTTTAGCATTGGCTATGGTACTTGCTTTAAAATCTTGGGGTATGAGACAAGAGTCGGTTGGTGTTCATAAAGAGGGGCAGAGTATTGCGGGTGTTGTAAGTGCTCTTTTAAGTGATAAGAAAGTTTTATCAGATAAAACCGAAGCAGAAGTTAAGAAAAGATTTTGGAAAGTAGTGGAGTCTCAGCAAGTACATCAAGAGAAGAGTTCATTAAACTACAATGAATTTAGTTACTCTATAATGCCGAGATATAAAAAAAGTATAAAATTAACTACACTTGGAGCCTTTGCATTTTTTATACTTATTTGTGCAGTTGCATATTTTGTAACATATCGTAGAGAGAAAAAGATTGAAATAGTAGTTTTGGGGACTTACTCTCTGCTTATATCAATTATTTATCTTTTTATTTTATATCTTAGCTATATGGTTGCTTTTGGTAATGATGCTTTACGGATACCTTCGTATGTAAGATATATTAATATGGCTATTATGCCTTTAATGTTTATAGGGCTCTCATTCTTTCTACCTATCTTTCAAGGAGATAATAATAAAAATAGTAGAGATATTAAACTTTTTGTCTATATGGCAATATTGGTAGCAACTTTAACTATTATTGCAAGACCATATTTTAAGCCTCTCTATTCACAATTAGGTAATAGGTTTAAAATACAATCTGATATGATGGCAAGAAGTGTACTAAAATATGTTCCTAAAAAATCTAAAATTTTCGTACTATTTCCTATTAGAAATAATGGTAGTTTGAATATTATTTTAAAATACTCTTTAATTCCGGCAAGAGCTACTGTAAGTTCTTATAATTTTGCAAAAAAGAGTTCGCAAGAGATGATAAATACTTATAAGAATTACGACTATATTTGGTTTGCTGTATTAAATAGAGATATTGTGCAGAAAAATAGAATGATTTTAAAACAGAAAAATAGTAAACAGATTTATGTTTTATATAAAGTAGAAGTAGATAGTGGCAAAATTAACTTTAAACCTATAGAGTAGATTTATGATTCGTAAGCAAATAGTAAAGTTTATTATTACAGGCGTTATAAATACTATATTTTACTTTATACTTTATAGTTTTTTTATCTATATGGGTATAAATTATAAATTAGCAGTCTTTTTTGCTACTGTAATAGGTGTCTTTTTTAGTTTTGTTATGTTTGGTAAGTTTGTATTTGATAATAATGAGAAGAGAGCTTTAGGTAAATTTATACTTATATATGCTATTTTATACATATTTAATATACTTTTTATCAGTTTTTTTGAATCTTTATTGCATAATTACTACATTTCTGGTTTGATAGCAACTGTACTTTGTGCAATACTATCTTTTATATTAAATAAATTTTATGTATTTAAGTGAAGTTATTAAAAATAGGAGAGTAAAATTGGATATTGCAGTATTAATACCATGTTATAATGAAGAATTAACTATAGCAAAAGTTATAAATGACTTTAAAGCTGAGTTGCCAGAAGCAAAAATATATGTTTATGATAACAACTCTAGTGATAATACATCTAAAATCGCATTAGAAAATGGTGCTATTGTGAGAAAAGAGTATAGGCAAGGTAAGGGTAATGTTGTTAGAAGTATGTTTAGAGATATAGATGCAGATATATATATTATGATAGATGGTGACGATACATACCCAGCCACTTTTGTGCATAATCTTATAAAACCTATTTTAGATAATGAAGCAGATATTGTTATTGGTGATAGACATAGTAATGGCACTTATAGAGAAGAGAATACAAGAGCTATGCATAATTTTGGCAATAACTTAGTAAAAAAACTTATTAACAGTATGTTTAAAGCCAACTTGAAAGATATAATGACAGGATATAGAGTATTTAATAAAAAATTTGTTAAAAATATGCCGATAAACAGTAGTGGGTTCGAGATAGAAACTGAGATGACACTACATACTTTAGATAAAAAGTTTAGAATAAAAGAGATACCTATAGAGTATAGAGATAGACCAGAAGGAAGTTTTTCTAAATTAAATACTTATAGTGATGGCATAAAGGTACTTAAAACCATACTATGGGTTTTTAAAGATTATAGACCTTTAGCATTTTTTACTATTTTAGCTACAATATTGTTTATTTTCGGGCTTGCTGTTGGAACTCCTGTTTTAATAGAGTTTTATAAAACTTCATACATTAGTAAATTGCCATCAGCTGTATTATCGGTTGGCTTTATGATATTATCAGTTTTATCACTCTTTAGTGGTTTTATATTGGATACAATAGTAAAACAGCATCGTGAAGATTATGAATTATCTCTTACGAGATGGATAGAGCAAGAAAGAGTAAATAGAAGATGAAAAAAATAGTATTAACAGGTGCTAATGGATTTGTGGGTAGTTATTTTAAGAATAAGTATGCTTATAAATATAATATAGAAACTTTCTCTTTTTTAAGAGATAATTTTGAAAGCCTTAATTTAAATGGTGTAGATATAGTGCTTCATCTTTCTGCTTTGGTGCACCAAATGAGTGGAGCGGATGAAGATGAGTACAGTAGAGTAAATGTAGAGCAGACTCTAAATTTGGCAAAAAAGGCTAAAGAGAGTGGAGTAGGGCAATTTATTTTTATGAGTAGTGTTAAAGTGTATGGCGAAGAGAGTAGTGAACCTTATAGCGAAGATACACCATGTAAGCCAGAAGATGGATATGGAAAGAGTAAATTAAAAGCTGAAGAGGAGTTACAAAAACTCGAAAGCGAAACATTTAAAGTAGCTATTGTTAGAACTCCTATAGTTTACGGAGAGGGTGTTAAAGCGAATATAAAAAATTTAGTTAATTTAATAAGAAAAGTTCCTATTTTACCATTTGGCAGTATTGAAAATAGAAGAAGTATGATTTATATAGGAAACTTAAACTTTTTTATAGATAGAATAATAGAGAAAAAAGAGAGTGGAGTTTTTCTCGTTTCTGATGAGAGAGCACTCTCTACTAGCGAATTAATAGAGCTTATAAGTCAGGCATTAGATAAAAAAGTATATTTAATAAAGGTGCCATTTTTTGAGAGTTTGTTGAGGTTGGCAAAGCCATCGTTTCATAAAAGATTATTTGAGAGTTTAGAGGTTAGTAACAAAAAGACAATATCTAAATTGTTAGAAAATGGTGAAAAAGGTTTACCTTATAGTGTTGAAGATGGAATTAAATTTATGATTAAAGGTGAAGAGTAATGTTTTATATAGCTATAGCTATCTTCTCTTTTGTTTTAACTTACATAATAAAAGAGCACTCTATAAAAAACTCTTTAGTTGCAGAGGTAAACGAGAGAAGTTCTCATACTGTGCCTACTCCACATGGTGGGGGCATTGCTATAGCGATATCTTGGTTTATTGGTTTAACATATCTTTTTTATACAAATAGAGTAGAGAGTTCATTGTATTATGCTTTAATGGTTGGTATTATTATTTCGATTGTAAGTTATTTAGACGATTTATATGAGCTTTCTGCAAAAGTTAGGCTTGTAGCTCAAAGTGTAGTGGCTATCGGTGGTTTAGTAGCTTTAGGCGGTTTGCATAGTATAAATTTTGGATTCTTTAGTATTGAAAATCAGATAGTTACAAATGTTTTTGCCTTTTTAGGTATTGTTTGGTTTATAAATCTTTATAACTTTTTAGATGGTATAGATGGATATGCCGGAAGTGAAGCTATCTTTTTAGGAATTGCAGGGTATATACTTTTTGGTGGTTTGCACTTTTTAGTTTTAATTGCTTCTGTATTGGGTTTTTTGGTTTGGAATTGGGATAAGGCAAAGATATTTATGGGAGATGTAGGAAGTACATTTCTTGGCTACAATATTGCCATATTTACTATATATTACGCAAATCAAAATCCTAAAAATCTCTGGATATGGGTAATTTTGTTTGCTCTATTTTGGTTTGATGCAACTTTAACACTCTTTAGACGCTATCGAAATGGTGAAAAGTTATCTCAAGCACATAGGAAGCACGCCTATCAGAGACTTGTGCAGGCGGGTTGGTCTCACCAAAGGGTTGTTTTATTCTCTATTGTTATAAATATTTTACTTGCTTGTTTAATTTATTATGCAAAACCAATGTGGCTCTCTTTTTTGGCATCTTTTTGCATATTGTATGCTCTTGTTAGATTTATAGACTATAAAAAGAGTTTTTATTAAAATTTGTCAAAAATATGGCATTTTATTATGAATATATAGATAAAATAAATTTTAAAACAGATAGATAAGGCTAATAATAAAGAATGACACTATTAAATAGATATAGAGTATGGTTTAACTTTTTAATTATAATAATACTTAGCCTATTTACTTTTTGGTGGACTTTTTTTATATTTCATAGAACCTTTAACTGGGAAGTAACTTTAACAGTAATTGTTGTTAGGCTAGCAGCATCTGTATTTCTTTTTAAAGATTATTCTCTATCCTGGAGCAAAGCGACTCAGCGAACATTTATTATTAAAAGTTTTGTATATATTATTGCATTTTTAATATATATGCCACTATTTTATACTAAAGTAGAAGCATATTTACTGCTTTCAGAGCTATTTACTTATCTATTTATGATAAACTTTTTAATGTATGCATACTACTTCTATGTGCATAAAAATTCTGCTAATAAAACTAAAGAGATAGTAATTTATGGGGCTGGAATGGCTGGGCTTAAATTAGAAGAGGAGTTTAGAAATAGCGAATATAAAGTTAAATATTTTATAGATGATAAAAAAGAGTTGCAAGGTAGAAGTATAGATGCTATTAATATACTCTCTATAGAAAATTTTAAAAAGAGAGTAGAAGATAATAGATTAGACCTTTTACTTATCGCTTTGCCATCTGTTCAAAAAGAGAGAGTTAAAGAGGTATATTATGAGTTAAAAGATTACTTTTTAGATATTAAGATATTACCATCTTTAAAAGAGCAACTCTACAATACCCCAAATTATCAAAATTTACTACAAGATGTATCGGTCGAAGATTTGTTAGCAAGAGAACCTAAAGATTTAGATACAAAACAGATTGCTAAGTTTATAAAAGATAAAACTCTATTAATTACAGGTGCCGGTGGAAGTATTGGTAGTGAATTGGCACGTCAATGTATTAAATTTGGAGCAAAAAAATTAATTTTACTCGATAATAGTGAATATAATCTATATAAAATAGAGCAAGAGTTGCAAAAATATAATATTGTACCAGTAATGCAAGATATTGCTAAAAAGAATTTACTAGAAAAAACATTTAAAGAGTATAGTATTGATATTGTTTTACACGCAGCAGCATATAAACATGTACCTTTGGTCGAAGAGAATATAGAAGAGGCAATTATTAACAATATTTTAGGTACTAAAAATGTTATAGATTTAGCTATTGAAAATAGGGTTAAAAAGTTTGTACTTATCTCTACAGACAAAGCAGTACGCCCAACTAATGTAATGGGTACAACTAAAAGAGTTTGTGAACTATATGCACAAAATGTAGAACCGCAAGAGACAGAGATTGTTGGAGTTAGATTTGGTAATGTGCTTGGAAGTAGTGGTTCTGTAATTCCAAAATTTAAAGAGCAAATTCAAGCAGGTGGACCAGTAACTGTAACACACCCTGATATTACAAGATACTTTATGCTGATTCCAGAAGCTTGCCAATTAGTACTACAAGCGGCATCTATTGGAAAAGGTGGAGAGATTTTTGTACTAGATATGGGAGAGCCAATTAAAATAGCTAACTTAGCAAAAGAGATGATTCGCCTCTATGGAAAAGAGGATGAAGTAGAAATAGAATTTACAGATTTAAGAGCAGGAGAGAAACTCTACGAAGAGCTATTAATTGACGAGAGCGAGCAAAAAACAGAGTACGATTCGATAATGATAGGTAAAGTAACTAAATATGATATAGAAAAATTAAATAAAGACATAGAGGAGTTGCTTGAGTGTAGTGAAAAACTCATTAAATTAAAAGAGATTGTGCCTGAGTTTTTGCATCAAATAAATAAATAGGAGAGAATTTAACAATGAACAAGATAAATATTATTCAAGAGAAAAAAGAGGTCAATATTTATATTGCAGTAGCATTTATATTTAGTCTATTAGTACATTTAATTTGGGTATTTATGCATCATGGAGATCCTGCATATATGTGGAATGGTCAATTAATGATAAATACAAATGATGGATACTATTTCGCTAGTGGTGTAAAAAAAAGTCTTTATGGTATGTACCAATATAATCATATGGTTCCATCTTTTTTAGACAGAGGTTTGGTATTTGTAACTTTTATTATAGTAAAGTTTTTACACATACCATTAAATAGTGTAATGCTATATCTACCAACTGTTATATCTAGTTTAATTGTAATACCTTTAATACTTATTGGTAAATTATATAACAAGCCTTTATGGGGATTTTTTAGTGCACTTTTAGCTTCTGTGGCTTGGAGTTATTACAATAGAACGCTAGCAGGATATTATGATACCGATATGTTTGCACTTATTATGCCATATTTTATTCTATACTATTTTTTAAAAGCTCTTAAAAGTTTTACTATTAAAGATATTTTTATTGCAACTATCTTTATAGTTGTATACTCTTTCTTGTACCCACATGGCGTAAGTGTATCTAACGCTATGGTATTAATTTTTACTGTATATATACTTGTTTTTTATAGAAAAAATGAAAAAACTTATATCTTTTTAATTCTACTATTTATATCAGCTAGCCATATACCGCTACCTATTATTTATGAGATGACTATAAAAATTATACTATTATCTATAGCATTTTTCCTATTTACTAAAAAGAGTTTTAGTATGAAAGCAATAATATATGTATCTGCTATTACCTTTTTATATTTCTTAATTAGTAGTAATGCTTTAGAATCTATTATCAATCGTGTTGTTAGCTATACGTCTACTGGTACTGTCACTGAAGGTTCTATTCATTTTTATGGAGTTTTACAAACAGTAAGTGAAGCATCAGGAATACCTTTTTTCCCAGACCCGAGAAATCCTTACGCTAATAATGTATCGTATAGAATTATTGGTTCAGTTATCGGCTTTTTTATGTTTATAATTGGATATGTAATATTAGTATTAAGAAAAAAAGAGTTTATATTAGCACTTCCACTTGTTGGTATAGGTCTTTTTGCTCATTGGGGAGGGCTTAGATTTACTATTTATGCTGTGCCAATAGCTGCTTTAAGTGCTATATACTTACTTGGTTTAATTTCAGAATATATTCAAGGTAAGAAACTTCAATATATGTTTTTAATTTTGGCAACTATTGCTTTAATTTATCCAAATGTTAAGCATGCATTAGAGGGTTACAATCCTGGTCCTGTATTTCAAAATAGTGAAGTAAAAGATTTAAATAGCTTAAAAAAAATATCAAACTCAAAAGATTATACATTAACTTGGTGGGATTATGGTTACCCTATATGGTACTATACAGAGACAAATACCTTAATAGATGGTGGAAAACATAATAATGATAACTACATTATCTCTAAACTATTTTTATCTACTTCACCACAGTTTACATCAAATTTAGCAAGACTTAGTGTTGAAAAATATGCAAAAACATATGATATTCTTAAAAAATACAAAAAAGATATAGATAAGGCTCCTCAAGAATATATTATGATAGATTCAAAAGGACATAACTTCATAAGACCTATTGCGGCTCCTATAATAAATACACTTTTACAAGAAGGGAAACCTAACCAAAAAGACCCAAATAAGTTTTTGCAAGATTTAGCTAGTAGTAACTACAAGCTACCTAAAAAAACAAGAGATATATACTTTTATGCTCCATTAAAAATGTTAAATATATTCCCAGTGATTACTAGATTTTCTAATATAGATTTAACTACAGGTAAAAAAGAGCGTAATATTTGGTTCTATCCTACTTATGCTTATAAGAAAGATGGTTCTTTAATTATCTTTAGAAATGGCATAGCATTTGATACTGCTAAAGGTAATTTGATTTTGAATAATAGAGAGTTGCCTTTAAAATATTTAGTTGAGACAAAAATAGAGAGTAACGGAGATATTAAAGTTACTCCAAATAAATACCATGATGATGGTAGATATGTACTATTGTATATTAAAAATTTAAATGAATTTATTGTTATGGATAATCAAACATTTGCTTCTAACTATGTACAAATGTTCCTACTAGGAAATTACGATAAAAGTTTGTTTGATTTAGTGGTTAAATCTCCATATAGCAGAGTCTATAAGTTAAAAAAATAGAGCCAAAGTGCAAAGCTTGACTTTGTGCTTTGAATAATAAATTTCTTTTTAACTCACACTCAATTTTAACGGTAAAGCTTTTTAAACTCTTCACAATCCTTAATAAGCTCATCTTTGCTACCTTGGCACCCTATTTTTCCATCTTTAAATACTAATATTTTATCGGCATTATTAATTGTTGATAAGCGGTGAGCTACTATGAATATAAATTTATCTTCTAACCCCTCTATCGTCTTCATAATTGCAGCTTCGCTTTGGTTATCTAGGGCACTTGTTGCTTCATCTAGTAGTAGAATATCGGGGTCTAAATATAGAGCTCTTGCTATTGCAATTCTCTGTTTTTGTCCACCACTTAAGTTGCTACCATTTTCTTGAAGTACGGTATCAATACCCTCATTTAAGTTTGCCACAAACTTATACAAATTAGCTTTTTTTAGAGACTCTATAACTTTTTCTCTATCTATCTTTTTACCGTATGCTATATTGGCTGCTATTGTATCGCTAAATATATGGATATTTTGCGGAATGTAGGCTATTTTTTTGCGAAGATTCTCTAAATTGTACTCTTTTATATCTAGTCCATTTATTAAAAGCTCTCCATCACAAGTATCGTAAAAGCGTTCTAACAAGCTTATAAAAGAGCTTTTACCACCACCGCTATCTCCCACTAATCCAACTATACTAGGTTGCTTTAGGGTAAAGTTTATAGACTCTAGTGCTAATTTATTGCCATACTTAAGAGTTGCATTTTTAAACTCTATAGATTCAACTTTTTTTAACTTTTTGCTTCCGCTATTTATAGTGGGCTTTATAGATAAAATACTCTTTAATCGCTCATTTGCAGCAATCGCATCTTGAAAGCGAGAGTATGTAAACGATATTTTCTTAATTGGGTCTGTCAGCATAAACAGAGCTGTCATAAAAGAGAAAAAAGCTCCCACACTCATACTGCCAGCGATTACCTCTTTGCCTCCTACTATAATAACAATGGCCGCTATTGTGGCATTTAGAGTCTCCATAATGGGTCTTAAAATACCTTCTGCTTTTAGTATTTTTAGGTTAGTTTTTAAGTAATTTGAGTTTAGCTCTTTAAAACTATCTATCTCGTAATCTTTTGAGTTGTACGCTTTAATTGTCTCTATATTTCTAAAAATTTCACTTAAACTTTGGTTTAACTCGGCAGTTTTGCTCTGTGTCTCTTTAGAGTACTTTTTAATTTTTTTAGAGATTTTAGTAACAGGGTAGATAACAACAGGCAAAAGTATAAAGATAAAAAATGCCAATTTATAGTTTTGATAAAATACAACGCCCATTAAAAAAATAGACATTACACTATCGCGAATAAGCATTGCCAAATCGTTGCTTACTGCATTTTGAATACGGTTTATATCGTTTATAATTCTACTTACAAGCTCTCCAGAGTGTGTCTTTTTAAAATATTCCATATCTAGCATAACGATATGGTTTAAAAAATTATTACGAATTTTACGAACTATATCTTCTCCAATGTAGCTTACATAATACTTTTGTAAAAACGCCCCAAGCCCCTTTAAAAAATAGACTATAACAATAGCTATTGGCAAAATATAGAGCATATGTTCATTTTTCTCTATGAATATTTTATCAAGTACCGGCTTAATTAAATAAGCAGTAGCCGCCGTTGCAAACGCCACAAAAACAATACCAATAAGTGCTAGAATTAACTCTTTTTTATACCCTCTGTAGTAACTAGCATACTCTTTAATAAATTTAAACAAATTTACCCTTTATATCTATTTTATCTACTATTGCATACTTTTGTAAAACTTTTAACTCTTCACTATTAAAGAGAATATTACTGTAAAATTCATCTTCAAGTAAGCCTTTGTTTAAAAGCTCTACCCAGCGTTTATAGTGAGGACCCATTTTAGCACCTTTTGCTAGCAGTAGTTTTCGATTCTCTATATTGGCTTTAAATTGCTCAAAACTTCTAATAGGGTAGTGATAAACGCTTATATCTTCAAATCTCTTTATTTTATCATATTGTTTAAAATAATCTCTGAAATTTTGCAGATGAAGAGCCTTGTGGTTACCTCCTCGTATCCATAATAAGCCTTTTGGTTTTACAATTACTTTTGGAGATATTTTTGTTAAAGGCAGTGAAATATCGCTTCTGCTAAGTTGTGCTTTTTTACTATAATAGACAGGATTTGCCACCATATATTCACTATCTAAAAAGTTATCTAAGCCTCTGTAAAGAAGCATATTATAGCGGTTTATACTCAATACAGAGCCCCTACTTGGAAGAGCCTCTTTTATTGTGTTGCTATTTGGAATCCAAAACTCATCTGCATCATTAGGAATTAGCCATCTTGGGTTGTACCTCTTTTTTGCTATATGGGTAAGCTTTGTCATCCATCTTGCTTGATTATATGTACCTTTTTCATCTATTATTGTTATTTCAAACTCTTTAGAGAGCTCATCTAATATCTCTCTTGTTCCATCATTAGAGTTGTTATCCATAACTACAAAACTATCTACTCCCAAAGAGGCGTGAGTGCGGATATTATGCTCTATTATGTCTGCTTCGTTTTTTACTAAAATTGTCATTGTAAGCATTGTTTTATCCTCTTATTAAGTGCTAAATAGTGCTCTTTTTTTGGTTCTTTCCACGAATTTGGCAAAAGATAAGATTGTAAATATTTTAAAAAATTCTCTACAACTTTAAAATCTATCTCTTGTTTATCTTGCAGTTTCTGCACTAAAGTGTTTTTGTTGGCTTTTATTGTTATACCATCTATTGCATAAAATGCTTCACCTAAGACATATACTTTTTTAGAAAATAGCAAACTCTCGATGCCTACGCTAGAGTTTATAGTAACCACTGCTTTGGCATTTTGTATTAACTCTTGTGTATCTACACTATTTGCAAATGTTAAATATGGGCTCTCGTTTGCAATATTGTGCAATTTTGAGTAGTTGCTAACCCTATCTGATGGGTGCTCTTTAAATACAAAATTTATTTTAAGATTATTGGCAATCTTGGCTATTAAATAAAACAGCTCCTCCATTCCGCTAAAGTTGCTAAAATTAATAATTTGAGAATCATATGCAACTTGAAATGGCACAAAAATATAACTCTTAGGAAGTACTACATCGTATAACTTCTGTTTACCGACAAATTCCCTTTTGTTTAAATCTTTTGGCAGTTTTGTATCTATTGTTAAATTTTTGTAAAATTCATAATCTCTAGGTATTGAGCTACCTGCATTTACACCTTTGCAATCGGCTTGAGTAGTGTTTGGTAAAAAGCCATTTTCGAAATATATTATCTTTTTATTAAACTCTTTTGCAATATTAACTGCAATATTTTGTGGGTACTTAACTCCATTCCAAAGGGCAACTATTTTAGGGTTAAACTTATTAATATAATATCTATAGTTGCATTCAAAATATGGCGTTATTAATTTTATGTATGGCTTATATAGTATGGCTTTAAAACTGCTATATTTTCTCTCTACCTCATCTAACTTTTTATCTATATTGCACTTTTTGAAACTATAACAAAAATGTTTTGGCATTACAACTTTGCAATTAAACTCTAAATTTTTAGATAGTTTAGTAAAGTACTCAAACTGATGCCTATTTTGAGCTATAAAGAGTATATCAATCATATATTCCCTTTATATTTTTAAAGCGTTTATGAAACCAGTAATACTCGCTTGGGTGCTTTTTTATCATATTTTCTATAGTTGTTGCTTGCCATTGTGTAAAGCTCTCTATTGTTTCATCTTCAAAACTTTTTGGCTTTAAAAATTCTAAAATATATTTATCATTTTTTAAATAGCTAAACATTGGTACAACAATCGCACCAAATTTATCTGCCAAAGTCGATACGGCTCGATTAAATTTAACTTTTTTATTAAAAAACTCTACATCTATAGCCTTTGGGGCATTAGAGTGCTGGTCTATTAAAATACCTAAAGCTTTATTCTCTTTAAAAGCTTTTATAATCTCCTTTACGGAGCCTTGCTTGTCTATAGGTGTAATGTTAAACGAAGCTCGACTCTTTTTAAAAAACTCTCCAATTTTTGGGTTGTCAAACTCTCGCATTAATACTACCATTGGTTTATATTTGGCTCCAATAATCTTTGGAGCAATCTCCCAATTTCCAAAATGTGCAGTCATAAATATTATTGGTTTATTAGAATTTAAAGCTAACTCTAAATTCTCTTTGCCTTTAATTATAACTTTCTGCTCTAGTTCGTCTGCTTTAATATGCATACTTTTTATAATATCGGCAAAATAGTAAAAATAATTTTTATATGTACTTTTAGCTATTTCAATACGCTTATCTTGACTAATATTAGGGAATGCAATTTCTAAATTTTTTAAAACTACCTTTTTTCTAAAAATATCTATATGCCATACAAATGTTGCAAGTACATCGCTACTATTTTTTAAACTTTTTTGTGGAGTAATTTTTACAATAAAACTAAAAAATAAAAACAGTATATAAAGAGCACTATTCATAACTCTCCTTTGCTTGTATATTCAAAATAGATATAACAAATAGAAATAGTATATAACTAGTCGTTCTATATATAAAAAGATCAGATATAAATGCAAACATAAACACTGTAATTAGTGCATACTTAAGTGCCCTATATGGAGTTTTTATTTTTATTGCACTATAAAGCATATAGAAAAATAGAAGTAGTGCAAAAATAGAGCCATCTACCCAAAATTGGAAGTATTGATTATGAAGATGTTTTTTATCGTAAACCGCTCTATAAAGATGTGGATATTTTTTACTAAATATCAATATCTCTTTTTTTGCATCTCCTGCACTTGCTCCAAAAATAAAGTGTTTAATATCTTGAGTTAAATATCTCCAAGATACAATATCTAAAGCCACTCTTGCACCCCAAGAAGTATTATAATTTCTATTTTTATAGATATAATTCATACTGTGAATTGCTAAATTGGCTCTACTCTGAAAAATAGGACTAAATTTATATGCTGTAAATATAATTGAAATAAGAATAGTAATCATTAATATTATATATTTAATCTTTTCTCTAAAATAAGTAATACTATAAATAATACTTGCTAAAATAAATGCTAGTTGCCCTGTTCTTCCTCCGTTTACAAATAAATTTACGGTAGAACTTGTTAAAAATAGTAAAATCCAAGCTTTCATAAAAATATTTTTCTCTGTAAAAAGTTGTGTTAATAGTAAAAAAATTGTAACAACTAAAAAAATAGAGTAAAAAGAGTGATGCATTGGTGCTGGATTGTCATATGCTAGTTCATGGTAGAGTATCTTTTTCGCTTTCCAATACTCAATATCTATTAAATGAAAATAGGTAGCATACGATATTAATTCATTAATAAACATAGCAACTAAAAATGCAGTTATAATTTTAGATAAATACTCTTTAGTTACAGATGTAATAAAAATTGGATACAGTAAACTTAGCCAAACAAATCTTTTTAATATAAAGCTATATTCGTTATGACTTTTATTAAGTGCAAATCCATTATAAATGCTATTGGAAAACATTGTTGATATTAGAAGTAGAATAGTAATACCTAATATAGATAATAATATTTTATCATTTTTTAACTGATTAAATTTTCTGCTCCACTCTCCTTGTGCTATCCATAAGATAAGCATAACTCCCAATACAATATTAGCAGCAGCAATAGAGAGTGGAAATACAAAAGCAAAAATAACTGCTGAAATATTTAAAGCTTTATTGAGCACTAGAATCCTTTTTAAATAAATTATTGTAAGAGTTTAAAAGCTCTTTGGAAAATTTATTATAGTAAATACTACTAATTTCTGGATAATTTAATAGAGCTTTTTGTGCTAAGGGTACTAATTGTGTATTATTTTTTGCAATAAATTGCTTTAAATCTCCACTTAAAACCTCTCTTATTCCTTTAGAGTCAGTTGATACAACAGGAGTATTTAAAAACAGGCTCTCAACAGCTACGCCGTGTAATGATTCATTCTTAGATGTTAAAAGTGTTAATTTGGCATTTTTTAAATATGGATAAGGGTTTTTTAAAAATCCTAAAAAATGCACCCTATCTTTTAAATTATATTTAGCAACTAATTTTTCTATTTTTGCTTTTAATTTTCCATCGCCAATTAATACTAAGTCATATGTAGTATCTAATTTTTTGTAAGTTTCTATTAAAAGTTGATGATTTTTTTCAGAAGAGAAAGCGCCTATATTTATAATGTAATTATCTATATTCACCTTATACTCATTTGATTTTTTCTCTATCTCTTCAAAATCAAAGTAGTCATAAATAATTTCAATTCTTTTTGGCTTAATCTTTATTTTATTTAGTAAATCATCTTTAACAGCACCGCTAATAGCAATTACATTTTTATCTTTATATTCTTTTCTTAGTTGCCATATTTTTTTAAATCTTAATTGCTTAAATAGTCTCTCTCCCCAAAGCATATGTACGCTATAAAATATGTTATCTTGTGAAATATTATGCAAATTTTGGCAATACTCTACATTATTAGAGATGATATAATTAATTTTTTCTTTTTCTATTAAGTTATCTAAATTTGTAGTAACATTCTCTGATATAAGAAAAAAGTTATTTAAAAAAGAGGTGTCAAATTCTACTATATTTTGACGAATGACAAAATAAACATTATATCCGCCACTTTGCAAGAGCTTAGCCAAATTTAAATAGACTTTACTAACTCCTCGCCCTTGTAAATTTTTAATAAAGAGTAATATATTCAAAAAAATCCTTCTTATAAACTTTATAATTGTATCAAAATAGCCATAAGAAGGATAATAAGAATCTACTTTTTATCTGTAGGAATTCGTTTTATCTCTTTTTCCTCTTTTTTAGCATATTTTTTTATATCATTTGGGTCTATGTCTATAAGTTTTGCGACTTCGGGGTCTATTTGGTTAGGGTTGTCACTATTTTCTAGTATATTCTCTTGTGCATGGATAGATTCGTCGTATGTTTGGATATTTCCAATAATCGAACCACCCTGTTCAGTGCGGATTCCTTTTGTAATAATATCACCTTTTACAGAACCACCACTTGTAACCTCTAGTAGTTCAGATGCTACGACTCTGCCCTCTACATTACCTTCTATTTTTATCTGTTTACTTTTACACTCTTGAGTATCTACTATTCCACTTGCTGATATCTCTATACTTTCGATAGATTTAACTATCCCTTTTATAAAGCCACCTAAATGTGTTTTGTTAGCATTAATAGTTCCGTTTAATCTACCACTTTTTGTAATCTCTACGGCATTAGCATTTATAGTGCCTTCAAAATCACCAGAAATTTTTACATTTTTTGCTTGTACTGTTCCGCTAAAAAGAGCCCCTTTCTCTACAAATAGTGTATCATCTAGCTTTACATTTCCTTCAAAATGTCCGCCGATTATTAAAGAGCCTTCTCCCTCTATCTCAGCCTTGACCTTAAACTTCTCTTTAATAACCGAAACATTACGAGTTGGCACTTTAACCATATCACTACTTACTACATTATTATGAACAGGTTTTTTAACACTCTCTTGAGGTGTTTCTAAATTTCTTTCTTCTTCTTTATCTTTTTTCCCACTAAAAAATCCCATAATCTCCCCTTTAGTTTTGATTGTAACTATTATATAACTTTTTTATTACACCAATTTTAAGCTAAGTCAATTTATTAAGATTCTTTATCTTTTTTATCTCTATTATCAAAAATATCTACCAAAGCAGAAATTTTACATCCAAGTTCACTTTTTAATTCTTTTGCTTTTATAGAGCCTTTTAGTGTTGCATTCTTCTGTAATTCTATTAATTTAGAAGCTATAAGATTCCCAGTTATAGAACCATCTATTGTAACTATTTCTGCTTTGCAATCTTTACATTTTATATTAGCACCCTTGCCTATCTCTAAACTCTCTTTGCATAAAATATTGCCATTACTTGTGCCATTTAAAATTACTATATCTGCTAAAATATCTCCTTTAATAGTAGCCGATTCTAACTCTTCTACAATTTTTGCTTCTATGGAACCTTCTACTTTTCCATCAACCCTTAACTCTTTTGCCTCTATTCTCCCAGTTACCACCCCTTCGGGTAAAATTACAACTATATCTTCACAAGTTATATCTCCTATTATTTTACCCTCTATAGTAATTGCTTCACAAGATTGTATATCTCCTTTTGCAGATATACATTTTGATATAAATGTTCCATAATTAGGGGTTGTTACTAAAATATTATCTTGTTTTTCTGTTATAGTTTTTTTTGTATTATTTTTAAATATTTTCAAGGTTTATCTCCTATTTAACTTATTTTTGCATAAACTTTTTAAATTGTTATATATTATGACATTTTGCAATATTTTGCTATAATGTAGCAAAAAGATAAGATATGTCACACTTTAACAACTTACCAGAAAATGAAAAACAAGAGTTGCACGAAAACTTAAGCAGTTTAGCCCAAAAATTTGGAGGGCAAAACTTTTTTCTAAACTTTTTAGAAGATATTCGTGCTACTAAACCACACCCTTTAATTAGTCCATATTGCGATTTTAAAAGTGAATTTGCCGATATATATTGGGAGAAGGTAATCTTTAAAGATAAGCTAGAGTTACTACAAAAGCTAAGACTCAGCGAGAGTGAGAGAGACAATTTATTGCCAAAACCTAATGAAAAAGGCTACAAAAAAGCACTAAACTTAGTAAAAACCCTTCGTCCAATAGTATTCGAAATAGAGATAGAAGGCAGGGATGATATAGAAAAAATAGAGCCATTTATCGTAATAAACGATAGCAAAACCAAATTAAACCCAATATTTGATGCAATATTCTTTTTATCTTTAGATAATGTAAAAAGAATACTTAACTATAAGCCAAGAGAGAATAGCTAAAATCTTATTGGCTATCTCGATTCTTCCATATATCCATAATTTTTTCAACAGAAATATTATCTACCTCTTTTTTAAACTCTTGTAACTCTTTTTTAAATATCTCTTGATATACAGTAGGATATTTAGCATAACCATTAGTACTGTATTTATCTAGCATATGTTCATAAACATCTTGAGCATCGGCATTGTTGTAGAGCATACTTCGAATTACAATTTTAGCTACATCGGGGCGTTCTCTATCAGCAGAGCTAATAATTGCTGATAATTTAGAGAAAAATTCACCTTTAAAACTACCTCTGTGCTCTAATACAGCGTGTGCTACAAGCTCTAGCTCTTTATCGCTTAACTCTTTTAAAAACTTATCACTTCGGTTTTTTACATACTCATACGCCAAAATATTATGCTTTTTTCTATCGGTAGCATTAAAAATATCGTGAATATAGCTAGCTAAAATTACCAATTTTTCGCTACAATCTCTATTAATCTCTAATGCCAAATTGCAAACATCGTCTGCGTGGTCTATTAAGTGTGCTTTATCGCCATTGTCATAAAATGGCTTATAAAATTCTCGTACTTTTTGTTTAAAATTATTCATACGGTAATTATATCTAAAAGTAGATATTTATGCCAATATGTTTAATGTCTTAAAGTTGCCACCTGTTAGTACTTCGGGGTTTTCTATGCCATATAATTTATATAGTGTAGAAGCAATGTTAATTGGTTCGAACCAGTAAGTTCCTGCTTTTGGTTTTAGCCATAAACGGTTTAATTTACCTGTAACATCAACAACAGTTTCGCCAACTATACCTTTGTGGTTAAAGTAATCTTTTCCTCCAAGTACATAAAGGTTTTGTAAATTACCATGGTCCCAGCCGTTTGCAGAGTTTAAATTTACATTTCTACCAAATTCTGCAAATACCATTATATTTATCTTACCCTCTTTGTCAATAGCTTTTAAATGAGCCATTGCAGAGTGCAGTGTTGCAAAAAGAGCTTCCATTCTATCTACATAATCTCTTGCATTACTATGGTCATCCCAACCACCTAAACCACCAGTTCCTAAAGTTACTATTTTTGTATCTGGGTTTTTATCTAATAGCTTTATAGCAGTTTTAATTTTTCTGGAAAATTTATTATCCGGGTAGGCGTTATCACCTAAATCTGGTGTTTCACCTTTTGCTATTTCATCGATAAAATGTTCTAATTCTGCTCGTTTTGCGAAGTCATCTTTAATCTCTCCATTGGGGTTATGTTTTTGTGCCAAGGCATCCATATCTATGCTAAATTTAGGGTCAAAACCACCATTCTCATCTGTATCGTTATAGTGTTCATGTTCCCTTTCTTTACGAGTATAATAAAACCACTCTCTTACGCTCCATCTCTCTCTTTTATATGGGTTATCCAAATTCTCATCAATCGCTGTAGCTTTTAGGTAACTCTTAAGAGGTCTATTTAAAGATGCATAAAAATTAGACTCTCCATCTAGTGTAACAAAAGGCATAACAGTATTACTCCCTATTGCTCCATGAGTATCTAATATCTCCGCAATATTTGTAATAATTCCACCACCATTTGTATCGAAAGAGCCTTTTTGATTCTGCTCTGTGCAAAGTCCGTGAGATTTGTTATTATTCTTTTCTCTAATTGCTGAGTAGCAGCATCTATATAGTGTCATATCACCATCGGCAAGTAGTTTTTCCATATAGTCTCCACCAGCCTCTTTCCAACAACCATTTTTGGTTTTAGTAACGCTTCTAAAGTAGCTATAACTATTTTGAGAGTTTTTTTCTATCTCATCTATATTTGTAATATTTCCAGAGAGTTGGCTAGCCCCGCCATACATATTTATAATGATAGTTTGTGCTCCGTTATTATCGAAAGTCGCTTTTGAAAAGTTGATATCACTTTCATTAAACTCTTTAGCTTGTAAAAAATTTGGTAGCATAAGGGCAGAATATGCTAGAGTTGATAATTTTATAAAATCTCTTCGTTTCATTTTAAAATCTCCTTTTCCAAAAGCTTTGTGCTATGTACTCTTTTTGAGAAAACTACTTGAAAATTTCTGTTTTTTAAATATGAAAACTTCATTACTTTACCTCCATTTGGCTGTATGTCTCGCTAAGTCTTGAGATATAATCAAGTACACTTATAACAATATGATACTTATTATCTCTTCGTCTCTTCTCTTCATCTTGTGGGTCATCACGTGTTATAAACATATTAAATTCAGATTTAAATAACTCTTTGCCATCTCTTTGTTCTATCATATGGTTTTTAAAAAATTGCTGTTCATCATCTTTTGCATCTCTGCCTAAAATTGTCTCGAAAAGATAGTTTACCAAACCTTTTAAACTAGCTACATCATCTCTACTGTCGTATGTAAATTTATTAAAGTCTACAAAACTATCTTGCCAACCAGAATAGTTCCATGAGTCATGGTCTGTTTGTGTTGCGTCAGCATGCTTTAATAGTACCGACATACGAATATATTTATGATAATAAGCAAAAGATAGTGTATCTAATGGGACACGTTCGATTTTCCCTAATTTATACTTCATTGCTGCTTGATGCATACTATCTAAAGCTTGCCTAAATCTTGATATACTACTTCTTTTTACTCTATAATCCATCTTCTTTGCTAAAGAGAAAAATGTCTCTTCTGCACTTTGTGCTCTATTGTTATTAAGCAAATACTCTTTAGAAAATACTATTTGCGTTAAAATATCTTGCCAAGTCTCTGGTTTGCTAGACACAATTTTATTAGCAATATTTGCCTTCTCTTTTGCTGTTTTATTAGGAAAAAAGAAATCAACAAGCCTATTTGTAACACCACGAGTAAATGCAGAAGATTTAACTAACTCTCTATAAAAATCTTCTCCTGTGTAGATTGTAGTACCAAAGAGTTTAATAGGTTTCGTATTTTTATTTAAGCCAACCTCTAGCGTATCGCCATCTGCATTTAAGCTCCAGTTTTTTAAAGCTTGCCCAGCCAATGGTACATGCGAATCGTTATCATCTTGTAGATAAATCTCTAGCATCTCTCTACCATTATCTTCGGGGCTTCTAAATCGACGCCAGTTATCTTCGCTCATCATATGCACGTATGTTATAAACCTCATACCACTATCTACCTCTAACATATCTACTAAATTATTATAAACAGTTGCAATGTTCGGTGTATGCGTATTTGTAAGCTCATAAGCAGGCGAGAACATTATTGTTTGAGTTAAAGTATAAGCAACCCAATTTTCATAAAAATATTTATCTAACTTTTTAGCTGCATAAAAACGTGCTAATATTGTATTTAATTGCGGAAGATAGTATGTACTTGTGTACTGTTTGAATATGTCATCATTTAAAATGTAATTCTCTAACCACTCTTTATCTGTATTATCAACACTTAAACCATTTTGTATATCGCTTATAAAAGTGCCACTCTCTATTTTTTCTTTTAACTCTTTGAGAGGATAGCCAAAATATAGAGTGTTTAATAATTTATTAGCAACTTGCAACTTTTTCGCATCACTTAAAGAGTTAAAAGTACTATTATCAATTTGCTCTAACTTATAATTAGAAGAGGGTAGGTTTTTATGGTAAAAGACCAACCCTTTATACTCTGTTTTAGAAAATTCATCATTAGCAGTATTATTACTGTTGCCACCTCCATTGTTACTATTTCCGCTAGAAACAGTTTCACTGTTATTATTTGCCCCACTACTTGTAGCACCCCCACCACAACCAAGAAGTAAAAAAGTTAATGCAAGAGCAGACAGATATTTTAGAAATCTTGTTTGCATAAATCCCACCTTTAGTTTATATTTTCAGAATGATACCATAAAATCTATATATTTTTCGGAGCAGGGGCTTTAAAACCGTAAAAGTAGCACTATTTAATGCTATTTAAATAAACTAACTAAAATCTCTACTATATTTTTATGAATTTTTCACTGTCATTTGGAAACAATACTCAAAACTAGAGCCTTTGCCTACTTTTGAATCTACCATTATCTGTACACCATTTTTATCGCAAATATTTTTTACAATGCTTAAGCCTAAGCCAAAGCCACCGCTAATTTTATCTTCGCGATAGTAGCGTTTGAAAATCTTTTTTGTATCTGCTATTCCTCTGCCTTGGTCACTGATTTTTAGATATACTCTGCTGCCATCTCTGTAAACTTTTATACCGATTTTTGTCTTCTCTTTAGAGTATTTAATGGCGTTAGATAGGGTATTATCTATTACTCTTGCTAACTCTAATTTATTAAATTTAATATAGACATTTTCTTCTATCTCTTTTTTTGTTGTAATCTCTTTTGATTGTAATAAGTCGCTAAAAAAATCTACTCTTTCGCAAACATACTTAGATAGGTTTATATCTATCTTATTGTGTGCAACCTTTTTATTCTTTACAAAAAACTCTAAATCTTCATAAATTACAATCATATTCTTAAGTGCTGATTTTGCACGAAGAATCATTCTATTTTGCTCATAAATCACACTCAAAGAGTCTAAATTTAACAAAATCACACCCATTGGAGTTTTTAACTCGTGCATTGCATCTTTTATAAAATCTTCTAAATATTGGTTTAATTTTTTATATGGCAAGGCACTCTGTTTTATGATAGATAGCAGTACTAAAAAGACCAAGATAGCAACTACTATTAAAATTGCAATAACATTTACAATCAATTTATAGTAACTAATCTTTTTTTGTACAATTAAATATTTGGCATTAAATATATTTGGCTTAAGTACTGTTTTTAAGTATCTATTGCCAGTTATATCGCTAAAATATATATTTTTTGGGTTGATATCTTTTGAAAGTAGAGAGAAAATCTTTTTACCATTTGCACTATAGATAGCACTTTTATAAAGGTTAGAGCGTGGAAAGTAAAACTCTGTATCGTTAGAGTTAGAGAATATATAAATTCTGTTTGCAACTTGCTTTGCATAATTTTCTAACTCTGTTTTATCTTTATATTTTGCATTTTCTAGCTCGCTTGTAATATAAAAATGCATAGGTATCGAGACAATAAGTAATAAAAGTACCATTTGAAAAAGTGTATATTTACTATTTATTATTTTTTTATCAACCAATTTTATACCCTACCATCTTTTTGGTTTTTATAAAATCTTTATCGCATTTATTACGAATGCGTTTTATGCACATTCTAATATCGGCATAAGTTATATCACGACCTTCCCAAACCTCATTTTGTAGGGTATCTATAGATTTATATACTCCCTTATTTCTAACTAAAAAATTAACCAATTTCTGCTCTATAGAGCTTAACTCTATCTCGTTTGAATCTTTATAGAGTCTATTTTCCATTATTTCAAAACTGTAGTGTTCATCTATTTTAACTATATTATCATTTGCTTTAAAAATAGAGTTTTTTATTAAAAATTCTAAGCGATACTTTAACTCTTTTAACTCAAAAGGTTTACGGATATAATCGCTACATCCCAATTCGTAACCTAAGCTTAAATCTTCTATATCTGTTAAAGATGTTAATACAATTACAGGTGTATTAATTCCATATTTTCGTATCTCTTTTAAAATCTCAAAGCCATCGATTGTTGGAACTCTAATATCTAGCAAAAGCACGCTATATTGATTATCATAAATCGCATCTAAAGCTTCTTGACCATCTTCAAAGGCATCGACTTGATAAGAAAGAGTCTCTAAAAATTCACTTATGCTTACTCTATAGAGATAATCATCTTCTAAAAGTAGTATTCTCATTTTATTATAACCTCTCGTTTTTTACCTTTAAATTGATAATTATTAAGAGTCGCTTGCATAGTTGAAAAATCCTGTTTTTGCTCCGAATTCATAAGAAGTGCAATTTTTCCAACATCTATAATGCCAACACTCTTCATAGGAATTATTGCTACTATACTTCTGTTAATTTGGTAGTAAAACTTTTTGCCATTTAATATATAGCTATTGTTTTTTAACAAATTAAATAACTCTTTTGAGTAGCTCTTCTCTACAATATAATAATTTCCAATTTTAGGATTGTTTATTAAATCAACTGCTACATTTATATACTTTTTATCAAGTAGCCCCAATATGGTAAGCCCAAACTTTTTTAGCCTCTTTTTTATACCAGCAAATCCCATAATTACTTCGATAGAGCCAATATATCTATCTTTATCAAAAATTGGAGAGATAGCTTTTATATTTAGCCGTTTTCCTAGTTCTATAGATACAAAAGGGGCTTTGCTTTTACGAACAATTTTAAGCCCTCGTCTAAAACTTAAATCGGCTCCATAATAGTTGCTTCTATCCCAACTTCTTGCAAATGCTTTTAAATCTTTTGTGTGTATTTGAATATCTACTTTAGTGTGCGTTGTTTTCTCTATCTCTTTAATTACAAGCTCTAACTCTTTTAGTGCAACTGCTCTATTATTGGCTTTTAGTGCCTCTTTTAGGGTATTGTTTTTAGAAACCATAAGCGAGAGCGAAAGTGCATAGCGTTTTTCAAACTCTAAATTCTCATTTAAAATCTCTATATTTTTCGATACATACCTGCTAATTTGTTCATCTTTATAGTAGTTAGAGTATCTATTGTAAAAAACAAAAAGTATTAATAAAATGGTACTAAATAGCACAATAAGAGGTAGATAGATTTTTTTCATAGATTAATTATAGCAAAATGTTACCCACCAATGGGTAACATTTTTCGGAGGATTATATGATTTGTGTTAAATATTACTATTCACCCTTAATTTTCTTTAAATCAAGACCAAATTGTTTAAAGTTACTCTCTACACTATGGTGTTCATCAAGCACTTTTGAGTTGTAGTAACCCATTTTATCTTTAGGAAGTAATCCTTTCTTTAAATCAAACGGTGCTCTCTCTTGTGCATCAACATACAGCATAATATCTGCTGCCTCTTGGTCTTTAAGTGTTCCACCCTGACCTAAAGGCATATTAGATTGTACCCAAGCCGCACCTTTGTTAAGTTTACTCATACCGGCACCTGTGTTATAAGATAACCAACCACCTTTTGAATCTTTACCCCATAGTGGAGGGAAATTACCCATACCTTGCCCATGGTCACCATGACAAGATGCACATTTAGCTGCAAATAGTTTTTTACCATTTTCATAGTTAGCATGTGTTGCTTTTCTCTGAATTTTTGCAAATTTCTTAGCATTTTTTGCCCATCTAGCACTATTTTTAGGGCTACAAGGTCTCTTTGTATCCATATGCATTGGCATACCATCAGATAACCAAGTAATATATGCATACATTGCCATAGATGCTTTACTATCTATAATTGGTCTTTTACCATTCATACTTCGCATAAAACAGTTGTTTGCTCTATCTTGTAGAGATTGTACTGTTTTCTCTCTTTTAGAATAGGCAGGAAAAGCTGTTGCAGTACCAATAAATGTACCAATTCCATCACCAGTACCTGGTTTACCATCGCTACCTTTTAAGTGGCAAGATGCACAATTTAGCTTGTTACCTACTAAATCTTTTGTTAATGGATGTGTATTGGTATGAAGCATAATATCTTCACCCAATTTTACCATTTTCCCTAAATCTCCTGCCGGATACTCTTTTGGTGCTTGCCCAGCCATTAAAATACTTGCTACTACTGAACTTAATAGTGCTACTTTAAATAAAACTTTCATCTGTTACTCCTTTAGTAATTTAATTAGATTGTTTATATAAGGTAATTATAATATTCTAAAATAACTCGAAAGTAACAATACTATTTATCAATCTTGATAGTAACGCAATCAACTTTCTTTAGTCCAAATTAATATTTTGTTAATAATTATTGATTATAATACATAAAATTTATATACGAGGATAGTTATGAGTAACAAAGTTTTAGCTATTAAAGAAGAAGTTAAAAAAATTATAGTAGGGCAAGAGGAGCTAATAGATGCAATGCTTATTGGCTTGCTTTGCGAGGGGCATATTTTAGTAGAGGGTGTGCCAGGGCTTGCAAAGACTACTGCAATTAATGCTATTAGTAAGGCGTTAGGATTAGATTTTAAGCGTGTACAGTTTACACCAGATTTACTGCCAAGTGATATAACAGGTACAGAGATTTACGACCCTAAAAATGGTGAATTTAAGATAAAAAAAGGTCCCATCTTTACCAACTTACTTTTAGCTGATGAAATCAACAGAGCACCAGCAAAGGTGCAAGCGGCACTTTTAGAGGTTATGCAAGAGCGTCAGGTTACTATTGGTGATACAACCTTTAAAATAGATAAACCATTTTTGGTTCTAGCTACGCAAAACCCAGTTGAGCAAGAGGGTACTTACCCACTGCCAGAGGCACAGTTAGATAGATTTATGCTTAAAGTTGTAGTGGGTTACAATAGTGCCAAAGAAGAGGTAGAGATTGTAAAAAGAGTTGCTAAAAAAGAGTTTGAAGAGGTAGCACAAGTTGCCAGCAAAGAGGATATTTTTGCAATGCAAAAAGAGGTTGAAGCTGTACATATGGATGAAGCTCTGTTAGAGTATATTGTATCGATAATTTACGCAACAAGAGAGCCAAAAGAGTATGGACTTGGAGAGCTTGCTGAGTATATAGAGTTTGGGGCGAGCCCAAGAGCTTCGATAAACCTATATAAAGCAGCAAAAGCGAAGGCGTATATTGATGGCAAAGATTATGTAACACCTTTAGATATTGCTTCAGTTGCAAGTGATGTTTTAAGACACAGAATTATTCTAAATTACAAAGCACAAGCGGCAAATATTACAACTGACGAAGTGATAAAGAAGATTTTAGACAAATTGCCTTTGCCTTAAAGGGAGTTGAATGAATACAAAAGCAAGAGAGATAATAATAAAGACCAAAAAGCGTCTGTTTGGGGCGAATATTGGTAATAATATCTCTGTTTTTCAAGGAAATGGGCTCGACTTTAGCGAAATAAAAGAGTACCAAATTGGCGACGATGTTAAAAAGATAAATTGGAAAGTAACAGCCAAAGAGCAAAAGCCCTACATTAATGTTTTTAATGAAGAGCGAGAGTTAAATATTGTGCTGT